>NZ_CP133133.1:2611471-2937905 GCF_030908625.1 Paludicola sp. MB14-C6 | reverse complement strand
TAAAGATGGAAAAATTGGCACTGAGATGCATCGTAAATCTTACTCCGAGGTTATTCAAGAATTAGATTCCGAAAGTATTGATATGCTTTTAACTCATGATGAATTCTCAATAGTGGATAAGTCTGGTCGAGTACAAATACCGCAAAGTTTTATTCAAGCGTTAGACATCAAGCAAGCTTCAAAGCTTAAGATGGAATTAAAAGATAAACAAATAATTGTATCATTACCGGAATAGAAATCAAAATATCTTTTCCCCTAATAGCAGCAACCCTCTATTACTTTTCAGTAATAGGGGGTTGCTTGCGTATTGATTATTACATTTTTGCGAGACTCCCGAAAATTTTGTGTAAAAGTGAATAAGGTACTTCCAATCAGACAAGAATTAAGATAATAAATTCAAGTATGAAAGGAAGTATTTTTTTATGGAAAAGCAACCGAAAGAGTTATTAAAAGAGTATGTGAACAGCCAAAACTTCACAAGCACAACAGAGGTTATGCAGGCAATGAAAGAGATGTTCAAAGATGTTCTTCAGCAAGTTATGGATAGTGAATTAGACGAAGAATTGGGTTACCAAAAAAGTCAAAGAATAGCGAACGATGACGGAAAAAGCATGTCGAAAAATTATCGAAATGGATATTCAAAGAAAACAGTTAAAACACAACTTGGCGAAGTGGATATTAATGTTCCTCGTGATAGAAACGGTGAATTTGAACCACAAATTATTGGTAAATATAATCGTAATGCTGACGGGATGGAAGAAAAAATTATTGCACTTTACTCTTGTGGCATGTCTCAACGAGATATTGCTGAACAAGTAAAAAATCTTTATGATGTAGAAATTTCAGATGGACTAGTAAGCAAGATAACAGAAAAAATAATGCCGGAAGTAACAGCATGGCAAAACCGTCCACTAGATAGTGTATACCCATTTGTGTTCATGGATGCAATACACTACAAAGTAAAAGAAAACAATCAGTTTGTAACGAAAGCAGCATATGTGGTTTTAGGAATTACACTTGAAGGAAATAAAGATATATTGGGCATTTGGATTGGAGAAAACGAGAGCTCAAAATTCTGGTTGAGCGTTATGAATGACTTGAAATCAAGGGGTTTGCAAGATGTATACCTATTTTGTGTTGACGGTTTAAAAGGTTTTAAAGAAGCAATCAATGCAGCATATCCCAAAGCGCACATTCAACGTTGTATTATACATCAAATTCGATATTCAACACGATATGTAGGATACAAAGATATCAAGAAGTTAATGGCAGATCTAAAACTAGTATATCAAGCTGTTACAGAGGAAGAAGCATTGAATAATCTAATATCATTCAAAGAAAAATGGGGTAAAAGTTATCCTTCTTGCATAAAGAGTTGGGAGGATAACTGGGATATACTATCAACCTTTTTTGCATATCCAACTGATGTAAGGAAAATAATATACACAACTAATATTATTGAGGGATTAAACAGGCAGTTCAGACAAATAACCAAGAATAAACCATCATTTCAAAATGATGATAGTTTAAAAAGGATACTGTATTTAGCTTCAAAAAAAATTGTCGAACGATGGACACAACGTTGTCGAAATTGGGACGTTGTTTTAAACCAATTAAACATCATGTTTTCGGACAGAATCGCTGGATGATTCTATGTTCATCCGCCAAAATTTAATGACAAAAGGGGCATGCCCCTTTTGTCATTAAATAAACTTGTTTCAACTAACCTATACACTATGTCAATTACTATTTTGTTCCTATTTCTTGTTCTGATTGTTTTTATATTTACACAAAATTCTTGGTATACCCATTTTTTGCTTTTATCCCGAGTAATAACTTTGAAATATGATATAATCCATTATAATTCAACCATGCAATAATTTTTCTGTTATTCGGAAGCTGATTATAGCTTTTACATGATTTTAACTTCGGAATGTATGCTTTTACATATTCACGCATTTTGCTAATAACCATATGCTTTTGCTCATTTTTCTGAATTGCTACACGATTGATTGAGGTAATAACTACGTGATGTAATAACATAAACTCGAAAATATCAGTATACTGCTCAGATTGATCTAAGGTATCAATATATTCTTTTAAAATTGTCATTACGCTCAGCATATCCAAATTCTTTACAGAGTTATGATTATGCATTGTAGATTCCTCTAAACAATGACAATGATAGTAGCCTTTATTCACGCCTACAAGCTTATCTGTTTTAAGCAATAGTTTTGTTGTAAAACAAAAATCTTCATACCACAAGCCTGCCGGAAAATCACAATCACCTACTAATGTTGCTTTAAACAGCTTATTACAAGCAGATGGTGTTACACTGAATTTATTCGTTATATCGGAGGAATTGTGATAGATTGTTTTATTCGGATAATTGTCTACCATATCACATACTGCAATATCAGCATCATTATCAATCATATGATGAAATAACTGCTCGTACATATCCTCATCAACCCAGTCATCGCTATCCACAAAGCCAATACACTCACCAGTAATATGCTTTAAACCAAAATTTCTTGCTACAGCTTGACCTGCATTTTTTTGAATGAATGACTTGATTTTAGTTGGATACTGTTGAACAAATTGATCAATAATTTTTTGAGAATCATCGGTAGAACCATCGTTCACAATAATGATCTCAATTTCATTCAATGTTTGATTTACTAACGAATTCAGACATTTCTCTAAATATTTTTCAGCATTGTATACTGGAACAATTACGCTTACTTTCATCTTAATTTTCCTCTATGCCCGTTATATCATTACCTTTTTTAATTGGTGCAATATTAGTTTGATAATAAATTAATCCAATTATAATTGCCATATAAATTGACACATTTGGACGGCGCAATATCGCACCAGAGAATTGGGCTAACCCAATTTGTAATCCGAATGTAATAAGCAATGCAAAATTGTATAGATTCATACTGCCTTTAAAATCTTTAATCACACGTCTTATAATAAAGAATAAGATTGCTAAAATAAATAACACATACAATCCTAATCCTAAATATCCATAGTAAAAGTAGATTGCAGGCCAATCGTTTTCTAGGTCATATCCATGAATATCACTATACTCAAATCCTACTAATTTCGTGATAAAATCGCTGCTTTCCCACAATAAATTAGCATAGGTTATCTTCTTTAATCTCATATCAGCCAATCGATAAGCCGGAGGAGTCCATCCATATGCTTCAAGAACTGTTTCAACACCAAAACGCTCCACAAGACCTTTATCTAGTTTAGGTCCATAATAATCTACAATCCATTTTTTCTTTACTGGATCAGCTAACATTTCTTCAATTGTTAGTCTACGCTGAGTTCCTTCTCCATCTTTTTTGTCGGTGCTGATTTCATCTAATGCTTTATCCATTTCTGTTTGTTCTTCAGAACGTTTTGTGCCACTTAAATTGTCCATATCATATCTTGGCGTATATTCATAACCTAGAACACTGATTCCTACTAAGCAAAGCATCATTGCAATCGCGATGATATTTAGCTTCTTACCTTCTTTATGCTTTAAAATACGTTCAAATACCATAAACACAGAAAAGCCGATAAAAATAACAAAAATCGATAAATAACATGCTTTTGTTCCATTTGAAATTAACATAAACCAAGATGTAATTGCGGCAAGAATAAACCATATTTTTTTATGTGCTGATAGTGCAAAATATAATACGATAGGAATTAAAGAAATAATAATAATACTTTGGGAATTTGCATTTGAAAACCATCCCATCAAGCCAAATTTATAACTACCATATGAATATTCTGCTGTATTTGTAAGATGCGCAATTATCATTGAAACAAAAATGATAACTCCGTTAATCACAAAAGCTTTATTTGTTAAGTCTTTCTTTCTTTCATCATTAAAATAATAGATAAAGCAAACTGCTAATACTGGCATTTGAATAACTCGAAGCAGGTATGCAATATCTTGGAACATATTAATATAGCCTACTCTAAAGCCATTAACTATATGTAACAAGCTGAAAAATGCCATAATTCCCATAATTAAAATAAAAGACTTCTTTTTCTTGGTTATCACAAGAATGTAAATTGGTAAAGCAATTACGATGCATAAACGCACTACTCCTGCAAGTGTGCCTATAGAATTTTGTTGCCAATATGCTAATATATCTAACAATGGTTGTGCCACGATCAAAAGAACTAACCAATTTTTTTTAATCCATTCACTTACTGTTTTAATCATCTTTTCGCCCCTTAATAATTTTTATAAATTTTGAAACCACATTTCGCTTACATACTCTTTCGAAAATCTATTTGCTGTCTTGTATGCATTTTTACCCATAGTTTTTCTAAGTTCTGTGTCGCTCATCATCTTATCAAGTAGTTCAATATAACTTTTCTGGTTATTATCTTCAACGAGATAGCCGTTAACTTTATCTTCAATTACAGCTCTAGGCCCAACCCTTACGTCATAAGCAATCATAGGAACGCCACAGCTACACGCTTCTATTAAAACAAACGGAAGCCCTTCGCTCAATGATGTCATAGCGAATATAGATGATTCATTCAATAGTTCTTCAATTTCTTCGCTGTTTTTTTGTCCTGTAAGAATAATATGATCGTTCATTTTTAAATCACTTATTAAATTTGAAAGATTATCTTTTTCTTCACCATCACCTACAATATAAAGTTTCCAATCAGGAAAATCTTTATTTGCTTCGGCAAAAATGCGTACAAGCCTATCAAAGGCTTTCACAGTGTGAAGCCTACCAACAGAAATAACCATATTCTTTTTTCTATTAAAATCCTGAATAGGAGGAATTTCTTCAATAAAATTTGGAATGCAAATAACCTTTGTATGATTATTATTCCCAACAAGCATATCTTTTGTTTCTGAAACTAATTGTGGAGTCAGTAATACTAGTGTATCAATATTACTGTAATTCTGCTTAATATCATTCACTAGCTTTGGTTCAAAGTTATGGTCATGATGAAGTTGCGCTATTTTTTTCACTCCGCTTTGACCATATTTTGATAAAACTACTGTATCTTCATTTCTTGTAGTAATAATAGTTCCTTTGGAGATACCTTTTATAGCTTTTTTAACTGCCTTTTTCTTGTTATAAAGTATTTTTACGGCTTTCAAGCTCTCTTTCATAAAAGAGAATATATTTCTACTGTTCTTCGCTCTAATCCATTCTTCTTTATTTGGAATGTCTTTTAATAAATACGTCACACGAACTCTTTCATCGAGTGGAAATGCCGGAGCATTGGGCATTTTATAGACTGATATAATTTCAACATCAGTCTTTTCTACAAAAATATTTGCCATATTTATAATTGCTTTTTCTACCCCACCATATGCTAAATGCAAAGCTATGATATATATTTTTTCCATTATAATATAATCGCTTTCTTTCGATTTTTATTAAATAAATTCCTTATAATTTCTATCACTATAGAAATAGCCATGTGGAATACGCTGTTCTTCACTTGGTAACTCATTATAATTAGAATACCACACCGGTAAAATATTTTCTGGATGATTCGGCACATACAACTCACAATCTTCAAATTTATGTAGCTTTAATGGGAAAATATCTTTTTCATCAAAAGAGTCTTTTTGAATACTATCTATACCATCATATATTCTGCCATTAAATGAAGTTTTATTATCAGAAAATTTTGCAACCTGTTTTTGGATGTAGCTATCAATAGCTTTTGCGGGAATAAGCTTAAAAATCAGTTGTAAAGCAATTCTTATGTATTTTTTGATACCAGATAACTCTTTAAACGAAATTCTCATTTTTAAAGATTGCAAAAATGCACATTTTTTATGTATTTTGGTAAAATCCTTTTCGTCATTTCCAATATAATCTAACGTAAATATATCAATAAAACTACCTTGATGATATTTTACATTCCATTCCTCTATTAAAGTTGAAGAATTACTTCTTATTTTAGCAGGAATATGAAGTATTTTATAATGCTTATCCGTTTGCGCTGTTTGAATAAAATAATTCTTGCCTAACTTTTCTTCTCCATATTTCATGAAACGAATGTAATCCTCGCGAGGCATATAAACATCAACGTCATCATCCCATGGTATAAAACCATCGTGGCGAACTGCTCCTAATAGTGAACCAAAAGTTAAACAATATCTGCAATTTAATTCTTCACATGCTTTATGAAATGCTTTTAAATCATCGAGTAATAATTGTTGCATTTCTTTTAAGCTAATTCCCTCGAATTGACTGAGTTGCTCTTTTTTCATCTCAATTCCCCTTAATCTTTCTTTGCGTTTTTACATAAAGTTTTGTTAACATCTTACTGCTCTTAATCATGAACTCCAACTTAGAATTATCGGCTTTAAAATAGTTGTTTTTTCGCCAACTTGGAAAATGACTATCCATGTACTTATATGCGGTATCAATGAATTGATTTATAATATCGTCTTGCTTTTGATAAACTTGTTGTAAGCAATAGACAGTAACTCTATTTGCATTGATAAACTCTAATGCTTCACGATAGCAATTATAACTGGAATCCTTTTTAAAAGCATCATTTACTAAATCCAATATTTTAAAAATATCAAATACGCGTGCATTCACATTAGTTGTTTCGCTATTTTCTCTTACACGATAATCAACTAAAGGCTTATTCACTTTTACAATTCTATTTGATTTTAGCAATGCGAGCAATACAAAATAAGCATCCTCATATTTTAAATTTAAAGGAAATTCAATTTTATTTTCCAAAAGCATATTTTTACGATAAAGCTTGTTCCACGGACTTGAGTTGATTTCAAACAACAAACTAGGCTTATCTTGTAATTTACAATTTGTAAATTCGCCAGCGATACGCGTAGTTTTTGTATTTTCCAAATCATTCCACTCATAAAAGTCGCAAACAGCAACATCTGCATTTTCATTGGTTATAGCGGAATATAAATCACTAAAATAGGTTGATTCTACATAATCATCACTATCTATAAAGCAAATATACTCACCCTTGGATTTCATAATACCTGTGTTTCTAACCGCACTGATTCCTCTGTTTTCTCCTGTAATCAAACTGATTTTATTGGAAAACTTATTTTCATATTCTTTTAAAATCTCTAAGCTGTTATCAGTAGAACCATCATTTATTACTAAAATCTCATAATCTTTAAAGTCTTGATTCAATAAGCTATCAAGACATTTATTTAGATATGCTGAGGTATTGTAGACAGGAACAACTACTGTTATGAAAGGCATTTTTACACTCCTTAAAATTAAATTTATTTCTAATCCCGTTTCAATTTTAATTTCACTTTATTTAAAATATCCAAAACAAAAGTATCCTTCGTAACAAGTAAATAAAGTCCATAAATTCCAGAACATATTATCATAACGATAATAATAGTTGGCCATAATCCAAGAGATAGTCCACGAATTACCCAAGAAATTGGGAAAAAGGTTAATGATACGACAATATATCCTATTATCTCTTTTGATAGTAGCTTGTAATTAAGCTGTAACTTTTTGCGTGTATAAATATATCCTACAATTACAAATAACAAAACTGCTATTACTGTTGTAACAAGAGCTGTAAAAGGTGAGAATAGCCCTAACCCTACTAAACCAAAATTAAATCCCAAATTCACAATACCAAAAACGAGCATCAAAGTTGTAAGTTGTTTTTCAAGTGAATTTATATACATAATTAAGTTCATGATAATGGATTGATAGCCAAACACAACTCGTGCCATTCCTGATACAATCAGAACAGGAAATGCGTTTGCATATACGCCCTTTGAAAAGAATTGCATAATTTCTTGTGCTAACGCCGCCATACCAAAGCCCATTGGAATGACCATCAACATATAGTTATTTATCGTTTTATTTAAAACTCTAGTATATTCACTTTTATTACCTTGTCCAATAAATGACGATAATCTAGGAATAGCCACATTAATTAAGGCAAGTGGCACTGCCGCAATCGTCCCGACTAAAGATGTTGGTAAGACATATTCTGTTACCGCAATATCATTTATAAATGGTGATAGCATTATCTTATCAAGCTGAGTATATAGTATTTCGACATTACTGAGCAGCAAAGTTACAATTAGTGGATATAAATGTCTTACTATTTGTAGGTGCTGAAAATTAAAGCTGATATGCTTTTTGATATGAAAATAGCTAGCTAAATTATTTATCAATATTGTTGAAGATATTATAATAGAATAAGGTAGAATATCGGAAGGCTTACGAACAAAAACAAATATTGACACTAAATATATGATACGAACAATAATCGTTTTCTTGGTTATAAACCCATAATCTTCGTTTGCTTCATTCACAAATTCGATATAAAAAATGTTACCAACAATTTGTATAATCATAACCAAATATAAATACACTTCAATAGGTTTATTGGCTCTAAAAGTAAAAAATAAGACATAAATAAATGTCATTATAAAATTACTGATAATACCGATTGAAAAAAGGCTAGAAAACAGTTTGCTTTTCTCAATCGGATTATCTCTAACCTTACTGATTTCACGAACTCCATAGTTGTATATTCCAAATGTTCCTAAAGTAAGAAATATGTTAAATTCCGAAAATATTCTATTATATGCACCATATAAATTAGGCTCAAGTAAGCCAGTAATATAGGGTGTTACTATCAGTGGAATTAACAAATTAAATATATTTAAAATTGCTTTATAAATGCCATTTCTTGCTAAAGATCTCTGTTGCATTACTTATCCTTCTTAAAATAAATTTTATCAATATCTTATTTATAATACTACAAAACCAGCTTTTTGTAAACCCTAATCGAGTTTTTTACCATTATTAACCTATCGGTTTTATTTCTATAATTTCATTTAAAAGTAAATTATGTTATGTACTTAGTTTTTCTCATTCATAATCAAATAAACAGCCAATTGGCTATATGTATTATTATATAAGAAAGCGAAAAACCTCCATGTTAAAATAGTGACGGTTTGGCGACCGTATCACAAAGATAACAAGGAGGAATTAAGCAATGAAAAATGAAGTAAAACAGACAGCACATTCAAGTTATAGGTGCGAATACCATATAGTGTTTGCACCAAAATATAGAAGAAAAATAATTTATAAAGATTTGCGAAGAGATGTAGGTGAAATATTTCGAAAATTATGCACAGAAATGAAAGTGGAAATAATAGAAGCGGAGGCATGTGTAGATCACATACACATGTTAGTAAGTATTCCACCGTATATGAGTATATCACAGTTTGTAGGAACACTCAAGAGTAAGAGTGCACTGATGATATTCGATAGGCATGCAAATTTAAAATATAAATATGGATCACGAAATTTTTGGTGTAGAGGTTATTTTGTAGATACAGTAGGAAAAAATGAAAAGAAAATAGCAGAGTACATTCGAAACCAATTAGAAGAAGATTATGCAAAAGACCAAATTTCATTTAAAGAATATACGGACCCGTTTACGGGTAATCAAGTGAAATAGGGCAAAAAACAAACAGCCACTTATAGTGGCTGCCTGTAATTGTGATGCGATGACAAACTTTCAGCACCCCTTTGAGGGGTCAGCACGAGTTGACCCTTCTAGGGTCTGAGCAAACCACTAGTTCACTAGTGGTTTTGATTTATATTTACTTATTCTTCGTCTGGGTTTTCCCAGTTGTGCCAAATTTCTTGAACATCATCATTATCTTCTAATGCTTCAAGTAGTCGATTCATTTTTGAAATATGAGTTTCATCTGTCAAAGCAGTATATGTAGATGGAACTTGTTCTATTTGTGCGGAAGCAAAAGTGTAGCCTTTGTCTTCTAACGCTTGACGTACTGCACTGAAATCGGCTGGATCTGTTACAATTTCAATTGCATCATCTTGATAGTCAATATCAGCTGCACCACATTCCATTGCATCATCCATTACTTTTTCTTCATCAATGCCATCATTTTCAATAATGATTACGCCTTTTCTTTCAAACATAAAGGATACACATCCCATAGTTCCAAGATTTCCGCCAAATTTATCAAAATAATGACGGACATCAGCCGCAGTTCTATTTTTATTATCAGTTAAAGCTTCTACTATAACAGCAATACCGTTTGGTCCATAACCTTCATAAACAGCAGTTTCATAACTTTGCTTATCTCCATCACCTGCTGCTTTTTTAATAACTCTATCAATGTTATCATTTGGCACATTGCTTGCTTTCGCTTTTGCTATTAAATCTTTTAATTTACTGTTTGAGCTCGGATCAGGTCCACTCTCCTTAACGCAAACCGTAATTTCTCTTCCTATTTTTGTAAAAACTTTAGATCTTGCAGCATCATTTTCACCTTTTTTACGTTTAATGGTGCTCCACTTTGAATGTCCTGACATGGTGGTTTCATCCTTTCTTTGATTATTATACGTAATCGTATCAGATTAAATTTATTAATTAATAATCATACCTACTGATTATACCAATTCAGCGTGTATGAATCAATACAAAATTTTGTGGCAAGTATTTCATCGCATATGTGTTTTTGTTCTTCACATAATAATATCGAAAAGAGGTGAATATCAATGGCAAAAAACAAAAACAATAAATTTTCTAAAAGCACAAACCCTGTTTCTAACATGAACGATTGTAAAAACGTTCATAGTCCTATGGATTCAGGTATGAACAGCACTTATTCTAATGTAAAATCTAAGACAAATTCTAAAACTACAAACAAAAACAATCCTACAGATTGCAGAGGCTAATTATTAAGAATAATACAAATTGTTGCAAATAAATATATCATTTGAATTTTTGGGGTATTCCCCACTGATAACATGAATCTTGGGCGAACAATGTTCGCCCAACTTTTTTATAAATCGTTCGATTTAAAACCGGAACCCACAATTTCATTCGCACTGGTTATGATAACAAATGCATTTGGATCAATTGCATTAATTATTTTTTTCACTTTAAAATATTGATTTTGCCGTACAGCACACATAACCGTTGGCTTTTTTTGTTTTGTATAAGCTCCATAAGATTCTAATATAGTAGCGCCACGATTCATTTGCGTCATAATAACCTGTGCAATTTCTTCGGCTTTATCAGATACAATATACATGAGCTTGCAAATATGAAAACCATATAAAACCATATCTAATGCAGTAGAACATACATATAAACCAACTGCTGCATATAATACCGGCTCAATACTTCCATAAGCAATACCCGAAATAGAAATAATAATTAAATCTGTACACAGCGTTATTTTGCCAAGTTTCATATGAGGCACTTTTTTTAGAATAATACGGTTAATAATATCCATACCACCTGTAGAGCCACCCCGAGTTAAAACAAAGCCTATGCCAAATCCCATTATGATTCCACCAAATATTGCAGCCAGTAATTTATCTCCATGATACACTGGAAGATATACTAAAACATAATCAATTGCAACCGTAAAAGTAACTAGTGATATGATTGTTTTAAGCATAAATCGCTTACCTAAAAAGATTAGTCCGATTACCATCAACGGAATGTTTAAGCAAATATTAACTGTACCAATCGAAAAACCGGTTAGATAGTTAATAATGATTGAAATACTAGATACTCCTCCAGGCGCAATCTTGTTTGGAGCAGTAAAAAAATGAACTGCGAAAGCAAACACAAAAGTTCCTAGCATTGTAATAAGTATATCAATAATAAACTCTTTCGGGTTTATTTTGGTTTGTGGTGTATATATTTTTTTCATCCTTAATCCTCTTTCACTAGTACAACTACGCAAAGTAAGCTTCGATTATTGCATCTAGCTTAAATGTTTAAAAGAAATTATATACTTTCTGTTTGCAATCCACTAAAAATAATCTCAAACAACTCTAAAACACGATTTGTTTGATTCGTTAAATATAAATAACCAAACAATGCTTCTAGCCCTGTTGCTCTTCGATAATCCTGTGGGTTAGCATTTTTAGGAACATGGTTTCCATTTGCATTGCGACCTCGTTTATATACAGCCGTTTCTTGTTCTGTCAACAAATCTTTTACTAGCTCATAAGCTTTGGATTGTGCAGAAGCACATACAATGGATACCGACTTTTTATGAAGCTTATTCACAGGCATATTTCCTTGTGATAATATTCTTTCACGAACCATAAGCTCATATACACAGTCACCGATATATGCTAAACTTAAGCCACTATATTGGTTTATATCTTTGAGATTTGTTTGTTGTTCTATCATGTTACTTCCTATCTTATATAGTCAAATTCGAAATCATAAATGTTAACGATATCGCCTTCATTGATACCCATCTCTTCAAGCTTATCAATAATTCCGCTGCTTCGTAATACACGTTGGAAATATTGCAAAGACTCATAGTCTTCCATATTTGCTGTCATGAGCACAGATTCTAAGAATGGCGCTTCTACATAATATATTCCGTTTTCTACTTTTACTTCAAAGGAATTAAATTTACTTTCACGTTCTGCAATTTCTTGTTCTGTAAATGGTTGTGGTTCAAAATATTTAATTGGAGGTAACTTTTGAAGCTCAGCATAAACTTTTTGAACTAAATCATGTGTACCTTGAGTTGTAGCTGCAGAAATTTCAAAGAACTGATATCCTTTTTGTTCTATATATTGTTTAAACTCTGTAATTTGTTCTTCTGTTGCCATATCGCATTTGTTGGCAACTACCAATTGTGGGCGAGTAGACAATTCTTCGCTAAAGCTTACTAGCTCGTTGTTAATGGCTTCAAAGTCTTCAATTGGATTTCTTCCTTCAATGCCGGATACGTCAACAACGTGTAACAATAAACGGCAACGCTCAACATGGCGCAAGAAATCATGGCCTAGCCCTATGCCTTCGCTTGCACCTTCTATTAAGCCCGGAATATCCGCCATAACAAAGCTCTTGCCTTCACCTATTTTTACAACACCCAAAACAGGTGTTAAGGTTGTAAAGTGATAATTCGCAATAACTGGCTTTGCCGCACTTACTACAGAAATTAAAGTAGATTTACCTACATTCGGGAATCCAACAAGTCCGACATCAGCCAATAATTTTAATTCCAAAGTTACTTCGTATTCTTCACCTTGTTTGCCTGGTTTAGCAAAACGAGGAATTTGTCTTGTTGCGGTTGCAAAATGCTGATTTCCAGCGCCGCCTTTTCCGCCCCTTGCAACAATAACAGGCTCTTTTGTAGAAATATCAGCTAAGATGCGTCCACTTTCAACATCTTTAACTAAAGTTCCTTTTGGTACTTTGATTACAAGATTCGTGGCGCCTTTACCGGAACAGTTTCTGGCTCCTCCGTTTTCTCCGTTTTCTGCAACATATTTTCGCTTATAACGGAAATCAACCAAGGTAGACATTCCTTCATCCATAACGAAAACAACATCGCCGCCTTTTCCGCCGTCGCCACCATCGGGACCGCCAGCTGCAACATATTTTTCTCTATGGAAAGATACTGCGCCATTACCGCCATTTCCTGCTCTAATTGAAATCTTAACTTTATCTACAAACATTTATTTACCGCCTTCATCAATTTTGCCTTATTCTATTCATACTAATTTGCATTCAAAACAAAATACAAAAGACATTTTAAATGCTAATTAATATTATATACATTATTATATATAAATCTTTACAATATATCAATAGAATTATACCAGAACTTAGTCCTAATACTAATTCTCATTTAAAATTACAATTGAAAATTTTAAATGAACCACATAAACTAAACCTTGTTTCAAGAATATTAGATACTAATTTGTAAAATTAGTATCTGGATTATTTAAAATGAAATTAGTATCAACAAAAAAGTGTGCTTAAAAAGCACACTTTTTATAAACTATTTGTTATTGAGCAGCGTATACGCTAACCTTTTTGCGGTCACGTCCTAAACGCTCAAATTTTACTTTGCCATCAACTTTTGCAAATAGTGTGTCATCGGAACCACGTCCAACGTTTTCACCTGGGTGAATATGAGTACCACGTTGACGAACTAGAATGTTTCCAGCTAGAACAAATTGTCCATCAGCACGTTTAACACCTAAACGTTTAGACTCAGAGTCACGACCGTTCTTTGTAGAACCTACACCTTTTTTATGTGCAAAAAATTGCATATTAAGTCTTAACATAACATTACACCTCCAAGTCGGTTAATCGAATATGATCTTTGTAATCTTGTGATAGTAATTCTAAATGTAATCGCAATGCTTTTAAAAAGTCAACTGCGCTACTGTTATCACAATCGGGTAATGAAAGCCTTATTTCATTTTCGAAAACTCCTACTGTTGCAGGAACTTTCAAAATTTCAGTAATTGCATTTGCGGTTAACTCCACAGCAGAAGTAACAGAAGCACAAACGATATCTAGTCCAAAGTCTGCATAACCTGCATGTCCTTTTACACTAAATCCAATTAAGACTTCATCTTTCAAATAAAATTCAGCATGAATCATAAACTAAGCTTTGATAGATTCAATTCTTACTTTAGTGTAAGGTTGTCTATGACCTATTTTGCGGCTGTAACCTTTTTTAGGTTTGTATTTGAAAACAGTAATTTTCTTTCCTTTGCCGTTTTTGATTGCAGTAGCTTTTACTTCAGCACCATCAACATAAGGAGTTCCAACTTTGATACCGTCGTTACCACCAACAGCGATTACTTTACCAAAAGTAACAGCTTCGTTTTCAGTCACGTCTAATTTTTCGATGAATACTACATCACCTTCGTTAACACGGTATTGTTTTCCACCAGTTTCAATAATAGCGTACATTTACAGGCACCTGCCTTTTCTTTAATCTCGCTGTTCACGGGGCAAGCTAAAAGCTTGACTTAAAAAACCCTACACATGCGGCTTTATTATTTTATCATACATAGCTATAATTGTCAATATTTATTTTACAATTATAATTGTTCGTTTAAATCAATAACAATCCAGTTCCCATTTGCATTATACACCCAAGCTTTTCCTTGATATGGCATTATTGCTCTGGTATAGATAAATGGAGTTATTTCTTTGCCAGTTTTATCAATATAACCCCATTTACCGCCTTTTGTGATTGCTGCATACCCACTTGAAAAATTATATAGAATTTCTTTTTCGTAATAGTTTGAGCCAAAACGTATATTTGCCTCAAACAAATCGCTAAATTGGCAAGGAATCACTACCTTACCCGTTTCATTAATATAACCCCATACCCCATCTTTTTTTACAGCAGCTAAGCCATCTGAAAACGGATGAACGCATTCATAAACTAACGGAGTAATTAACTTACCCTTTGTCATAAATCCATATAATCCACGATAAGAAGTTACGCTATATTCAGTATAATCTTCTTTGAAATTGGATTCTATTGTAACACTTTGAACAGGGACTGGAATTGAAGATATCATCTCTTGGCTAATCGGTGCTACATCAATATAAGTGTTATATGGTTTATTTGTTACGGTGTCCCAGACAAAAATCGGATGCTCTACACCATGACCTAAATGTTCCTTTGAAGATTTTAAGTCATTGGACATAACTTTGCCGTCTGCTATAATTCCTTCATAACAAAGATGAATGTCTTTATACTTAATTGGTAGTACAATATCCCCGTTGTAATCTACTAAACCATACAAATCATCTTTTGTTACAACAACATAGCGATCAGTCGTTTTTGTGTTTTCACTTGTGCGAATTCCAGCAATTTGGGAAAGCATGGCTCCTTGTAGGGAAAAGGCAGCCTTTGCGTCGGAATCAACGTCATGTGTAACGACTTCTTGACTTGAAGCAGAAGCTTCAGATGAAGACATATAAGAAGAGGTTTGCGATGAACTATTCGGTTTTGGGTTATGCTTGCAAGAGTCCAATGAGAAAATTGCTAAAATAACAAAAACAAAACTACAAACCCTTTTCATCTTTTAACCCACCCATATCTACAGAGTATTATCATGCTAGATAAATTGATTCAGCTAAAACTCGATATAAAATAAATGGCTTTTAACTTGTTTTCATTATATGCATCATACTATGCTTTATCCCTCGTAAGCAGCTTTTAAAATAGTATAAGCACGTTCACTATCTGCGCTTTGTACTACAATAGAAATATCAACATCTGATGTTGTAATTAATAAAATATCGATTTTTTCTTCATTTAATCGATTAAATACATCAGAAGCAACCCCCACCTTACTCGGCATTTCTTCACCAAATAAGCAGATTTTAACATTTCCAACTGACACTAATGGTTTTATATCATGAACTTCTAAATGCAATTGATTTACTACCTTCAATAAATCAGGTACTTTTGTATCAATTACAGTAAAAGAAATTGTATTGTGTGTGCCCTTTGGCGCAGTTTGAGAAATCATATCAACGTTAATTCCCGCTTTAGCAGTTACGTCAAAAATATGTGACAAAAACTGAATGTTTGCTGGGGCATTTTCTAAAGTGACCACTGCTACATTTTCAGTCATACTTACTTGGCTGATTACTTTCATAAAATATCCGTTCCTTCCTGTGATGTTCACTCTTTATGTGCATTGTAAATAAAGCTGTTAGTTTTACTTTAACTAGAATGAAACGAGCAAATTTTCATTTCTATTGATAATCAGAAGTTAAAAACTGAGAGTTAATTACTTTTTTAACGAGTTGTTCAATATAATCATAATTAAATTCTTTTGTTCTTGTTCGTACTCCATGTGAAGATGCAAGCTCTTTTGTATATTTAGAAAGTGGGTAGACTTTTATATTAGTATAATTTGCGCCATAATGTGTTACCACAGGTAGGAAATGAACTTGTTTCAACTCGATTTTTTTGGTTTCAAAATTCTTTTCAACAGTAACATCCAGCATACCGCCAATCATTCTTGGCCCATACTCTTGAGCTGAAATGAAATTTCCAAGAGAATAACACACAACGCCCTTACTTCCATCGGGACGTTCCACATATTCAACAGGTTGAATGACATGAGGATGATGGCCTAATATAATATCTGCTCCCCATGTTATCATTTTTTTTGCCAATGCTTTTTGAGTCTCATTAGGAACATTTGTATATTCAACGCCCCAATGTGCATTTACAACAACCACATCCGAAATGGTTTTGGCTTTTTTTATTTGTTGTTGAATTCTTTCTTCATCCATTGTTCTTTCAAGAACAATATCAGTATCCTTAGGTAAGTTCAAACCATTTGTAAGCTCTGTCATACCTAAAAAGCTGAATACAACTCCATTGCGTTCCACAGTACGAATATGATCTGCATCTTGTTGATTACGATATACACCAACTACTTTTGCAGCTTGCTGAGTTTCCCAAAAATCAAGAGTAGAAATAATACCTTTTGCCCCTTTATCAATACTATGATTATTCGCTTGATTAAATACGTCAAAGCCAAGCTTTAACATATGTTTACCGAGCTCTTGGGGTGAATTAAACATCGGATAAGAAGATGGAGCAAAAATAGATGCTAACATTGTCTCTTGATTGATTGAAGCAATATCTGCCTGACTAATAATATCTTGCATTTCTTGATACGCATATGTAAAGTCGTAGCCAACACCACCTGCTCTTTTATGTGCTTGATTATAGATTCCTTCATGAATCAAATTATCACCTACACCCAATAGTCTTACCGTTGCAGGAGCCGGTGTTGGTGGCTTTTGCTGTTGAGACGAAACCACCTGACTTGAAATTGGTTGGTCAACCGGCTTAACCGTATCTTTTCCTATCGCTTTAACAATTGCTAAGACAATCGTTAGTATGATTGCAATAATTAAAATTGCAATACTAACAACATATGTTGATGTGAGCTTCATTTTACTTTTCTTAAAACGCATATTTTTACCCACCTTACTGAATATGTTATTTTTATTAGATTATAGCAAGTCGCTCATGCTATAAAGCCCCGGTTTTTGGTCTTTTAAGAATTGTGCAGCTTTTAGTGCACCTACTGCAAAAATGTCTTTTGACATTGCTTGATGAGTTAATGTTACAATTTCATCACGACCTGCAAAAATCACTTCATGTTCACCAACAATTGTTCCGCCACGAACCGCATGAATACCAATTTCATTTTTTTGACGCTTTTGGCGTTTAGAATGACGGTCAAACTCATATTGATATCTTTCTTGTGCAGTTTGGTTAATTGCATTTGCCAACATAATAGCCGTTCCGCTTGGTGCATCAATTTTTTGATTATGATGTTTTTCGATAATTTCAATGTCAAATTGATCTCCCAATACGGCTGTTGCTTTTTTTGCTAGGTCAATTAGCAAATTAACGCCAAGTGACATATTGAAAGTAAAAAAAACGGGAATTTTATTGGATGCTTGTTTGATTAGGGCAATTTGATCTTCGTTATATCCGGTAGTTGCCGCAACCAATGGAAGGTTATTGCTAATTGCATATGTTAATAAATCATTCAAGCAAGATGGATGAGAAAAATCAATAATTACATCTGCTTTTTCCCTACATTCAGTAATAGACTTATGTATTGGGAAAAGTGCATATTCTTTATTGTTTAAATCTACTCCACTTACAATTTTTGTGTTTTCGAAATTGTGGGAACAATTTTCAATAACATGTCCCATTCGACCGTTTGCACCACTTAAAAGTATTCTAGTCATTCCCCATACATCCTTTATTTTTATTAGAATTTAATCTCAATTTAGAATCAACATTTTAATCACATTATTATTACAAAAAGTGCAATTCAAATTTTCAAATGTCCTTAAAATATCACTCACGTATACATAATTTTAGTATAACACAAATCTGCACAACGTACAACCGATTTATAGTTGAAGTGTGCAGATTTCATATGGTGTAATATTAAATTAAGTTTATTTTTTTCATAACATCTGATAATTTTTGAATTTGCTGTTGCGTCATCTTTAAAAGTGGCATTCTGCATTCACCAACTTGAAGCCCCATTAAATTCATTGCTTCTTTTACCGGTATAGGATTCACATCCATAAACAATGCATTAATAAACTCTAACAAGTCTAGTTGCAATTTTGCACTTGCTTTCACATCACCTTTAAAATACAACTCACAAATATCATGAGTTTGCTTTGGTAGCGCATTTGATAAAACAGAAATTACGCCAATACCACCAAGAGATAAAATCGGTACAATTTGATCGTCATTACCAGAGTAGATTGCTAAATCATTGCCACATGCAGCTTTTATCTTTGCTATTGCGCTAATATCGCCACTTGCTTCTTTAGCTGCAACAATATTTTGATGAGCTGATAACACTTTGTAAGTATCAACTGCAATATTTGTTCCCGTTCTACTTGGTACATTATATAAAATAATCGGCAAATCAGTTGCATCGGCAATATCTGTGAAATGTTTGATTAGCCCACGTTGAGATGTTTTATTATAATATGGCGTAACATGCAACAACGCATCAGCGCCAAGTGACTTTGCTTCTTTAGAAAGTTCTACTGCGTATTTTGTATCATTACTACCCGCACCTGCAATAACCGGAATTCTACCATTAACGTGTTTTACAGTATATGCAATCGCATCAATATGCTCTTGGTCTGTCATTGTTGCAGATTCGCCAGTAGTTCCGCAAACAATGATACTATCTGTATGATTTTCTATTTGAAAATCGATTAACTCACCTAATTTATCATAGTTAATTGTTCCATCTTCAAACATTGGTGTAATAATTGCAACGCCTGCGCCTGTGAAAATTGTCTTTTTCATCTAGGTCATCTCCTTAAATATGAACGGCTATCATTGTAGTAATTCCATTCGAATTAGTCCATATAACCTTTTGCAGCCAATAGTTCCGCCATTAACACTGCACCACCTGCTGCGCCTCTTACTGTGTTATGAGAAAGACAAACAAATTTATAATCATATTGGCTATCTTCTCTTAGTCTGCCAATAGAAACAGCCATTCCGTCTTCCATATCACGGTCTAGTTTTGTTTGCGGACGATTATCTTCTTCGAAATAATGTAAAAATTGTTTTGGAGCTGAAGGTAAGTTTAATTCTTGTGGCTCACCTTTAAATGCAGCCCATTTTTCTTTAATTTGCTCAATCGTTGGCTTTTTATCGAAAGATACAAATACAGCTGCCATATGTCCATCAGTACAAGCTACGCGTAAACATTGCGTTGTAATTGCCGGAGCAGTTGCAGGAACAATGGCACCGTTTTCGATTTTGCCCCAAATTTTCAAAGGTTCCTTCTCACTTTTTTCTTCTTCTCCGCCGATAAACGGAATTACATTATCCACCATTTCAGGCCATGTATCAAATGTTTTGCCTGCACCGGAAATTGCTTGATACGTACATGCTAATACATTTTTAACGCCGAATTCTTCCATCAATGGATGTAATGCTGGCACATAGCTTTGTAGAGAACAGTTTGATTTAACAGAAATAAATCCTCTTTTTGTTCCTAAACGTGCTCTTTGTGCTTCAATAATTTCTGCATGATCTGCGTTAATTTCAGGAACAATCATTGGCACATCAGGCGTAAAACGATTTGCAGAGTTATTGGATACAACCGGACATTCTGCTTTTGCATATGCTTCTTCTAATTTCTTAATTTCCTCTTTTGGCATATCTACTGCACAAAATACAAAATCCACTTCACTTGCGATTTTTTCAATATCTGCTGTTGCATCTAAAATAACAATGTCTTTCATTTTTTCCGGCATTGGTTTTGGCATAGCCCAACGATTTTCTACAGCTTCTGCGTAAGTTTTACCAGCGGAACGAGATGATGCCGCTAATGTTGTTACACGAAACCAAGGATGGTTTTCTAATAAAATTGCAAAACGTTGACCTACCATGCCGGTAGCTCCAATAATTCCTACTTTAAAATCTTTCATTGTGATAATACCTCCGTTAAATTATATTATTGCTTCGCTCTTTTTATAATGTTAAATAATAAGAATTAAATATTATTATACACTATAAAAAAACCGATAATCATCTAGTGGCTAATACGAATTTGCGTTTCATGTCTTTTGATACTATGCAAGCTCTGTAATCCAAAGCTTTTTCAAAAATAATCAAGGTTGCTTAAACGTAAATATGTATAAAAAAAACCGGTTGAAAACCGGCTCATCTTATATTATAATAGAAACGTTGACTAATTTACAAAAAACTTGTAGAATAAGTCGATAGCTCTCCATCATAAGTATGATGACAATCTTACAGTTATTCACTGCAAAATCAGGATAATCGCTGCCAACGACTTCCTTCGGCGAACCCCCCTTTTGATATATGATTCACGATTTTGGCAATCTCCCATATATCTACTATTAAAGTCCGCAACCTCTATCCGATTATTGCTGATACAATAACATTATATTACCACCTACGAAAGAATGTGTCAATTACTTTCCTACACAAAATCAATCTTTGTATAAATTCAATATGCTTACGGGAAATATTTGTCACTCATATGGTGAATTTAATTATATAATAATCTTTGATTTCAATATAAAATAATAAAGAAAGAATGGGATTGGTTTGAAATTGATTTTTCAAACATTTAAAAAGGATGGTTAAACTATGAAAACAAGCGATTTTTACTACGATTTACCCGAAGAGCTAATTGCGCAAACGCCTTTAGAGCCACGTGACAGCTCAAGACTGATGGTTTTAGATAGACAAAACGGTGATATTGAACACAAACATTTCTATGATGTGATTGATTACTTACAAAAAGGTGACTTACTTGTTATCAATAACTCAAGAGTATTACCTGCTCGTCTTTACGGCAAGCGAACCGATACAGATGCAAACATAGAACTACTGCTATTAGAACAAAAAGGAAATAATCAATGGGAAACCCTCGTAAAACCGGGCAAAAAAGCAAAAGTGGGTGCTGTAATTTCTTTTGGAGACGGTAAACTGATTGGTACGATAAAAGAAGTGCAAGAAGATGGCAACCGTATTATTGAATTTCAATGTGAAGGTAATATCTATGCTGTTTTAGATGAAATCGGCCAAATGCCATTGCCTCCTTATATTACAGAAAAGCTAAACGATAAAGAGCGTTATCAAACTGTATATTCAAAAGACATAGGTTCTGCTGCTGCACCAACTGCGGGTTTACATTTTACGAAAGAATTACTCCAAAAAATCAAGGACAAAGGTATTGATATTGCCGAAGTTACGCTGCACGTTGGTTTAGGAACATTTCGTCCTGTAAAAGTAGATGATGTAACCAACCATAAAATGCATTCTGAGCATTATATGATGAATGAAGAAACTGCAAACAAAATTAAAGAAACTAAAAAAAATGGTGGTCGTGTTTTTGCAGTTGGAACAACCAGTTGCAGAACGTTGGAAAGCATTGCAACATTTCAAGGTGAGATGAAAGCTTGTGATGGATATACCGATATCTTTATCTATCCCGGCTATCCATTCAAAATTATTGATGGCTTGATTACCAACTTTCATCTACCGGAAAGCACACTAATCATGCTAGTCAGCGCATTTTGTGGATATGATAATACTATGAATGCTTATAAGGTTGCTGTTGATGAAAAATATCGTTTCTTTAGCTTTGGCGATGCAATGTTAATTGTTTAAACTCAATTGCAGAATGTAGAAATTGTCAATTCGTTTGCTACTGTGTATGCACATGAATTCTTTACACAATAAACGATAAAACAGTTATATGAAATTTTATTTAGAAAGGTAAAATAAATGTATCGATTAATAAAAACACAAGGAACCGCAAGACGTGGTGAATTTAAAACTGTTCATGGAACAGTACAAACACCTGCATTTATGAATGTAGGTACATCTGCCGCAATCAAAGGAGGAATTTCCTCACACGATTTGGTAGATTTAAAATGTCAAGTAGAATTATGTAATACTTATCACCTGCATGTTCGCCCAGGCGACAAAATTGTTCGTAAAATGGGTGGTCTTCATCAATTTATGGGTTGGGAACGCCCTATTTTAACAGATAGTGGTGGATTTCAAGTATTTTCTCTCTCTAAATTGCGTACAATTTCAGAGGAAGGCGTTACATTCAACTCTCACGTTGATGGCAAAAAGATTTTTATGAGTCCCGAAATCAGTATGCAAATTCAATCAAACCTAGCTTCCACAATTGCTATGGCATTCGATGAATGTGTAGAAAACCCTGCAAAATACGAGTATGCAAAAGCTTCATGTGAGCGTACTACTCGTTGGCTTGAACGCTGTAAAGCGGAAATGGCAAGATTAAATTCTTTACCTGAAACATTAAATAAAAATCAATTGTTATTTGGTATTAACCAAGGTTGTACTTTTGATGACCTCCGAATTGACCACATGAAACAAATTGCAAAGCTTGATTTAGATGGATATGCAATTGGTGGTTTGGCTGTTGGTGAAACAAAAGAAGAAATGTATCATATTATTGAAGTAGTTGAACCATATATGCCGACAGATAAAATTCGCTATTTAATGGGTGTTGGAACTCCATCCAATATTATTGAATCTGTTGCTTGTGGAGTAGATATTTTTGATTGTGTTATGCCTAGCAGAAATGCACGCCATGGCCATTTAAATACATGGACCGGTATTCGCAATATCTTTAATGCAAAATATCAAGAAGATGAATTGCCAATTGATGAAGAATGTGATTGCCCAACTTGCCAAAAATACTCCCGTGCTTATCTTCGTCATTTATTTAAAGCAAACGAAATGCTCGGTATGCGTTTAGCTGTTATGCACAATCTTTATTTCTATAACACACTAATGGAGAAAATTCGTCATGCTTTAGATACCGATACTTTTGACGAATTCAGAGAAAAATACTCTGAGTTGCTTGATACACGTATTTAAGTATAACCCAATTAAATTTTCGTTTATTTTATTATTTAAGGATTGGATGACAAAATGAGTTTCATTGAAATTTTATTAATCGGCATTGGACTTTCCATGGATGCAGCATGTGTTTCCATGTCAAACGGAATGTGTTTCCAAAACACAAGATTAAAACGTGCATTAACGATTGGGCTTGCGTTTGGTTTATTCCAAGGACTGATGCCGTTAATTGGATATTATGCAGGTTCTGTTTTTTCTGAGCAAATTTCAGCTTTCGACCATTGGATTGCTTTAGTTTTATTGGTATTCATCGGTGGCAAAATGATTTATGATGCATTAAAAGGTAGTGACGATGACAGTTGTTCTACTAATTTCACTTTAAAGCTTTTATTCGTGCAAGCAATTGCCACAAGTATTGATGCATTAACAGTTGGCATTACCTTCGCTGCAATAAGGAATGTAAATATATATTTTGCAGTTTCAATTATCGCTATTACCACTTTTGCATTCAGTGTTGTTGCCGTTTATATTGGGAAAAAAATAGGCACAAAACTAAATTCGAAAGCGGAGCTATTTGGAGGTACTATTTTAATTCTAATTGGATTAAAAATATTTATCGAACACATGTGGTTTTAGAATAAAATATGTTGAGGGTATCGTCGTATAATGACGATACCCTTTAAATTTTTTAAGCTTGATTTTATGTATTAATAAAGTATTGTTTAATTATGTATAATTTTATGTTACTATTTACAATACAAATCAATTAACTGTTAGGAGAAAATTATGCTTATATTTTCAATAATAATAGCTACCATTGACGCAGCAATCTTGTTATACTTTATTAGAAAAATCATAAACAAAGACAACAATTTTAAAACAGTTGTTCATCTTCCACTTTCTTTAGCCATTTTTGGTATTGTAATAAATATTGCTGGTGCAATCAGCAATATATTTGCAAGCTATAATTATAATCTAATATGGCTTTGTGTTTCGTTACTCATTATGATTTTAGGTATAGCTGCTTTGCTATGTCAAACAAACCAAAAAGTTGTTTTAATTTCCGAAAATAGTTTTACAAGCACCACTTTTTGGGGAAAAGCAAGCACTTACACCTTCGATGAAATAAAATCGATACAAAACAATACTGATTCTTATACTCTTTTTGTAGAAAATAGTAAAATACATATTGAAAGTATTGCTTTGATAGAGGAAGAGTTTCTTGAAAAGGTAAATGTAGCCCTCGAACGACATGTTGAAAATATTGAAGGTCCATCTATACAAGAATAATCTTACAACCACACTCAAAAGGCTGGTAGCGATAACGCTACCAGCCTTTATTGCACATATTAGTGAAAACTATGCTTTGTTTACAGAACCGAAAAGTTCCATTTTTTCTTTTACTGTTGCTTTAATAGCTTCAAAACCAGGACCTAGAAGTTTTCTTGGGTCAAAGCCTTTACCACTTAGGTCTTTACCTTCTTCGATGTATTTACGAGTAGCCGCAGCAAAAGAAAGTTGGCACTCAGTATTTACATTGATTTTTGCAACGCCTAAAGAAATTGCTTTTTTAATCATATCTTCAGGGATACCTGTACCACCATGAAGAACTAAAGGCATACCTACAGTTTTTGCTTGAACAGCTTCAAGGGTTTCAAAGCTTAAACCAGCCCAGTTTGCAGGGTATTTACCATGAATATTACCGATACCAGCAGCAAGCATTGTTACGCCAAGATCAGCAATCATTTTACATTCATTAGGATCAGCACATTCACCAGCACCAACAACGCCATCTTCTTCGCCGCCGATAGAGCCAACTTCAGCTTCTAATGATAAGCCCTTTTCTGCACAGATTCTAACTAATTCTTTAGTTTTTGTAATGTTTTCTTCGATTGGGTAATGAGAACCATCAAACATTACAGAAGAGAAACCAGCTTCGATTGTTTTTAATGCGCCTTCGTAGCTGCCGTGATCTAAATGTAGAGCTACAGGAACAGTAATGTTTAGTTCTTCTAACATACCGTTTACCATACCAACGATAGTTTTGTAGCCGCCCATATATTTTCCAGCACCTTCAGAAACACCTAAAATTACTGGTGAATTGTTTTCTTGTGCTGTCAATAAAACTGCTTTTGTCCATTCAAGGTTATTAATATTAAATTGACCTACTGCATATTTACCTGCTGCAGCTTTTTGTAACATTTCTTTTGCTGATACTAGCATAATTGCATATCCTCCTAAGATTCACTTTACTTTAGCAAAACTAATTGTTATAGTTTTGTCAACTATTTTATTATAATATAAACCCTTTAAAAAAGCAAACAATTTCACTTTTTTTATTGCTATTCTTCAATAATAATCCTAACCTATGTTATACTAACAATAAAACAAAGAAAGAGTAGGAACAAACATACAATGAAAAGTAAACTCAAAGATATTATTATATATTGCATTACAATTGCCTTTTCGATTGCTTTTATAGTAATTGGAAATCGTTTTTGCGACACTTCAAAGTACCGTGCAAAAGTCCAAAAGATTGAAACACATACCGCAAAGATAACCAAAATCACTGATGTTACTTTAGATGAGTATTCCATTGGTGAAGGTGTAACCAATGTGGATAAAACCATACACTTTAATGCGATATTAAAAAGCGGTAAAAATAAAGGTCAAACAATATCTGCCATACAAACAATAGACGGAATGATGGCCACAAACCCCAAAGACGTAGAGGAAGGCGATAACATTATTTTATCTTATTTAAGCTTAAATAATAACGAAAGCATGGAATGGGTTTTTGAAGATTATCATCGAAGTAATGCACTTATTTGGCTTTGCATTGCATTTTTTGTACTTGTTTTGCTATTTGGTAAAATTAAAGGTGTTAATACAATTATTTCACTTGCATTTACTTGTCTTTCTATCTTTGCTGTATTTATTCCTGCTATTTTAACGGGCTATAATATTTATACCTTAGCAAATATTATTTGCATTTTTATTATTATTATGACATTGCTTATTGTGAATGGAGCAAATAAGAAATCTCTCGTTGCCGGAATTGGGTGTGTTGGTGGTGTTGCTGTTACTGGTTTATTAACGTTATTTATGAGTAAAATCATGCTTCTTACAGGTGCAGTTGACCAAGAAGCCATGTTCTTATTGTTGCTCAATGAGGAAAACCCGATAGATTTAAGAGCAATCATTTATGCGGCAATTTTAATTGGTGCATTAGGTGCTACAATGGACGTATCTATGTCAATTGCTTCAGCTTTATTTGAATTAAACGAAAAAGTTCAAGATCGCTCTTTCCATTCGCTTGTAAAATCCGGCTTTGCCATTGGCAGAGATATTATGGGAACTATGGCGAACACATTAATTCTAGCTTATATTGGTAGTTCACTGGCTATCGTTCTTCTTCTAACTGCAAATACCGGCTCACTTCTATCATTATTTAATCGTGAAATGATAGTTGTTGAAATATTACAATCACTTGTTGGCAGTTTAGGCATTCTTTTCACTATCCCAATTACCTCAATATTAGCTGGATATATCTATCACAAAAAGGTTATAAAAAAAGATGAAATAGACTGCCAAAAAGAAAATCCCCCACATTGCGAGGGAGATATTATGTAAAATCCATATATTTACATCTTAAGTTTGACAATTGTGTTTATTTTTGTTATAATAAAGCAACAATTATTATGTATAAATTACCCTATTTTAGGGGCTTGAGGGCTTGTTCGTATATAATGAAAAAGATATTGCTGTGCAATTCCCGCTATTTCGCTGAATTCTTTTGGAAAACCGTCGGTATAATAATAGGATAGTACTTTTTTAATCCATGTATCAATCGGAAATGCTTCTACTTTATAAAAGCCAAACAGCAACGCACATTCTGCTACTTTAGGGCCGACACCCTTTATCGTTCGCAACTCTGCTCTAGCCTCATCAATTGGCAAAGAGCCCACTTGTTCTAATTTGATTTGACCTGACTGTACTTTCTTAGCACAATCTAATAAATATTCATCTCGATAGCCTAAAGAAAGCCCTTGTAAATCTTTCTTTTCCAGTTGTGACAATACGGACGCTGTTGGAAACGCATAAACTGTTTCTGATAGCTGATTTCCATAGCGTTCACACAACTTTTCTATTGTAGATTTAATTCTTGGAATATTATTATTTTGCGATATGATAAAAGAACAAAGTGCTTCAAATGAATCTTGTTTTAAGATACGAAGGCCCTTAGCATATTCAATAGATGCCTTTAATGGTTGATCACACATTAATCGCTTTTTTATCGATTGATAATCCGTATCTAAATCAAAATAAGCTTTCCAAATATCATTAAACTCTTTGATCGTTGTATTATAAAAAATTACTTCGTCATCCGTTTGCTTCAAAGTTAAAACTCTGTCAAAAACAACTCCTGTCATTTTATTATCCTCTTGTTTTCTCCAACGAAAACATTGACCGCAATCCAGAGTGTTTACAATATGCAAATCATCTTGCGATATGGATAAATGAAGGTTATTTTCGTTTGTAGCAATTTTCACATTATACTCCTTTGCTTTTATTTTAATTATAAAGCATACCATATTACCGGAGGTTCGTCAACTATGATTCAATCCATTTATACAATACCAATTCAGGATGTTTTCGAGCCAAAATGTGGCTGTCCTATTTGCAACTTACAAAAAATGTTGGAAGAACGCTGTCTTTGCTATATTCTCGGTGATGCTATGATGCAGCCCGATATTCGCCAACAAACAAATTATTATGGATTTTGTTCTGACCATTTAAAAAAAATGTTTTCAAGGCAGAAAAAGTTGCCACTAGCCCTAATGCTTGAAACACATTTAGACGAATTAGAGAAAAAGCATGTAACGAATCAGCCAAGAACCAAGAAAAGTCTACCTTCACCTGCAAAAACCTGCTTTGTTTGTAATGAAATCAATGAAGCATTAAACAATATTATCAATAATACAATCAAATTATATACCGTTGATTCAGATTTTCGTAAACTATTTAAAGAACAACCCTTCTTTTGCTTTTCTCATTATGATTTGCTCGTTGAAAAAGCATCAATCTTATTAAATAAAAAGGAAATCATCCCATTTATGAACGATATTTCCGAAGTCACTAAAAACTATTTAGTAAATTTAAAAAACGATGTTCACGCTTTCTCAACAATGTT
Source organism: Paludicola sp. MB14-C6 (assembly GCF_030908625.1). Lineage (GTDB taxonomy): Bacteria > Bacillota > Clostridia > Oscillospirales > Ruminococcaceae > Paludihabitans. The sequence goes on along the minus strand of NZ_CP133133.1, from coordinate 2,908,947 downwards.
CGACTATCGCAATAGCAAGCAAGAAATTACTGATGAAAATATTCTTACTTCACTAGAAAGGGCTATTACCTTTTTATCTTCTAATTAAGCGTAAATAAATGTTATCATTAAACAAATTACATAAATTACATATGGAGGGCACATTATGAAAAAATATCAAAATGCCTTGACGCCGGAAGAGCTTAAGGAAAAAGAAGAACGCCAAAAATACGAAACAATGGAAAAATCAGATTCATTCAAAAAATTCTCACCTTTTACTACCCATCCCGTAACGAAATCCGGACCTTTTGCATTATCCGGTTTAGCGCAAGCATCTATTTTTCTTTTAAGCTTATTTGTTATATTAGGAATTATATCTGTTGTATTTCAAAAATGTCAAATTTAATTATAGAAAGGCTGATTTTGTGCATAGATTTGGTATTGTTCTAATATTTATTGCTATTGCATGTGTAGTTTCCGTTACCGTTTTTTTCATCAGCAAACTGCGTCGCTCGAAAAATGCAAATATCATTCATGTTCCCTTATTGTTTTTCGTTCTTGGGTTAATTTTAATTGAAGCTTTAATTTACCTTCCGCTTATTGATTTTATTTCTGACCAATATATTGATTATAAAGGCTGGACAATACTCATCATCTTTTTGTATATCATTGGTTTCACCAGTGGTCTTGCATTAATGAATTGGTATTTTGCAAGTAAAGTGACCATCAATGATTCTCATCTAACAATTCGCACGTTTTTTTATCGAACCTATAACCTTGCATACGGAGATATTATTAACACAAGTTATCGATATGAATGTGTTTGTTTACACACCAACAAAAAAGTATTTCATATCTTTGAAGGCTGCGACGGATTGCGTATTCTTCTTACCATTTTAAGAAATAATAATGTTCCGGTTGAACAATTACCAAGCAAATTTCTTACTGACAACGCAAGCTCCATCATTTTGAAATAAATTCATAGGAGATGACATCTTGTGGAAAGAACAAATAAATGGTTTCATTTATTGTTGATTTTAAGTGGTATTTTTATTATTGGATTCATTATTATTTTAATATGCCTTGGTTATCCAGAAAAAATCAGCCATCAATTCTACATCGTACTATCTTATTGTAAACAAGTTTGTTTCTTTGGATTTCTCTTTTGCATCACATTATGCGGCATTGTAAAAAGCATTCTCAATGATCTGGAATGGGAATTAGCAAGCATTTTATGTAACATCGAAGAAATAAAAAAGCAACTGGGAGATGACAACAAATGTCAGAATTAAATAATGTAAGTCTTGATTTAAAAGGATTGAAGATTGTTTTACTGGGAAACCTGTTGTTAATAATTAGTTTTTTCTATAACGGTCCTGCAATAATTGTTGGATTTATAAGCAATATTATCATCTTAATTGGACTTACAGAATTAACACATTACAGCAATCATTTTCAAAAGACAATATCATTCACAATCTTAAATATGGTGTTAAGCGCTGCAAGAATTAACCAGCCTCAAGTCGATATTGGTGAGTTACCTCTGTACTATTTCATTGTTATCCTTATTCGTTTTGCAGTTAATATTGCAATTTACTATTTTATATGGAAAGGCATCGCTGAACTTGGAAACATGGTAAACAATAGAGGCGTTTCTCACGATGCTAAAGTATCCTTCCGCTTTTTTTCCGTTTTAACGATAATAGAAGCTGTTTCGCTCATTTTATACTGGATTAACTCCAATCAATTATACTTTTTCGCAACATTATTGTTAGTAATCGTATATATAACTCAAATATTATATTTCATTACTCTTAAGCAAAGCTATCGGTCATTGAAAAGTCGGGCTATAATTTCATTGGGAGATGGTGAGGAATGGATGAATCACAGCAATGCCAGCTTAATGTAAATGGCTTAGATTTTATATTTTGGGGTTATTGCCTTATTTTTGTGGATATTCGTATTAGCGGATACGATATCTTACCTAATTTTATAGGATATGTGTTGATAATAATCGGATTAACAAAGTTAAGCCACTATCATCAACATTTTATTATTGCTACTTTTATTGCACGCATTCTGTTTTTGCTTAGCCTGTTTGACTTTTACAAGGTTAATGAAGTAATGTCTAATTTTGCCGGTATCCCCGCCTTAATTGGTCTTACCCTCAGCATATGTCTCTACTACCACTTAATTTACGGCATTATTGAAATTGCAAAGCTTATAGAAAATTTACAAGTTCAAGAGGATGGTCGTACTGCATATCATTGGTTGCTTGGAATTAACATAATAATGATTATAATTATTATCTCTTCATGGTTCTATGCTCCACTGATTTCCTTACAAACTTTAGTATTTATTATAGCAGGATTGTTAGTGGATATATTATTCTTATGTTACTTAAAGCGTAGTCAAAACGCATTGCATGGCAAATCCATACTGATAAATGAACCAACCATTGAATACAATTGGCATTCACCACTTAATCATATATAATTATACCAAAAACGAGCCTTTTGAAATACAAAAGACTCGTTTTTTGGTTGCTTTTTGCTTATTAAGCTTCGGTAAAAATGTATCAAAAAATTACTTATTAGCTTTTAAATAATCTCTGCCTAAAGCGTCTGCTGTTAATAAAGCATTGTAAAGTTGTTCTGGGGTAACATCACCAGGCATATTATGAATGGTTTCACCTTCTACACATGCTTTTTCAGCGGCAATCATAACTCTCTTAGAATCTGTCACACCAACTTCTTCTAATGTAAGAGGAAGTCCAACAGAATAACAGAAATTCATAACTTCTTTTACTTCATTTTTTGGAGCTGCTTCTAAAATCAATTGTGCTATCGTACCGAATGCTACTAAACAACCATGCATCGTTTTTTCACATTCTTCTAATGCTGTAAAGCCGTTATATACGGAGTGTGCAACAGCAAGTCCACCATTATCAGCACCAACGCCGCTTAAATAAGTGTTTGCTTCAATAATTGCTTCTAAAGCAGGAGTTAACAGTTTTTGTTCACAAGCCATTTTTGCTTGAGCACCGTATTCCAATAAGGTTTCGTAGCACAATTTGCATAATGCCATTGCTGAACGTGAAACACCGCCGTTTTCAAGGCTTGGAGCATCTGTTTTAACACACGCACGTGCTTCAAAATAAGTACCCAAAGCATCTCCCATACCTGCAACTAAAAATTTAGCGGGAGCGTTTGCAATCACTCTTGTATCAACAATTACCGCCTCAGGATTTCTTGGATAGAATAAATAGCTGTTAAAAGTTCCATCATCATTATAAATAACAGAAAGGCCTGTACATGGAGCATCTGTAGCAGATACTGTTGGTACAATAGTAACAGGTACTTTCTCGTAGAATGCAGTAGCTTTGGCAGTATCAATTGCTGAACCGCCGCCTATACCTACAACAACATCAATATTCTTTTCTTTAACGATTGAACGCATCTTCTCGATTTCTCCAACGGAGCTTATTCCTCCGAAAACTTCATATTGACGAAATGCATTCGAATTTTCAAAACTTTTCTCTATTTTATCGAAACAGCTTTTATATCCACTGTTTGAGCAAATAAATAAAAATTTATTGCCTAAATCTTTGGTTTCGGAATAAAATTGAAGTAAAGAATCCTCACCTTGTACATATTTAAGTGGTGCACGCATTAACTTTGTTCTTGCCATTCAAAACTCTCCTTTTTTAAGTTAGCTGTGTTAACTTTTTTCACAATTATAGTGCATTGATAAATAATTGTCAATGTTATCGAATATGTATATTCCATATACCTATTCTAATTGTTTATTTAGATAAGACCGCTATATAAGTGTGTTATTTTATTATCATTATTGTTTATATACAACAAAGAAATATATATGTAAAGTACCCATTATTGTGAATTGTAACAATAATGGGTACTTTACATAATTATTCGGTTTAATGATATTATAATCCAAATCAATTGACATAAGTATAATTTGTACTATATCACTTCCATTTTTAAATCATCATACAAGCAAATAGAAATAGATGAAAAATGAGTTTTCATTAGATTTTCTAACATATATAATACAGGAGCTTCTGTGTAATGATGGCCTGCACAAATTAGGGTAATATCGTTGTTAATTGCGTCAATCACAACATCATGGTCTACTTCACCTGTTACCAATACATCAATATTCGCATCTATCACAGATTGCAAATAATCATCGCCTGAACCTCCACAAACTGCTACGCTTTTCACTTCTTTGCTTCCGTTAACTACTTGCACAAACTTTGCTTTCAGCTTTTCCTTAACTTCTCTTGCAAATTCAGTTCCACTCATAGGATGTTGTAAGTTGCCCATACGAACCACTCCATCGCAATTCTCTAATACCCTTACATCTTGCAAAGACAGGCGCTTTGCTAAAATATCATTCACACCGTCTTGAGCAATATCTAAGTTTGTGTGTGCACTAATAACGCTGATGTTATTTTGAATTAACTTGAAAACACGTTCATTACTCGTAACTGTTTTCATCGCATGGAAGATAATAGGATGATGTGTAATAATCAAATCTGCTTTCTTTGCAATTGCCAAGTCAATTACTTCGTTGGTAATATCCAAAGCGATGATACATTGTGATACGGTTTGATTCGGTGTACCGACCAATAAGCCACAATTATCAAATCCCATAGCAAGCGAAAATGGACTCATTTCATTTATTTTTTGATAAATATCTTGAACAGTTATCATAATGGTTCTCCTAATATGTTAATTGAGTTTTTTGAAAAAAGAACGTGGGTCGCTCCTTATAAGTTTGCTATTCGCTGACAAGCGAACATAGTTCGTCGCTACAATCTTTATTTTACCACAATTTGCTTATAAAAAACAAGAGGATGAAGATTATATGTCCTCACCCTCATCATTATGCTTACATAACTTCAAATGCATCCGTTAATAAAACATGATCTGCATTATCGGAAACCATTACTTCAAACTTACCAGGCTCGACCACCCAATTATAATCGACACTTAGAGTTCTAAGCTCTTTAAAGCCTAATTCCATTGTAACCGTTTTTGTTTCATTTGGTTTCAAGCCTACACGTTGGAATCCTTTTAACTCTTTAATTGGTTTTACAACAGAGCTATAGCAGTCGTTGACATAAAGCTGTGCAACTTCTTCGCCATAACAATTGCCTGTATTGGTTACATCAAATGTAACGGTTACTGTTTCATCAGGTTTGATTGTATGAGCAGATAGCTTTAGATTAGAATATGCAAATGTAGTATAGCTTAGTCCATATCCAAACGGATATAGTGGATTCCAATCCATTTCAACATATTTTCTTCCACCTGCGGGTTTTCTGCTATAATGGCATGGAATTTGTCCGACAGTACGAGGATAAGACATAGATAGTTTACCAGAAGGATTTACATCACCGAATAATACTTCAGCAATTGCTTGACCACCTTTTTCTCCTGGAAAACCTGCTTGAAGAATGGCTGGAATATTCTCATCTTCCCAAGTTGCAGACACAGGACGTCCTGTTTGTAACACTAACACTACAGGTGTTCCTGTTTCATAGATTGCTTTTAAGAAATCTAATTGTTGACCAGGTAAATCCAAAGTTGTACGGTCGAAGTTTTCGCCACTTGTTTCCTCAGAATCACCTAGTGCTACGATTGCAACATCAGCTTCTCTAGCCGCTTCTACAGCTTTATCAATTGTTTCTTCTCCTTGATCATAACCAAGAATCACTCGTACACCACGTGCATCATTTCGAAATTCTACTTTCAAATCATATTCTCGGCCACTTTCAAGTGTGAAATCAACCATTTGATTTGCATCTTTTTCTTCCCAACCGTCTACAACCAATTCGTTATCAATATATAATCGCATACTATCAAGGCTGCTTAAACCAATACGACCTGTAAATGTTTTTTCAACACTTAATCTAGCTGTCCAGCGAACGCAGAATTGTTTAGAATCAATACATTCATCCGGTTTTAAGAAAATCCAATTAAAATTGATTTGTTGATCTAAACGAGTCATAACTGGTTCACCGGAGAAATCAGGTCCGTTAAAATACTCACCTTTAAATCCAAAATCATCTTTACCTGTTCTTGCCCACCAACGTGGTATTGGTTTAATTTCAGAGCCTAAGATATTACAGCCCTTTTCATAAATCACTTCAGTTTCATCAGATACAATAGATTTTACACCATCTAGTAAGCTCAACGCATGGTAGCCGCTTGGCTCAACACAATAATCACCTAGAACAGGTTTATTTGCATTTGGTCCTAATACTGCAATTTTCTTAATATCCTTTTTCAAAGGTAACATATTATCTTTATTTTTCAATAAAACCATTGCTTTTCTTGCAATTTCAAGTGCTGTATCTTGATGTTTTTGGCAATGGACTACCTTTTCTTGCAATGTTTCATCTATATATGGATTTTCAAAAAGTCCAAGCATAAACTTCACACGAAGCATACGACGAACAGATTCGTCTATATCTTGCATTGTTATTTCGCCTTCATCTAATAACTCTTTCATTAAGGTTCTGTATTCTTCGTGGGAATAATCTGCAAACTGAACATCTACGCCAGCTTTTACTGCTTTTTTCAAAGCTTCTTTTGGGGTTGCAGCAGAATAGTGTGCGGTATGCTGCATAATAATAGCTGTCATATCTGCACGCACAAAGCCTGGCATACCAAATTTACCTCTTAAGGTGTCTGTTAAAATATCGCGATCACTTACAACGGGGATACCATCAATTGAGTTATAAGAACACATTGTATTGGTAGCTTTACCTTCCATAAATGCTTCTTCAAAAGGAGGCATACAGTAAGCATGAACATCATGACGTCCCATAGTTGTTGGTGCGCAGTTTAAACCACCAATCGGATTACCGTAACCTGTGAAATGTTTTAATTCAGATGCAACGGTATCTTGGCGATTTAAGCCCTCTCCTTGTAACCCTTTTACAACTTGTACACCCATTTTTGTTGTTAAATAAGTATCTTCGCCATAGGTTTCTTCGGTTCTTCCCCAGCGTGGATCTCTTGCTAAATCAAGAACAGGTGCGAATACTTCGTGGAAGCCATAGCTGCGTGCTTCTGTTGCAATGGCTCTACCCATATCATAGGCTAGTTTTGGCTCAAAGGTTGATGATAAAGTTAATTGCTGAGGAAAATTGGTACATCCAGGACGAAATACACCATGTAATGCCTCTTCATGAATGAAATATGGAATTCCTAAACGAGTATGCTCTTGGGCATATTTTTGTAATACGTTAAACACTTTTGCATTGGATTTTCTGGATTTTAGCTCTTGTAAGCAGTAATTCCGAGTTTCCTCGTCAATCTTATCCCAATCAATGCTCATAATATCAGGATCGATTTCGTTGAATTTTTCTTCTAATGTCATTAGTGACAACAAATCGTTAATACGATCTTCTATTGGTAAGCTTTTATCTTTATAGCCCATTTTTGTTTCCCCTTTTTTCTCAAATTTATATAGTTCTATCATAACTAGTTTTTGCAATGTGCGCAATAGCATTTTAACTTTTACATGTAATAAAAATTAAATATTGCATTTCTCCTTTTGTCGTCTTATATTTTACATTTACTATACCGCCACATTGCTAAAAATAACCCAGTACAGATTTTTCTCTATACTGGTTCAATATTACTACATTATTTTCTTATAATCATTTCTTCTGCATTTTTCAGCATTAAGTCCGTAATTTTATCTGTCGACATGATTCTTGCTACTTCGTGAATACGCCCATTATAGTCAAGTTTTGTTACATCAGTAAAGGTTCGATCATCTCTGCTTTCTTTTTGAATTAAGAAATGATGATCGCCCAACGCTGCAATTTGTGCGGAATGGGTAACGGCAATTACTTGACGATTCTTCGCAGCTTGACTAAGCTTTAACCCAATTTTCTGTGCCGCTCTGCCACTCACGCCCGTATCAATTTCATCAAAGATTAAAGTTTGAATTTCATCTTTGTCTGCAAGTGTATTTTTGATTGCAAGCATAATTCTAGAAAGTTCACCACCTGATGCGATTTTTGCAATTGGTTTTGGTGGCTCGCCTTTATTGGTAGAAATCAAGAATTCAATTGCATCTTGCCCTTTAGCATTTGGTTTTACATGATCTTGTTTTACTTCTAAGCTTACATTTGGCATATCTAAAAATTGCAATTCGGATGTAACAGATTGAATAAATCGTTTTGAGGCAATTTCACGCTGTTTTGTAATTTCATTCGCAAGCTCTAATAGTCGTTGATATTCTATCGTCCCCTGTTTGCTCAATTCTGCTAAGCGTTGATCTGAAAGCTCTAAGGATTCTAACTCTTGTTTACATTCTTCTGCATAAGATAAAATCTCATCTATAGAATCGCCATATTTTCGTTTTAACTTATGAATTTCATCGAGTCTTGTTTCAATTGCATCTATGGTATTTTGATTAAAATCAAATTCATCCAGTTGATTTGCAATGTCAGCTGCAACTTCTTCCAGTTCTGCGCTCAAACCTTCAAGTTTTGTATAAATTACGTTTGCAGGTTCATATACTTCTGTTATTTCTTCAAAAGATTGGGTTGCAGTTTGACATAATTCTACTGCGCCCCCTTCATCATCAAGCCCACTTAAAGCTTGATAAGCCGCTTGTAATCCTTCGATAATTTTTGTTTTATTTTTAATTTCATTTTGCTTTGCTTCTAGTTTAACATCTTCGCCCGATTTTAAAGAAGCAGATGAAATTTCATCAATTTGATAGGTCAATAAATCAATTCGTTGTGCTTTTTCTTGCTCATTTACTGAAATCTTTTTCATCTCACGTTTAATTAATACAACTTGTTTAAAGCAAGCATGATATTGCTCAAGCAAAGACGTATAATCGCCATATTTATCTAAAATATCAATATGACGTTCCGGTGCCAACAAAACTTGATTATCATGTTGTCCATGAATATTGATAAGCTCTGTCCCAATTTCTCGTAAAATAGCAACCGTTACGGGTTTTCCCATAATTCGTGCCACACTTTTTTGATCTGCAGATATTTCTCTGGTTATCAACAATTGTTGCTCATCTAAATAATCTTGCTCATATCCATATTCCTTCAGCTTCTCGAAAGCCGATTTGCTGATGTCCGTAAAAATTGCAGTTATCGTTGCTTTTGAAGTATTATAGCGCACAATTTCTTTTGAAGTACGTTGACCTAAAACCACATTGATAGCATCAATCACAATAGATTTACCTGCTCCTGTTTCGCCAGTAAATACATTTAAGCCAGTCCCCAATTGAATACTGGTTTTTTCAATAACAGCTAAATTTTCAATGTATAACTCACAAAGCATAATTGTGACCAATCCTTTCATTTGATGCCATTCCGCTATTCTGTCGTGTCACTAGGAACGCCTATTTTTCAAGCATCTCCAATATTTTTTCTACTAATCTCTTCGCAGAATTTTCCGTTCTCATTAAAATAAAAATGGTATCGTCTCCTGCTAATGTACCAACTACATCTTCTAGATGCATTGTATCCAATGCAGCGCAAGCTGCATTCGCCATTCCAACATGGCATTTTAATACAACTGTGTTTAATGCATAATCCACAGATACCGTTGCTTCCAAAAACACAGATTTAAATTTAATCGAATTCTTCTTTGTAATATAATCTAATCTTTGCGTATAACGATATTTTCCTGTTTCTGTCATTGTTTTTACTAAGTCAAGTGTTTTAATGTCACGAGAAACAGTAGCTTGCGTTACATCATATCCAGCTAGCTTCAATTGCTCAAGCAAGCCTTCTTGTGTATAGATTTCTTGTTTGTCAATGATATCTAATATCACCTTATGTCGCCTTGTTTTCATAATCTGTTCGTTCCTTTCCAAGTAATTTGAAAGAATGTATTATATTAAATAGTTGCCATTTACGGGTTCGTTGTTATGCAATTTAAATTTTTGATCTAATACTTCATAAAATTGCTTTTTGTTCAGGTTAATCAGCTTCACTGTTTGAGGGCTTCTCATGATTTCAAGAAAATCATTTTTCTCAAGTTTTGCGCCTTGTTCACCATCTATCGTAATATAAATAGGATGTCTATTATATACGCAGCTACGCGCCATCAAGACTTTATCATCTGAAAAAATAACCGTTCTTTCAACTAAGGAATGGGGACAAATTGGTGTCATAGAAATACTGTTAAGCGCCGGTTCGACAATTGGCCCACCCGCTGAAAGTGCATATGCTGTAGAACCTGTAGGTGTTGCAAAAATGACTCCATCCGCTCGATATGATGCTACAGGATTATCATTACACAGCACTTCAAGATCAATAATTCTTGATAAAGCTCCATTGGAAATCACCACATCGTTTAACGCAAGATATTCATTTACTGCTTCTTCCGTATAATGCAAGCATCTTAGCATCATTCTGTTTTCAATCGTATAATCTTGTTCTACTAAATGTTTCAATAAGTGTAGTTCTGACATTTCTAATCCAGCCATAAAGCCAAGCCTGCCAACGTTAATTCCCAGCAACGGTTTATCATATGCTACTGCATGCTTTGCACTATGAATAATCGTACCATCACCACCGATTGCTATCACAACATCTGTGCTATAAATTGCTGTGTAAAAATCCAAAAATTCAACTTCCGTATTCGGAAAGTCTTCATCTCCTTCAAAAAAATGACGGTATCGATTATCAATTGTTGGCATGATATTGTATTCGATTAACTTGGAAATTACTCTTTGCGTACATTTTTGTGCATTTGGCTTGTCCAAATTTGGCATAAGAAATGCTTTCAACTAGTTCACCCCTATTTTGAATCAATAATATTGTTATTTTAAACTATCATGAGAGCATTTCACCATAGTTTCAACTTCATCAAAAGATAGCTTATGTCCTTCTTCTGATTTTTGAATATAATACAAGTATTCAATATTCCCCTCAGGACCTTTAATAGGAGAAAACGTTGCTCCAATTAAAGAAAATCCGCAAGTAGGAAGAAAATCATATATTTTTTTACACACTTCAATATGAGTGGATAATTCACGCACAACGCCCTTTTTACCGACTTTTTCTTTTCCTGCTTCAAATTGTGGCTTCACCAAACATAATCCTTGTCCATTATCATTGATTAGCTTTGATAAAACTGGAAGCACTAAAGTTAATGAAATAAAAGACACATCTATAGAAGCAAAATCTAACTTTGTTTTTATCTGTTCATCTGTTACATATCGAATATTGGTACGTTCCATATTGACAACACGTTCATCTGTACGCAAGCTCCAAGCAAGCTGACCATATCCAACGTCTACGGAAAAAACTTTTGATGCACCGTTTTGTAACATACAGTCGGTAAACCCTCCCGTAGATGCACCAATATCCATACATACCTTACCTGTTAAATCCAATTGATATAAATCGATTGCCTTTTCCAGTTTGAGCCCCCCACGGCTGACATATTTTAAGCTGCCTTTCAGCTCAATTTCGGAATCGGCTAAAACTGTCATTCCTGCTTTATCGCAACGCTCATTTCCTATAAAAACATTTCCTGACATTATCAATGCTTTTGCTTTTTCTCTGCTTTCGCATAGTCCTTTTTCAACAAGTAATAGATCTAATCTTTTCTTTTCAACCACTTTATTGCTCCTATTTCAATCTTCTATTTTGCGTTTATTATCCATTCTTTTATGGAATCTTTATCAAGCCCCAAAGAAACAAACGCCTCATTTACGCTGCTTTGTGGAACAAACGATTCAATTGCTCGAATATGGTAGCTGCCTTTATAGCCTTGTTCTAATAATAACGCACCAAAATGTTCGGCAATGCCGCCTGTTTGAATTGCTTCTTCAACAAAGTATACATTTTTATATTCGTTTGCAATACTGATTACCTTAGTATCTAACGGAATAATTTGAGTGAGCTTTAGCAGTGATATATTATTTCCTTGCTGATTTAGCTCTTGCACTGCGTCAAAACAATTAGAAGTCATTCTTCCATAAGAAATAACAAGCGTATCATTTCCATTTTGTTTGTGTTCATATTCAGTAGTAGGTAAAAAAGTATGCGTTACTTTTGCGCTTCCTCTTGGGTAGCGAACAGCAACCACACCTTGATCTTCTGTAATCGCTTTTTGCATACAAAGTGAAGTTTCTTCGTAGCCTTCAGGTGAATACACCTTTACGTTTGGTATATGATTTAAATATGCAGTATCAAATATGCCTTGATGGGTTTCACCATCTTCTCCGACAATACCTGCTCTATCAATTGCCAATACAACGTGTTGTTGTTCAATTGATATATCATGGATTATTTGGTCGTAACCACGTTGCAAGAAACTTGAATACACCGCAAAAACAGGTATCATTCCTTGACTTGCAAGTCCACCAGCAAAGGTTACTGCGTGTTGCTCAGCAATACCAACATCAAAAAATCGTTCTTTATGTGCTTGATAAAAATTTTGTAAGCCTGTTGCATATTTCATTGCCGCAGTAATTGCGCAAATACGATTATCTTCATCAGCAACTTGCTTAATTGTCATTCCGGAAACAAAAGAATAGGTATCTTCGTTTATAGAATCATCACTACCAACAGACGGATCAAACGTCGCTGTCGCATGATATGCCCCCGGATTTTCTTCCGCAAACGGATAGCCTTTTCCTTTTATTGTTTCAACTTGAATCAGTACAGGTCTTTGCAGTTCTTTTGCACGCCTTAATACCAAAATAAGTTCTTCTATGTCATGACCGTCAGTTGGGCCTAAATAGCTAAAGCCAAGCTCTTCAAAAAACGTAGAGCGATAAATCAAAGTTTTTAACATTGATTTGGAGCTTTCTAACCAATTGCGTATTGGTTTTCCGATTAACGGAGTATGAAGTAATATCTTTTCGATAGTTGATTTTAAATTTAAGTAACCCGGTCTTGCACGAATTGTTGCAAGATAACGAGCAAATGCACCAACATTTTTTGAAATGGACATATCATTATGATTTAATATTAAAATTAAGTTGGTACCACTTCTTCCAGCGTTATTTAACGCTTCGTACGCTTCTCCGCCTGTAAATGCGCCATCACCGATTACTGCAATTGCATGGTTTGATTTGCCTTGAATTTGTAACGCTTTTGCAATTCCCAAAGCAGCAGAAATTGAAGTAGAGCTATGTCCTGCAATAAAGGCATCGTGCTCACTTTCTTTTGGCTTTGGAAAGCCGGAAATTCCACCCTTTTGCCTCAAAGAAACAAATTGCTCTTTACGATTAGTTAAAAGCTTATGGGTGTAACATTGATGTCCTACATCAAAAACTATTTTATCTTCCGGTGACTGAAATACCTTGTGCAAGGCAACTGTTAACTCAACCGTTCCCAAATTTGAGGCTAAATGTCCACCTGTTTGAGATACCGATTCCAACAAAAATCCTCGAATTTCTTCGCATAAAGGTACAAGCTGCTCTTTTGAAAGCTTTTTCAAATCATCCGGTGTATTAATATGATTTAAAAGTTTATATTCCATTAATCCTCCATCATTTTAACGCCCTTTTCTTTCAATAGCGCTTCTATGTTATAAATATAACGAAAACAAGTAAGCACTTGCCGATATACAGCAACATTCACTTGATTTTATAAAATGGAGTTTTTCCCCACAAAAACATAATTATTTATCGAACCAGTTATGTTAGTAAACCGGAATAAGAATTGCAACTAAGATGCCAAGCATAGCGCCACCCATAACTTCAAGAGGAGTATGACCTAAAAATTCTTTCAGCTGATTCTTATTCTTTGGAATATAGATAGCTTCGCCTTTACTCTCATTGTTTTTTTTGACAATTAAATTGATAACTTTAGCATGTTCGCCTGCAGCTCGCCTTACTCCCATTGCATCATACATAACGATTGCAGAAAGTAAAAACGAAATTGCAAATAAAGGTGATGCAAATCCAACTGTTTTAGAAACAGCAATTGTTAATCCACAAACTGATGCAGAATGGGCACTTGGCATACCGCCTGCACCGAATAGACGTTCCAAATCCATCTTCTTTGTTGTAATTAGATTTAATAATGTTTTAATTACCTGTGCTGAAATCCAAGATATCACCGCTACATTCAACACATAGTTACTAAACAAATCACTTATTTTTGTCATGCTTTACCTCCAAGTATGAGATTAGTATGTTCTATTCAATAACTTATTTGTTAGCTCGATTAAATATTGATTCCCACGAAACTCAGATAACTGTTGCAATGCTTGTTCGGTTGTTTTATATGCAATTTCTTTTGCGCTTTCCAATCCATAAAGGGAAACAAAAGTAGTTTTTTGATTTTCAGCATCGCTTCCGATTGGCTTACCTAGCGCCTTTTCATCACCGATTACATCTAAAATATCATCAACTATTTGAAATGCAAAACCGAGTTGCTTTCCATATTCAGCACATTTCTTCTGAATATCAGAAGATACTTCGGCAGCAATTGCGCCTAACTCACAAGCAGCTGTAATTAAGGCTCCCGTTTTTTTAGCATGTAATTGATGCAAAGTTTGTTCGGAAATCAGTTTTCCTTCATTTTGTAAATCAATTACTTGACCACCTACCATGCCATCCATTCCCGCATGATTCGAAAGTACTTTAACAGCTTTAATACAAGCTTGCGGTGATTGCATACCGGAACTCCATGCAGAAGCAATTGTTTCAAATGCAAGCGTTAACAACGCATCACCTGCCAGTAACGCATTGGCCTCTCCAAATTTTTTATGACAAGAAGGTTGTCCCCGTCTCATGTCATCATCATCCATACAAGGAAGATCATCATGGATTAAGCTATAGCAATGAATCATTTCAATTGCACACGCAAACGGTAAAGCTTTTTCAATATCGCCGCCATTCACTTTACAAAATTCCAACACTAAAATAGGACGGATTCGTTTTCCACCAGCACTCAAAGAATATAGCATTGCTTGTTTCACAACATCATATTCTTCACCCGTCGGTATAATATAGCTTTCTAATGCAGTGTTAATCATGTCCCTGTATTGATTTGTTGTTTGTTCGTAATTACTCACTTTTACTCTCAGCTTTCAATTCTTCTATTTTTAACTTCGCAGTTTTTAACTCTTTATTACAAAATGCAGTTAATTTTACGCCTTGTTCGTAAACTTGAATCGATTGCTCTAAGGATAATTCGCCTTTTTCCAAGCTGGTAATCAACTCTTCAAGCTGCAACAATGCTTTTTCAAATGTCAATTCTTCCATTATAATATCCTTCCTGTTTATATATTAAACGGTAAATATACTGAAATTTTTATCGTAATCATTATAAGCAAACTCTTATTTTGCATTGATTCACGTAACTATTTATTTATATCTTGTACTGCAGATATTATTTCGCCATCACGCAATTTGGTAATTATTCTTTCCCCTTTTTGTATTTCATCTATTGATGATACAAGTCCTTTTTCGGAGTATGTAATAGAATATCCCCTTGTGATAACTTTTAAAGGGCTTAAAGCCTCTAACATAGAAACATCTTTATGGTATCGTTGTTCACAATGCGTTTGGATATTATCCATAGCAAGCGTCAAACGCTGAACCTTTGCTTGGAGCTCTTGCTCACCTTGTGCAATTTTATTGGATGGTGAAAGCGTTACAAGCCTTTGATAAGATGCTTTCAAGCCATCAAACCGAGCCTTTAAATTATTGACTGTATAGCGATCGAAATAAGCAGATAGCGTTTCAATTTGTTTATAAAGCTGAGAAATATCAGGGGCACAAAGCTCTGCCGCTGCAGAAGGAGTTGGTGCCCTTAAATCAGCAACAAAATCAGATATGGTAAAATCAATCTCATGGCCAACAGCAGAGATGATTGGAATTTTGCATTCATAAATAGCCATTGCTACTTTTTCATCATTAAAAGCCCAAAGGTCCTCAATTGAGCCGCCACCACGGCCAACTATCAAAACATCAATATCGTCAGTTTGCTCAGCAATTTGAATTCCCGAAACAATCGAATCCGGTGCATTTTCACCTTGTACTAACGCAGGAATTAACACAACAGTACCAAGCGGATAACGCCTTGTTAAGATATTTAATATATCTTGTAATGCGGCACCCGTTTTAGAAGTAACAATACCGATTTTTTGAGGCATGGTTGGTATCGGCTTTTTATGCGCTTCATCAAAAAGTCCTTTTGCAGCTAGCTTTTGCTTGAGTTGTTCAAAAGCTAAATACAATGCTCCAATTCCATCGGGCTCAAGCGTATCACAATAAAATTGATAAGCTCCATCACGTTCAAACACCTGAACACTACCCGTTACAATAACATTCATACCATTTTCCACATCAAACTTTACTTTACTTGCATTTCCTTTGAACATGATTGTTTTAATAGAAGAAGCATTATCTTTTAATGTGAAATAAAAATGGCCTGTCTTAATATGATTTGTGAAATTCGAAATTTCACCCTTTAACGTGATATTACGAAGATTTCCGTCACTTGAAATCAAATCTTTTATATATCGATTCAATTGTGAAACACTAATTGCATTGTCCATTTTCATTATCCTTTATTGCTGTAATGATAGATACCCCAGCAGCGTTATCTGCTGAAAATTCAGGACTAGCAAATAGTCCGTTATAATTGTTGCTCATGTACTCTTTTATAATTGTATTAGACATAACTCCTCCGGCATATAGCAAAGGAAGTTGTCCGTATTGTTCTTGTACCCCTTTGGTCATTGCTTCTAAAGAAGATTTGATATATTCAATTACATAGCGAGCGATTTCTTCTTTGGAAACACCTTTTTGATACATGGTTTCACATTGGTTTTGCACACCGGACAAATGAATATCGTGACCTTTTAGGGTCGGTTTTATCTTAAATTTTTTATTGCATTGTAATGCTAATTCAGTTAAGGCTTTTCCACATGGAAATTGCAAACCTAGCATAACTCCAACTCGATCAATTAATTGACCTGCGTTTAAATCGAGCGTTTTTGCAATTAAAGTAACATCAAACAGGTTATTCTTTGGTTCTACCAATAAACATTCTGTCGTTCCACCTGATACATGAAATGCTAAGAATTTATTATTTAGTAAATCAATTGCAGACGCACTGTATAAAGCTGCTACAATATGTCCCTCTTGATGAGAGCATTCGTATTTTTTCACACCCAATACGCTTGCAATAGAAGAAGCTACTAAATCTCCGACTAAAAAAGCGGGCATATAAGAACCTTCTACTGAGCGTGGACGAGTGGAAACGCCGACCGCCTTGATTGGATATTTTTGTTCACGAAACAACTCTTCAATTAGATGGTGTAGTTGTTTTACATGAGCAAAAACTGCATCACTTTGACGCAACCCAACGGCATTGGAAGCAACCGGTAAAAGACGTTTTTGCATGACAATTTGATTGGTATTACTATGAAATAAGCTAACAGAAGAGGTATAATTGCTTGTATCGATTCCAAGATAATAAGCCATTTTATTTGCGTTCCTTAGCTACAGATGAAAGAACTCCGTTTACAAAAGCAACATCATCTTTCAATGTAAATGTTTGAGCAATTTTAACCGCTTCACTGATAATAATATCAATATCCATATCGTTAGAGAACATGATTTCATACATTGCCACTCTTAAAACAGCAAGAGAAACTTTTGAAATACGACTGATAGACCATTTCTTTAAATGTTTTGAAATTTCGCTATCAATCACCTCTTTATTTTCATCTACCCCTTTAAATAATGTAATTACAGAATTGTCAATTTCAATGTTGCCACATTCTTTTGCTAATTCAACGATTTCATCAATTGAACCCGTATTAAAAATACGCTCGAAAGTAAGAATAAAAGCAGATTGGCGCATCTGATGTCTTGTCATATTTTTATTTCCTCATTCCTTATAAGTATCAAAAAGCTAACCCTCAATCACCTTCGAGAGTTAGCTTTCGTTTATTGTTCGTTTACAACGTGTACACCTGTTACATAAACATTGACCTTTGAAACCGCAATTCCGGTCATGTTTTGTACTTGATCTTTCACAGTAACTTGAACTTGCTCACAAACATCTTTGATTTTATGGTTCATATCAACCACAATTGCAATATCAATTTGTGCAGTATCTGAAGCTAAGTTAATTTTTACAGACTTTGCAACAGAAGGAGTTGTTAGCACACTGTATTTACTCGGAAGAATTGATAATGAATGAACTCCATCAATCTCTTTAATTACATTTTGCGCAATAATTGAAACAACCTCTTCAGAAATATTTAAGCTACTTTGTGTTTTTGACTTATTCGTATCCATATTTGTGCCTCCGTTACAGCATACTTTTCAAGATAAGTATACTTGACATATACTTATTTATATTATACCACAAAATATGCAAGACACAACACTTATTTTATTTCGCTTATAGAAACGTTTTCGCCTTTAATTTTTGCTTCGGTTACAATTATATTTTTAATCTGCGTTGCTTGGTTTTGATCAAGACCTTTTGTTTTTACAACTACAGTAGCATTTGTAGCTGTTAAGTAAACGATACAATCTTCATAGCCTTTGGATTTAATTATGTTCTCAACGTTGGTTTCTGCTTCTATAATATCTGTAATAGACATTGCTTTAGCGGAAGCTTGCTTTTTATCCGCCTCTGTCAATTTTTCGTTGTCAAGAATCGTTGATATTGTTTGAATGGCTGTATCACGAGCCTTTGTTCTTGAAAGTCTTGCTTTTACAAAATAATTTTCATCAACAATTGATTTTGCGCTAACTAGTTGTGCATCGCCTAGCGTTTTTGTTTTGCTACCTGTATCTGCTGTACTTGCTGTTGCGTTTGCCTTCTTGGTTTCATCCTTCTTTGTATCAGCCTTAGAAGCTGTATCTTTCTTTACATCAGTTACAGAAGCTGTATCATCTTTAACTGCTAAACCTGTGGCATCATCAATTACTTTGTCTTTATCTGCTGTAACATTAGATTGCAATTTGTCGGTTGCTTCAAAATCTTTATTTGCAAATGCAAAGTTCAAATAAACCGCAACGCCAAGAATAAGAACCAATGAAGCTAGAATAATTTGTTTTTTGCCTATGATAAAGTTTGCTTTCATCTCTAATTCCTCCTATGTAATACCAATTTGCTTTAAAAGAAATATCATCTCTTCTAAATGAGTATTTGCCTTATATTGATTTCTTTTATTCCATCTTGCCTTATGGATTCAGTTTGGAAACACAAACACTGTTTGAACCGATACCCAAAGCAGTTTTTACGGCATCTGTAACGGCTTGTTGAATTGCTACATCATCTCCTCCTTCACAAACGATTACGACACCTTTTACCGTTGGCTCTAGCGTTGTTCGAAGTAAAGCTGTTTTTCTGCCATTTTCGTCTTCAACTATAATGGTTTTTTGTTCGTAATTATCACGTTGCTGAACAGTTTGCTCGGTCCCTGCTGCACCATTTGTTGTATCGGTGTTCTGTTTTTCTTCTTTTACATAAACATACTCAACACCGTTTTTTAGAGTAACCATAACTTTTGCTTTGCCGACTCCATGAATAGATGTAACAAGGTTCAAAACCTCTTGCTCCAATTTCTTCTTGTAGTCGTTTATTGGTTGTTCTTGGACTTTCGTTTGCGTTGTTTTTACTTTTGGAGGAATAATCGAGGTTAAACCAATCAGCACGATACCGATAAGCCCCAAAACTACTAAAATGATAATTTTTTTATCACCTTTTATTAAATTAGTCAACTTCATTTTTTGTCACCTCTTGTTTTTGTTATACTAATTCCATTTGAAATAATCCGTGATAATTTAATGGGAATTAGTATGAGTCCTTACCTTGATTGCTGTTTAACTTGACTATGCTCGGAGTTACCCCAACCTCCCTTTTTACAAGACTTTCTATCTTGCTCACTTTATTTTCTTGACTTGCATCTATGTAAACCATCAACTTACTAATAGATATGTTATTATCAGCTGTTTTATTAACAAATACCTCAATTTTTCTTACTGAAATCTCTTCATTTTTTAAATATCGCTCTAATGTACTTGCTATATTTTTTTGAGCTAGTGAAAAGAACTGTTCTTCAACTGCTTTATCCATTTTTGTATTGGTTTGCTCCATAACCATATTGTTAAAATCCACACCAAAATCAATTTTCGAAGTAAAAAATGGAGAGATAATACTAGTTAGAAAAAATAAACTTATAGCAAATTTCAACACCTTATCTAGTTTGGAATCAGGTATAAGCATTGAAAAAATAGATGTCACTACGAGTGTAATACACATTGACATTCCAATTGTTCGAATTCCTTCCATTTCAATTACTCCTTTTTTTATACTCTGTGTATCACAGGCAACGGTCTTGACCGTTCCAAAGAGCATCACTTTTTTACTTGGTTTATTGCCTATCTTTAAAAATGAGTTAGCTTACTCCAGTGCTTAAAGAAAGCATGATCGTTAGAGATACCACAATCAACACAAAAAAGACAAGCAAAATTCCGAGTATTAACGATAATACTGATGACGCCGACTTCATAAGTGAAGTAATTCTTGGTGTATCCAGCATATCGCTGATTGCACCTGTTATAGTTAAAGAAAGCTGCATTAACAAGATAGTTATAATGCTTGGTAAAAATGCTGCGACGATTGTTATAATTCCAAAGCTTCCCAATGTCGACTTGATTACGCCCATACAACCCTGAACTGAGTTTAATGCTTCACTGATTGCACCACCTACAACAGGTAAAAAGGAACTGATTCCAAACTTAGCAATTTTCATAGAAACAGTATCTGTTGCAGTTGCTACAATGCCTTGCACTGTTAATAAGCCAACAAATACAGTCATCAAGAAACCTAATATCACAATAACTGTTGTTTTTACGGTTTTTGCAATTCCTTCTATGTTAATTTGTGTGGAAGCTGATCCAATCAAGCAAAATGCAAGATAAATTGCTAATAACGGAACCAAAACCGAAGCTGCAATCCGAGATACTACCTGAATTACTGCCACTAATGCTGTGTTGTAAGAAATTGCAGACACAGGCTTACCCGATGCGGTAATGATTCCAACATAAACAGGTATGAAACTTAGCATAAAATTACTTACTTGCTTTATCAGTTGTGCAGTTTTGGTAATTAACTGAGCAATCGGAATGATAATTACTGTTGCAATACAAATAACGGATACTACAGAAAACACCTTTTCATATGCCGCATTATTAAAACCGGTTTTTAATGAATTTAATAGGGCACATAAAAGCACTACGCCGATACCTGAAAGTAAAATCTGTATTGGTTTTGCAAGAGAGTCCTTTATTGTAACCCACAGATTTCCAACGAACTCAAAAAAATTCATTTTTAAAAACTTGTTAGAATCAATACTATCAATATCATTGTTTTCTAAAATGTCTTTTGCGTCATCCGGTACAGCTGAAAATAACTCGTTTGCTCCACTTTGACTTAACAGTTCATCATATTGCTGTTGATATTCCTTCATGGATTGCTGAGCCTGTTTGCTTAACGAATTATCACTCGTTTCCTTATCATCAGCGTAAACAGGTACTGAAAAAAACAATATCAGCAAAGCGCTGTAAAGTAATATTCTATGTATGAGTTTCATTTAAACCTCCTGCTTTTCAAAAATCATTTTAATAACTCGTGTTTATGAGTTTAAAAGCAATCTCAACTAAATTTTCAAATAAAGGCAACGAAATAATGACAATAAACACCTTGCCGCAAAGTTCAACTTTACTTGCTATTGCAGTTTGTCCTGCATCACGACAGCTATCACTCGCTAACTGAGTTACATAACAAACTCCCAACGTTTTAATAATTGCTTTTGTATACTCATTGTTTATAGCGGCTCGCTTCATTAAGCTTTGCATTGCTTCAAAAGCCGGAACCAAGCTAACAAGTATCATTGCAAATAAGACGAGCCCACAGGCTAAAGACACCAACATCGCATACTCGGGCTTATATTGTTTCATTAAAATACAAATGGCTGTTGAAACAATTGCAATTCCAATAATTGCGTATATATTCACGCTTTCACATCCTTAACCTATGTTTTTACACTCTATTACAACCCAAATAGAGTTTTTACAGCATCAAACAAATCCTTAATTTCATAAATAATCATCATTAAAACCACAATTAAACCCGCAAGTGTTGTCATCATTGCTTGCTCTTCTCTTCCAGAACGAATGAGTAATTGATTTAGCACGGCAACAATGATACCTACAGCAGCTATCTTAAAGATTAAATCTACATCCATTGCTTTTCGCTCCTTTATATCACTAATATGGCTGCAGCTATTCCACTCAAAATTCCTAATGAACGGTAAAGCTTGCCCATTGTTTTGTTCTGTTCTATTGCCTCTTCCAGTTGCTGCTTCATCATTGTTTCCAATACCAATATTCCGCTTAATTGTGCTTGTGCATCATATACTCCTAAGACCTCTGTTAACTGATTTAAAGCTGTGTAATCATCTTGTTCTAATGCAAGTTGCTGTTTACATTCCGATAAACTTTCTTGCCATACAATCGGAAAGTTTATGTTCGTTTCCATCTTATCCTTACAGCGTCTTAAAAAACTTAACTCTTGCAGACTTTCACTTTCTGCAAGCTTGGAAATAAGAAGCTTTGTAGGTGTTTTTTCATATTCAAGATATACTCTGATTCGTTGGAGCATTATCGTTAGTAAATCAAGCTGTTTCACTCGCTTTTGAAATCGCTTACTGAATGCAAATCCAACATATGCACCAACAAAGATAAAAAAAGGGCAAAGTATTATTTTAAGCACGCATAAAACTCCTTTCCCTTTTGGTTTGAAGCTATATGGTTTTGTTCTGATAATTCCATATTAATAATCTCTTTTACAACACATGGTTTATCACTGCCATGTAACAAAATAATCCGTTCAAATGCACCCTCGTTCACTAATTCATATATATATTTCTTTCTTCTTAACTCTTCCATTGAACTTGCATGGGTAGTTGCAATAATGACAACACCTGCGTTTAACCCTTGACGAATGGAATATGCATCGTCATAACTACCTATTTCATCTAATATAATTGCTTTCGGCGACATAGAACGGATTGCAATTGTCATCCCTTCACCTTTTTTATAACCGTCTAATACGTCTGTCATTATTCCAACATCGTTTTGCGGTACTCCGCTTTTAACTGCTGCTATTTCCCCTCTTTCATCAATTACAGAGATTTTTATATAAAAACCTAATATTCCATCAGACAGTAAACGAGTACAATCACGCAATAATGTAGTTTTGCCGCTTGCAGGAGCGCCTACAATTAATGTTGAGTATAAACGATTACTATAAAGAGACTGCACTAATGATTTGGCTACTCCTTTTACTTGTCTTGCAATTCTTAAGTTAATGGAACTAATATCCGATATGGAAATAATCTTGTCCCCCGAAAGAACACAGCTTCCTACAATTCCTGCACGATGCCCACCTTCGATTGTAATAAAGCCCATGTTAATTTTATCGATATAGCTATGAACTGAATACTCCGTTAAAATATGTAGGCATTCTTCCATTTCCTGTTTTGATACAATATATATATTTGATTGAAAATTACAGCTAAGTTGTCCACTTTTTGTTAGAAACTGATCACCTTCAAAAGTAGCTAAAACCAATGGTTTGTTGATTCGAAGGCATATTTCCCTTACTGTTTGTTGAACATTATTGGGAATCATTCGCAATAGACTTGCAATATTTTTGGGGAGTCCTAACAAAGCTTGTATATATTTTTCATCCATCCTTTTATCCTCCTTGAGATTGTCCTTATGGAGAATAATATGAACGATTCAATGAAAATAGAACAGATTTTAAATATAAATTGGTTAAATACACACTAGAAGCTATTAGTTGACTTTAGAGGAATGATAAGATATAATAACAATTAGTATATTTGCTATATTTTACTTAATGTTTATAAAGTTGATGCAGCTGAATTTGGAGGCACTGACATGATGAATAAAATTATTGTTGGATCAGACAAAAAATCCACAGTATTTATTGGGAGCAATTTTCTTTGGGATATTGGCTTTTATATTCCTACACAACATAGCAACTCAAGAATTGCTATAGTAACAGATGATATTGTTGCAAAAATTCACTTAAATACAGTTATATCAAGTCTTGAAAAATATGGATTCAGCCCTGTTATTTTTGTTATGCAGCATGGTAAAGAAAATAAAACTCCAACAATGTTGTCGCAAATCATCAAATTCTTTAGCATAAATATGATTACAAAATCAGACTTAGTTATCGCTTTGGGCGGGGGAACAGTTCACGACATAACCGGCTATGCTTCTGCAATTTATAATCTAGGAATTAACTTTATTTCCATACCAACAACGTTTTCTTGTATGATTAACAATTCCATTGGTGGTTCTGTATATCTCAACACACCATACCGCATAAATCAAATAGGTATGGTGCATTTTCCCGTAAGCGTTTTCATTGATATTGATACTCTTTCCACCACGCCGACATATCAACAGAATGTTATCAGCCCACAGGCAGTTAAATACGGATTTATCTTTGACAAAAGAGTTTTATCTGTTCAGCTTAGTACTTCTGAGCCAGAATTATTGCTTAATTACATAACACAACTTATACGAATTAAAAATAACATTTTATTTATCAACAGTACTATTATTAATCCACTCATACTAGACTTCGGAACCACAATAGGTGAAATAATCGAAACGCATTCCAATTATAAAGTAAGTACTGACGAAGCTATGGCTATTGGCATGGCAATGATGACAAGGCTTTCAGAGCAAAAACAGCTTACAAGATCCGGTACTTATCAAATGTTATTGGAACGGTTAAAAAAAATCAATTATCAAGTTCAGTATGAATTGCCCTATGATTATTTTATGAAAATGATTATGAGTGATAAAAAATTTGATGGCGATGTTTTAAATATCATTATTCTAAAAGAAATACAAAAGCCCCAAATTCATAAAATAAATAGAAAGGAAATTTCAAATTTCTTTGAAGACTTATTTAAATGAAATATATATTATCAAACACATTAAGTACTATTGAATAATAGATATAACAAAACCACCAAACGCTCTGTTTGGTGGTTTATGTTATATCTATTAAATTGATTTTTAAAAATTGACACCACTATGGTTTCGTATCAATGCTAAAGTTTCGCTCACTTTAATTGCTAACGAATTACAATAATCATAGTAATCTTGATTGCTATTGAATTTTGTTATAAAATCATAAAACTGTTGAGCCTCATATTGCATAGGCTGTATATCTGCTTTGGATTGATATATTATTTCAGTTTCACCGTCAGGGTGCATTAACAATATCTCTTGCAAAGTAGATATTTTTTTAATGAGAATGGTACCTTTATCACCATGAATTTCACTATAGCCAGACCCGTTTGCTACTTTGGAATAGCTTAATTGAACCAGTTTATCCTCATATTTTAAAATACTGCCGCCACACAAATCGATTGTTGATGGTAATAAAACTGCATTAGACTGTATACCGTTATAGTCAGGAAACAGATGCAAAGCTGTATACAAGCAGTATACTCCAATGTCCATTACACAACCAGTTTTCATATTGATATTAAAAATATTTGGAAGTTTGCCTTCTATTAAAGCTTTATATTTTGAAGATAATTGTGAATAGTCAAATCGTGCCATTGAAATTCGCCCGATTTTTTTCATTGTATCTTGTATTAACTTCATTTGTGGGAGATGAATCGGCATAATAGCTTCCATAAAAATCACATTGTTTTCTTTGGCAATACGGATTAAATCTTGGGTTTCTTCTTTAGAACAAGTGATAGGTTTTTCACATATTACGTGTTTTTTATGTTCTAACATTAGCTTGCTTTGCGAATAATGAAATGCATTCGGACTCGCAATATAAACTGCTTGTATTTCCGATGCTTGCGCTAACTTATTTAAATCGGTATAGGTGTTTGTTATATTAAATTTCTTTGCAAATTTATTTGCTTGCTCTTGAGTTCTGGAATAAACCGCTGTTAGCAATAAGCCTTTTACTTGCTTTGCTGCCTGTATAAAAGATTCTGTTATCCAACCGGTTCCGATTGTTGCATAATGTATCATCTTACTCCCCCTTAAACGTATCACTGTAATTATATCACTTCAAATTACATGTTGCAAACTATGCTAATTAATTGTATAATTTTACTATTACTATTTGATATAAGGGGAAAGTGTAATGTTTACAATTAATGATATTCTCAGCTATGAAGTTCCCGTTACAAGAAAATTAAAAGTAAAAATTATAGATATCCTTGCCTTTTTTATCATTACAGTCGCTGCCTTACTTGCAAGAGCATCTTTATTTGATTTTGTTTCCAGAGACTATGAATTATTTTTACATCCTTGGTTTCATTCATTGAAACAAGCGGGTGGTTTGAATGGAATTGGACTTCGCATTGGTGACTATACACCGCCTTATATTTATATACTATCGCTATTGACTTACTTGCCATTTAACAGTTTATACTCTATTAAGCTGGTTTCTTGTTTGTTTGACGTAGCTTGTGCCATTCTTATTTTTAAGATGCTTTTTCAACAATATAAAAAAGTACCACTTGCCCTATTGGGATATGGAATATTTCTATTTACACCAACGGTTTTATTAAATAGTGCATACTGGGGACAATGCGATATTATCTTTACCTTTTTTTTATTGCTTTGCCTAAATCAATCCTTACAAAATAAGCCGTTAAGTTCAATGGTCTACTTTGCAATTGCATTCACTTTCAAATTACAAGCTGTGTTTTTTGCTCCATTGTTATTGTTGCTTTGGCTGAAAGGCAAGTTTAAGTTTAAACACTTTTTTATCATTCCCTTAGTATACTTTATATCTGTTATACCGGCATTTTTAATGGGACGACCATTATTTAAATTACTCACAATTTATATATCTCAATCCGGACAATATCCCGAACTATCGTTAAATGCTCCTAATTTCTACAGTTGGTTTGGAACAAATGATACATCTTTTATTATTAGTAAAGCAGGAGTTTTATTCTGTGGAATTGTAATTCTACTATTACTTTATATCTTTTATTATAAAATAAAAACGCTTAATCACAATTTAATCGTATCGTTAGCATTATTTTTCGTTATATTGGTTCCGTTTTTTTTACCACATATGCATGAACGGTATTTTTATGTCGCAGATATTTTTGCTATAGTATATGCATTTACATTTCCAAAACAATTCTATATTGCAGTTGGAATTATTCTTTGTTCTTTAGCAAGTTATTGCCCTTATTTATTTCAAACTACACCGATATCTTTGAACCATGTTGCATTTATACTACTTGGTTTGTTACTCCTAATTGGAAAAAACATATTTCGACAATTACAATCGCAAAAGGTTTCAGAAAATACTGAATTATAATAATTAAGACCATCCTTTCGGATGGTCTTTCAGTCTGAAGAAAAAGCCCGATTTTGGCGTAACCAAAGTCGGGCTTTTGAATATATGGTTGAAAATTTGAAAAAAGTGCAAAGGATACAAAAAGGAGAGTTCACCCTCCACTTATGTATTGCAGCTTTTTAAGGTTCATGCACGCAAATTTAAGCCTAACCCAGTTTGTTACTTGGGCAAGACCTCGATAAGGTGTATAACGCATTGCGTATTTTTCTTTCGCATCAGCAAAAACTCGCTCAATCGTTTCTTTTCGCTGTGCATAAAGATCTTTGTATTTTATTGCATAACGAATATCTGAAACTTGCTCTAAGTACTCATGCCAAACATGAACTGTGTATTGTTTCTGGAATTCTTTACTTTCAGTGCATTTGTAACGAAACCCACAGATTTTACAGTCGTTTGGATTGCTTTTAAATTCTTTGTATCCTTCTCTATTCGTGGTGGAATAGTGTAAAACTTTATTGTTTGGACATACTACACAGTCAAAATATTCATCATATGAAAAATCATATTTCTTAAAAAAGCCTTGTTTTGTCATTGGTCTACGATATGGTACTAATAAATCTTTTCCATCATCTATAAGTCTTTTTGCAATATAGGGAGTATTGTAGGCACTATCTGCCACTATTGTTTGGATTTCGGGGTGGTTTTCTTTTAATTTATCATACAAATCATCGAATGCTACGCTGTCATGTACATTGCCTGCTGTTACATGAACATCTACAATGTAGCCTTTTTTGTCACAAGCTGTATGTGCTTCATAAGCAAGGCATTTCTTATGCTCTCCTTTATGAAATACACCGCTTTCAGGGTCAGTGGTTGATTCATTGATGATTTTTTCTTCTATTTTAGGTGGCTTTGTATCGTCAAATGGCTTTTTTTTATGTTCTTCTCTATCTTTATTGATTTCGTCCATTAGTTGTTTCTCATAATGTTTTGCTGCTACGGGGATTGATTTCTTTACAACCTTTTTTATATTTGCATTTGCTTTTATATGGGTTCCATCTACAAATACCACCTCTGGGTCAAGATATCCCATATCATTGATTTCATTCAATATCCAGTTGAAAATGCATGCAATAGTATTCTCGTTAAATCTATGTTTAAAGGCATAACTTATTGTTGTAAAGTGAGGTATTTGTTCTGTCATTAAATATCCTAAAAACCAACGATATGCACAGTTCATTTGTACTTCTTCTACCAATTTGCGCAACGAACTTATTCCATACAAATGTTGTATTAAGACCATTTTGATTAGTACTACTGGGTCTATGCTTGGTCTTCCATTATCTTTACAATACAAATCCTCTACGAAATCATATATATGACAGAAATCCACTGCACTATCTATTTTTCTAAGCAAATGTTCTGCTGGAATAAATTCTTCTAAGCACAAAAACTCTACTTGTGTTCGGTCTTTTTTAGCTTTAACTAACATTTAATCACCCTATTTAATTATACCATTTTTCGCGTCAAAAGTCCCCTAAATCATCGAATTTAGGAGACTTTTTCTACAAGCTGTAAGACCATCCTTTCGGATGGTCTTTTTATGTATAACATTATGTTAAGCGAGTGGAACTTGCTTTGTAATTTCTGTTTTATCTTCACCTTGTTCTAATTTAACAGAAATGTCTAATGCTGTTTTCATATCTACTGGAGTATAAGCAACTTGCGCAACGATTTCTTCATTTGGCTTAATTGGTTTTGTTGAAGTAGCAGAGTCAAAAGAATCGCTCTTAGGAACTGCAGCTAATTTTAAGGCTTGATCACCTTGTTTAACAGTAACTTTAGTTGAAAATTTGAATGCTAAACTTTTTTGTGTACCATTTTTGAATTTGTATTCTACAACAATAGCGTCCTTGTCATTTGTATCCTTAGCAGGTTTTGCTGACAAAATCTCTACTGAAATTTTTCCGGTCGTTTTTTCAGTTGGCGCAACTGAGGTATTAGATGATTCCTCTCCTTTACCACCACAAGCAACGAAACTAAAACACATAACGAAACATAATGCTAAAGCTAATAATTTTTTCATTTAAACTCCTCCAAATCAAATTATTAATCATATTTGAAATAAATTCTACAAGATTTATTTCCTATATATAGTATAGCATATGTTTTTATATTTGTAAACAAATAATTATAACTAGTTTAAAGTTTTTTATGCAATATGCTAATATCAATGACATTAAATTCAAATAAACAGGTATAAAATAGAACCAAGTCGATTGCTCGACTTGGTTCTATTTTATAGTCTCTATATCATTTTGAATTGCTCGACTTGGTTCTATTTTATAGTCTCTATATCATTTTGAATTGCTCGACGCAAGTCATCTAGGCTCAAAAATTTTTGTTCTGCACGCAACATACGAACAAAACATATCTTGATATCTTTATTATATAAGCTTTCATTGAAGCCTAAAATATGAGTTTCGGATAATGGATTTCTTTCACCATCAATCGTTGGCTTTACACCTACATTCGTTATGCTTTTATAACTAACATTATCGATTATTGTTCTTGTTTCATATACACCGTACTTAGGCATAACTTGTTTTTCTGAAAGCAAAATATTAGCAGTTGGAAATCCTAACGTTTTTCCGATTTGATTTCCATAGGAAACTTGTCCTTTTATAAAATACGGAAATCCTAGCAATTGATTGGTTTTTTCAATATTTCCTTCGGATAACAACTCACGAATATAAGTAGAACTAATTAATTGTCCATCTAGTTCATATGGCTCTATTATGACAAGTCTGATTTCATTTTGCTTGCATAAACTGCTTAATAAAGCTGCATCGCCTTGCGCATTCTTACCAAATGCATAATCATATCCGCACACCAATACTTTTGCTTGAAGCTGTTTTACTAAAACTTGATAGAAAAAATCAGTCGCGTCATAATCAATCATTTGACTAAAAGGAGGCATATAAACCTGCTTTACGCCTAAATCATGAAATACATCTATTTTTTCATTATCTGTTAATATTGTTTTCATTCCTGATTTTTTTGGTATGTCTTTGTCCATATGAAATGTAAGTACTGTTGGAATAAAACCATCTTTTTCGAACGAGGTCATTGTTTTAATTACTTGTTGATGGGCTAAATGAACCCCATCGAAATAGCCTAATGCAACAGCTGTAGGCCCAGCAGACATTTCAAATGAATGGTATAGTTTCACTGATATCACCTCTGATTCTGCTTAATACGTGTCCTCATTCAAAACTATAAATAAAAATTTTGAACAGGATTAGTATTACTATCTGTAAAACATTTTTTCTATCACTAGTGCCATGTCTTCTTTATCTAAGCTTGCAAGCCCTAAGAAAACTTTTTCATTATCATAAACACGGTGCAAAGTGTCTATATTTTTATAAATAACTCGATTCAAGTCAAGCTTTACACCATTTTTAAATTTAATAGATTGTATTTCATTCAATTGGATTTTTGGAAGATGATAGAACAAGCGATCAACTGGAAGCAGCTGTTGTTCAATCGTTCCGTTGGTAGTATAGTCTTGTGCTTGTTCCAGCGTAATACAATCATCCAATGAAAATCCACAAGCTTTATCACGACATAATGCTGTCATTGTTCCACCTGTTCCCAGCAATTCACCTAAATCGCTGATAATAGAACGAATATAAGTGCCCTTAGAACATGCTATCTCTAATTTTCCTTTTTGAGTGGCTTTATCAAAATCCATGAGTTCCAGCTTGAATATCGTAACGGATCTTGGCTCACGCTCAATTTCTCTTCCTTGTCTAGCAATATCATAAAGACGTTGCCCGTTTACCCTTACCGCAGAATACATTGGCGGTATTTGTTGAATATCACCACGAAAATGGTTTAATTTTTCTATTATTTCTTCTTTTGATATCTTTTTTTCAAAGGTCTCTAAAACTTCTCCGCTAATATCAAGAGTATCTGTTTTAAAGCCAAACTCAAACTCTGCAATATAGCTTTTATCATCATTCGGTAACATGTCGCATGCTTTGGTTGCGTTACCTATAAAAATTGGTAATACACCAGTAGCTAGTGGGTCAAGCGTTCCAGAATGACCTACTCGCTTTGTTTTAGTCATTCCACGAATTCGTGCAACGACATCAAATGAAGTATATTCTTGTGGTTTGTTTATGCATAAAATTCCGTTCATTAAATTTGAATTCCCTTCGGCACTATTCAATCGTTTTTATAATAGACTGAATTGCGTCTAACAATAAGCGTTTTGTTGTTTTTAAATCTGAATCAATAAAGCATCCGGCAGCACGCTTATGACCTCCGCCGTTAAATAAAGCACAAAGTTGAGATGCATCCACTTTACTGGCTGTACGAATGGAAATCTTATATCCACCTTCTGCTTTTTCACGCATTGTGATTCCAATT
Source organism: Paludicola sp. MB14-C6 (assembly GCF_030908625.1). Lineage (GTDB taxonomy): Bacteria > Bacillota > Clostridia > Oscillospirales > Ruminococcaceae > Paludihabitans. Next base: position 2,877,116 of record NZ_CP133133.1, on the reverse strand, counting down.
TCAACGCCTTCTATCGTACGTGGAATAGATGCAACTCCATCCAATTCGCTTTCATCAGCGTTTGCCTCTTCAATCATTTTCTGCGTAATTGCTATTAATGCAACGTAATCAGAATAGTAATACTCAATCGAGCTTAATGCAAGCTGTTCCATTCTCACACGACTTTTAGATTTCGTTTCAAACAAGATGCGATTAATCCATTCATAATTCGCACCAAATCCAAACAGATCTGCCGCTGTGCGATGCGTTTTTTCCGTTGTATTAGAAAAACGAAAACATCCTGTATCAGTTGCAAGCCCAGTATATAGGCAATCGGCAATTTGTTTAGTGATAGCAATATTCATATCACAGATAATATCATACATCATTTCGCAAGTTGCGGATGCTTTTGCAACTAAGTAGGTATCTTTTGCATAAAGTTCATTGGAAGGATGATGGTCAATACACAAATCGACATCTTGCGCATAATGCTCAAGATTGCTACCAAATAACTGGATTGCGGCAACATCTACTGCAACAATATAGTCGGGTTTAAATTCTTGATGTTCGTACCCTTCCATTAAATATTGAAAACGTTGGGGAAAAATATCTGAGCATTCAACCCTTGCTTTTTTTTGCAGTGATTTCAGCGCATTATACAAAGCAAAAGCACTTCCTAATGTATCTCCATCAGGACTTTTATGAGTGATGATTAACACATTGTCGCTTTGCAAAAGCCTTTTTACTACCTCTGCTTTTGTAATTGTCATCGCTTTTACATCCTCCTGTAGCTGAAATAACGAATCCTATTCTTCTGAATCGGTTGTTTTTCTAAGTTGTGTTTCAATCATTTTGTTAATATTAGCACTATATTCAATGGAATCATCGGCAATAAAATGAAATTCAGGTGTTTTTCTTAGATGTAAACGTGATGAAATTTCCTTGCGAATATATCCACTAGCACTTTTCAATCCCTCAACTGATTGAACGGTTTGATCAAATCCTTCAATTGCACTCACATATACCTTACAATGAGATAAATCATTTGAAAGATTTAGCTTTATAATAGAAAGCATTTTTGAAATACGAGGGTCTTTCAGTTCACGAAATAACATACTTAATTCTTGTTTTAAGTCTTCTGAAATACGACCTATTTTAAAAGAAGCCATTGCCTTACCTCCACTTCTATTTCATAACAATTACTAGGTATCATACTAATTTGTGCTTAAAACTCTCTTATTAAATTTTCTAAAATCTGTATAAATCAAGCCTTTTTCGATAATATTTAAGGTTGTTATAAACGCAAATAAGCATGAAATGATACTCTAGTAATTGATGAACATTTTTATTAATCTCTGTATTCTTCAATGATAAAGGATTCTAGGATATCTCCTTCTTTTAAGTCATTGAATTTTTCTAGTCCAATACCACATTCAAAGCCTTGTGCAACTTCTTTAGCGTCATCTTTAAAACGTTTTAGTGAACTAATCTTATCTTCTACAATAACGATACCGTCACGAACAACACGAATCAAAGCAGAACGAACAACTTTACCGTTTAACACATAGCTTCCTGAGATAGTACCAACGTTAGAAATTTTATATACTTGACGAACTTCTGCACGACCAAGCTCTACTTCACGAGTTTTTGGTGCGAGCATACCTTTCATTGCTTGTTTTACATCATCAATTGCATCATATATAATACGATATAGACGAATTTCAACTTCATCATCATTCATTGCGTCTTGAATTTTAGGGTCAGGACGAACGTTAAATCCAATGATGATTGCATTAGATGCTTGCGCTAACATAACATCGGATTCTTTGATTGCTCCAACACCATTATGGATAACACGAACACGTACTTCATCGTTTGATAGTTTCTCTAATGATTGTTTTACTGCCTCTGCAGAACCTTGAACGTCAGCTTTTACGATAATAGGCAGCTCTTTCATTTCACCTTCAGCAATTTGGCTGAATAGGTTATCCAAAGTAACTTTCTGATATTGGCTGAACTTTTCTTCTTTTTCTTCATATTTTCTTTGTTCAACAAGTGTTCTAGCTAAGCGCTCATCCTCAACAGCATTAAATACATCACCAGCAGATGGAACTTCTGCTAATCCGGTAACCTCAACAGGGTAAGATGGACCTGCTTCATTTACTACTATACCCTTATCGTTTGTCATTACTCTAACTCTACCTACACAAGCACCTGCAATTAAAACATCGCCTGTTCTTAATGTACCATTTTGAACTAGAAGTGTTGCAACTGGTCCACGACCTTTATCAAGACGTGCTTCAACAACAGTACCTTTTGCTTGACGATTTGGGTTTGCTTTTAAATCAGCCATATCTGCTACTAATAATACCATTTCAAGAAGTTGGTCAACACCTTGACCGGTTAAAGCAGAAACCGGACAACAAATTGTTTCGCCGCCCCATTCTTCAGGGATTAACTCATATTCTGTTAACTCTTGTTTTACTTTATCTGCATTTGCTGATGGTTTATCCATTTTATTGATTGCAACAATAATTTGTACGCCAGCTGCTTTTGCATGGTTAATAGCTTCAACAGTTTGAGGCATGATACCATCGTCTGCTGCTACTACTAAGATTGCTATGTCAGTTACAGATGCACCACGAGCACGCATTGAAGTGAACGCTTCATGACCAGGAGTATCGAGGAATGTAATTTCTCTATCATTTGCTTTCACTGTGTAAGCACCAATATGTTGTGTAATACCGCCTGCTTCAGTTGTAGTAACATGAGCATTTCTAATTTTATCTAGTAGAGAAGTTTTACCGTGGTCAACGTGGCCCATAACAACAACGATTGGGTTTCTTGTTTCAAGATTATCAGAATCGTCTTCACTATCGTCAATTAAGCGCTCTTCAATTGTTACAACAACTTCTCTTTCTACTTTTGCGTTTAATTCTAAAGCCACCATAGAAGCGGTATCAAAATCGATTACTTCTGTTTGAGAAGCCATAACGCCTAATACCATAAGTTTTTTAATTACTTCAGCAACATTTACTTTTAAGCGAGAAGCAAGTTCAGAAACAACAATTTCATCAGGAATCATAACTTTTAATTGTTGCTTTCTTGCTCTTTCTAATGCCATTCTTTGTAATTTTTGAGCTTCGGTTTCTTTTTTATTTGAATATTTTGCTTTATTTCTTTGTTGAGATTTTTGGTTGATTTTTTGCTTTCTTTGGAAAGAATCCGTTTTTCTTGAAGCTTGTTGAGGCGCGATTTCTTCGTAACGCTCATTATATTTATCTAAGTTTACTTCAACTGTTTTAGTATCAACGTGGCGAATTGTTCTTTCTTTAGTAACTGCTGGTTGGGATGCAGGAGTTACTGGCTTTTGTTGATTATGAACAGGTTTATTTTGTGTAAATCCAGGTTTAGCATTATTATTATTTTGACCATTTAAGTTTGGTCTAAATGCTGGTCTGTTTTCTGAATGATTTTCAGAACGATTATTTTGACGATTGTCAGGGCGGTTGCCTTGACGATTATCAGGACGATTATTATTTGGTCTAAATTGATTTTCTTTTGGTTGTGCAGGTTTTTGTTGTGATTGTGAAGGTTTTTGTTGTGGTTGTTGCGCATTTGGTTTTGGCTCAGGCTTGCTTACTTCTGGTTTGTTTTCAACTGGTTTATTATCTTTCAATGTATCTTGCTCCTTCTGATCTGCTGATGAAAAATATGCATCAAAACTTTTTACTTCTGCCTTTGCCATATAATGATCAAATACTATGTTGAGTTCGTCTTCAGTTAAAGAAGAAGTTGGTTTCTTTGGCGTTTCATCTGTTTTCGCTAAAAATTCGATTATATCATTTGGCTGTGTATTTAAATCTTTTGCTAAATCTACAATTTTAATCTTTTTTGGTTTCATCTGTTTTCCTCCTCATAGCTATACGTGATATTTTGAGTGGATGCGTCTTTTTTTATCTTTTCACTTAAACCATAGTCGATTACGGAAATTACTCCTACACGTTTCCCTAGCAAATACCATAGTTCATCTAGTGTTAAATCGGTTGTAAGTAATGGAATTTCGAATTGCTCGGATAAATATATTGTTTCTTTTCTCGTTTTGGGCGATAAATCTTTTGCTAATACGATTAGTTCTGCTGAACCGTCTTGCATTGATTTTTTAACCACATCAAAACCAAGTATCAACTTTCCTGCACGTTTACAAAGAGATAAATCTTGAGCTATTTTATTCATTTTCAGCTAATTCCTTTTCCATTTGATCGTAAACCTCATCAGGGATTTTACAAGAAAATGCACGTTCAAAGCCTCTTTGTTTTCTTGCTTTTTTTAAGCAATCTAAACTGCAACATACATATGCGCCACGACCTGCTTTTTTACCAGTTAAATCAAGGAATATTTCATTCTCCTTGTTTTTCACTACGCGCACAAGCTCTTTTTTGGGTTTCATTTCGTTGCACCCTGTACATTTTCTGAGAGGTACTTTTCTTGTTTGCATTAATATCCTCCTTTAGGTTTTTCTTTGAAAATTATTCCGCTATTTCTTCTTTTGGTTCTTCTTTTGGCTCAATTGGGCCACTTTCAGGTCTAATATCAATTTTATAGCCGGTCAATTTTGCCGCTAGTTTCGCATTTTGACCTTTATTTCCGATTGCTAATGACAATTGGCTATCTGGAACAATAACACGACAAGTTTTTTCTTCTTTATTCAAAATCTCAACGCTAACTACATCGGATGGTGATAATGCTTGCGCAATAAATTTCTCTGGAATATCGTTGTATTGAACAATATCAATTTTCTCACCGTTTAATTCATTCACTATGTTGGATACACGAGAGAAGTTTTTACCAATACAAGCGCCGATTGGATCAACATTTTCGTCTTTACTCCATACTGCGATTTTCGTTCTGGAACCTGCTTCACGAGAAATGGATTTTACTTCTACTGTACCATCAAAGATTTCAGGTACCTCCATCTCGAATAAACGTTTTACTAAATCTTTATGGGTTCTTGAAATTTTCAATGTACATCTTTTTTCTGTACTTACAACATCATTTACATAAACTTTGATGTTGTCACCTTCTACTAAAATCTCATTTGGAATTTGCTCATTCTTAAATAAAATTGTTTCGGTTTTATCAAAAAATACAGTTGCATTTCCTGTTTTTGGTTCAACTTTTACTACCTTAGCATTTACTACTTCATGTAATTTGTTTTGATATTGCTCGTATTGTTTTGCTTTTACTGCATCGGAAATCGCAGTATGGATCAAGTTTTTACCGGATAATGCAGCAATACGGCCAATTTGCTTAGTATCTAATTTAATCGAAAGTCTAGTACCTACTTTTGCACGTTTGTTTTTTTGCTGTGCTTCATCAATATGAATTTGTGTTGTGGAATCAGTTAACTCATCTACAACATCCTTAATAACGCAAACTTTGAATTTCTTTTCTTCCATATCCAATTCAACTTCTACATTATCTTCTCCAACGGTGTAGTATTTTCTTACTGCAACACCAATTGCATTTTTAATTGCATTTAAAACATCTTCTACCTTGATTCCCTTTTCTTTTTCCAATAATTCAAGTGCGTCAAATAATTCGTTATTCATTTTCTAAAACAATCCCTTCGTTTTACTATTTTATAAGATAATTACTTTCGTTTCTTATGTGAATGCAGATTAAAATTCAACATATAATCTTACATAAGCTACATCATTTAATAAGAACGTATAATTATGTTCTTCACATTCAATACTAATTGCATCATTTTCATATTTTTGAAGCTTACCAACAAAATCTCGCTCACCATTATATGGGCGAATTAGCTTAAGTTGCACTTTTTTTCCGATACATTCGTCAAAATGCCATGATTTTGTTAGTTCACGTTCTAATCCTGCTGAAGCTACTTCCAAGCAATAGCTTTGATCGATTGGATCTACTTCGTCAAGCAATTTATCCAACGGACGACTTACCGCTTCACAATCATCTACACTAACGCCGCCAACTTTATCAATGATCACACGAAGCAACCAAATTGATCCTTCTTTTTCAAAGCGAACATCCCATAAGATTAACCCTAATTCATCAACAATTGGCTTCACTAGATCTGTTACAATTTTAACTGTATTACCGCCGTTCTTTTTCATACAAAACTCCTAACGTTGTTTATTGCAATCGATTTCATCTTTTATAGAAAATCACATTTAACACATCAAGTTCCTTTTAACTTTTTACAATATTAGTGTTCCATAAAGATAGAGATGTAATCGAAAATAGAAAATTAAAATAAAGGAAAGACTGGGTATTCCCAGTCTTTCTCCTCCATTACTATTTACATCTTAATTAACTTTATTTAGTATACCACGCTTATTATCAAAATGCAAGTATTTTTTACTCATTTTGTAATGAATTCTAATGATTTCGTAATTACAAAAATTTTTTCTTATTACATTATAACAAATCTATTCAAAAAATAGTTGGAAACAATCGCTGTATTTTGCTTCCATCATGTTAATGTCGTGTGTATGTATTTCTACCGTTGAACCATTTTGAGTAAATGGGATTTGTTGATGATTACGAAGAAGTTCAATTCGTTTAACAGGTTTATCAATTGTTAAATAAACTGTTCGGAAGAAGGATGGTACTTCATCAAAAAGATAGAATGCATAAACAACTCCATTTTTTTGCGTATAGACTACGTTTTTATCAGTGGTGTTTTTATATGCTTTTGTTTCATATATTCCATCACCATTTACCTTCAACCAGCTGCCTAATTGACGTAAAGAATCTACTCCGTTTTTCGGTAATTTTCCATCTGGTTGTGGTGCAATATTTAAAGCCAAATTTCCGCCTTTTGAAACAACATCAAGCAATTTATGTACTAATGTACGACCCGTTTTATAATGGTCACAATATCGATATGAAAAGCCATCGCCTAATGTTATATTGCTTTCCCAAGGAACGTCGATAATTGCATCCGGAACGGTTTGCTCTGGAGTAATAATATTCTCATATTCTCCGCCTACAGTACGGTCACATACAATTAAATGAGGTTGCGTTGTAGAACGAATTTTTTCTACAATTTCGCCCAACCGAATATCTTGATGAAGATTATTCGGTTCAACCCAGCCACCATCGAGCCATAAAACATCTACTTTGCCATAATTAGAAGTTAATTCGGTAATTTGCTCATGCGTATATTCAACAAATTTATTCCAAATATCAGGATGTTTTTCAATATCATAGTTTACATTACGTGTTTCCGCTTCAGGAAATTGATCACACCAATAGTAATTACTGTGCCAATCAGGCTTTGAAAAGTAAGTAGAAATCGCTAATCCTTCTTTTCTAAACGCTTCATATAAATGTTTTACCATATCCGCATACTTATGTGTATGGAAAGGGCAAGATGGATCGGTTATTTTATAGGTTGTTGTTTTGGTATCATACATACAAAAACCGTCATGATGTTTGGTTGTAAACAATAAATATTTAAAGCCGCAATCCTTTGCTAGTTTAGCCCATTCATCCGGTCTGAATTTTACAGGATTAAAAGTTTTATTTGCATTAATATATTGCTGTTTGAATTCATCCATATCATCTGTCCAGTCAATATCTTCACGTGACCAGTCTGCATCTCCATTTGATAATGGCCATGATTCGCAAATTCCTAATTGAGATTCCGGCGCAAAATGCATCATTAAGCCAAGCTTTAACCCCGTAAACCATTTTAAATGCTCTTGTACTTCTTTGCTCTTAGGAGGCACATAATCTTGTGCATTTGAATAATTGTGGACGCCATCCACTAAAACAACTTCACTCATAATAACTCCTCTTTCCTACAATTTCTTTGTAATATAGCTTTTGCATTTTATAATCATTATCTTATCACAATACCTTATCGCATTCAATATGATTTACAATATCATGAAAGGATTTAAAATAAATATTTCTATTTGCACATAATACTAACAATCATTGATAAGTAATATTTATTTTTCTGAGTCCAGCGTGATTGCCATATAGCTACCTTTTACAGTATAAACAACACAAATTGTTGTTTGGCCTTTGATTCCATAATAAGTCTTTGCACTAGCCACATTTATTTCTCCTGATTCGGTTGTATATCCTGCATTTTTTACCACATTCACATATGCTTCATATTCCCTCTCGCTAACACCTTCTAATGTTACTACACAAGCATCTACCGAATTCACTACACCAATGACCTTGCCTGATTCACATTTAGGGATTAAATCTGCAGCCTTCCCGCTCGGCCAAGTCGTTTGACCAAATGTTGCTTCATCTCCATCCTCATCTTTTACTGAAAATTTATTTTCATCTATATCAACTTTTCCCTTATCACTCACTACATCTTCTATTGCTTTTTCAATCTGCTTTTCTTTACCATTCTGCTTGTTATTACAGCCAACCATCATCCCCATAGTTATAGCTATTAAAACAAATAACGCAACTACTTTTTTCATCAAAAGCCCTCCTACTATTTAAAAATCAACCTAGTAATTCAACAATATGTATATGATTGAACTACAAAGTTTATTTCGATTGACAAAAAAGTTTCATCACTTCATGCAAGAAGCCAGCGTCATTTTGACGCTGGCGATATCATTAATCGGTGGTAAACAACTATAGAAATCTACGCCCCCGTGGACGATTATGAACTACAAGCTGCCGTCAATGATAATCCATTAACCATGATGAGAAACTCATAGTTCTATAGGTTATGTCTATTTTAGCGTCTACCTTTTATCATCGGCACTGCTTGTACTTCTTACCAGTTCATTTCTAATATAATCTTTTTATTATTTAACAAAAAGATACTAAATAACTCGTTTTATAAGTATTAGACTGTTAGTTCATATCTATAAACCGCATCATACTCTTTGCAAAAAGAAATCAAAACATTTCTTTTATTTAGGTTATAAACTGCCGACCACTGCTCATCACCAGGTATTACATTTTTCTTCAACAACTCTAAAGCATCGTTTTCCGAAATAACGCCATTACGTTTTACTAACTCATGTTCAATATTTTCATATCTATCTTTTCCAAACCCATTATGGAGTGGATTATTATATAAAGTAAAATTAGTTACTACTTGATAGTTACAGTTTTTCTTTGTAACGACCATCTCTCCATTTACAAACTCAATTACCGCTGAGTTTCCTGTTACATCGGCTACCATATAGTGTATTGGAGAAACGATATGAAATAAGTTGTAATTCTGTGCTAATTGAATTGCTTCTTCAACATTCTTTGCCTGATTTAATATTAACCTAGGTAATGTTAAATCTAGTAAGGTGATTTTATTGGTAGTCGGATAAATTCCATCAACATCAGTTAAAATTGCGACAGCTAATCCATGCTCATTTATTCCATCAGATGGGCTATATGGTGCTGCCAATGTTAATTTTGAATCAATATCCAATGTGTCATATGTATATTCATCCCAATCCAATTCAGCCATATTCAATAATCCTATCGAATGATATGTATTACAATCCTGTAATTTGATAACCATAGCAGTTGCACATTCACAGTCCATATTTCGTGCAAAGATAAAGTCGCCATCCAAATTTTTGGCAACAAACGCAGCACATCCAAAATCTTGATTTTTTAAATTTGCCTTATCATCAAATATAAGTCTTTGAGTCACAAAGTTGATATAGTCATCTATATTACATACACCTTTTGATAAATATTCATCAAATTCATAATCACCAAAGTAATCCATATAGTAATGACTATTGCTAATTCTTTTAATCTCCGCTCTTATGTTCTTATTGATATTTTGTACTACTTTCATTATTCGTTTTCCGCCTTATTTCTCATTATTAACGTAATTAGTGGTCCATCTTACCTATTACTTAGAGTAATCCTTAAAACAAATGTTTAAATCGACATCACCTTTTATTCCGTCGACTTTGCCTTTTCCTGTATACTGCCACATTTGAAAATCATATGGAAAAAATGGAGTTTTAAAATACTGTGCAAACCACTTATCATACATTGTCAATCGTGACATATCTAGCTTTGCGACAAACCACTTCACATTAGCATATATCATAGGTGTGTACCCTGCACTCTTGATTTTTTGACAAAAAGCAACAGTAATATCAGTGCGTTGAGCTGTGGTTAGCGAATTAGTGCGAGCATTTTCTTCTAGTATTTCTTCAGCATCAAAAACAACTGGATATGTAATTTTATAATCCTTTATATATTCTAAAACTGTGTCTGCCTCTTGGATTACCTCTTCTATTGTAATTGCTTGAGAAAAAAAGTAAACACCTACTTTTATACCTGCAGCAATTGCTCCTTCAATATTTTTTTTACAGGATTCATCAATTGTAATCTTTCCATTTTGATATCCACGAAATCCAATACGAATAATAGCAAACTTAACATGATCAGCCTTCACTTTATTCCAATTTATATCGCCCTGATACTTTGATACATCAATACCTTTTATGCCAGTAGAAACACCGTTTTTTTGATATTGTATCTCAGAATCCAAATATACTAAGTTTTTAAAGTCATATGGGTTCTTAGGTAACTTTTCGTCTATTGGAGCATATACAATTTGGTCAGAGTCCTTATAAACAATAACATCATTAAAAAAACGCTGCAAAAACTCAACACTGACATTATACTGCTGCGCATATGCTTTTAACGATTGTGTTGTGATAGCGTCAGCAACAGATGATGATGGCAATTCTGATTTTAATTGTGGTTTTGCGCTTACTGGAATCGAATTGTTTCTTTTGTATTCCTCAAAAAGTATAATTGTTACCACTAATGATATGCAAAGTAAAATACTTATAATGGTTAACACAATTACTGTAACTCGTGCAGTTTTCTCTCGTTTCATTATTTCGGTTTCCTCCATATTTTCTTTTGCTAATATCTAAAATTCTTATTATTCAGACAACTTCTTACTCATTATTAATGATTGGTCACAACTAGTATTGTGCATTCTGCACATTATTCTAATAAGCGACAATAACATAAAATCCATTATTCTTTTAATTATATATTAAATTCCATTATAAAGCAACAAAATAACCAATATTTATTATTTTAAGCCGATTATATAATAAGTCATAAATGAAATAAGTGCAATAAAATATTTGAAAACTTCGGAATTTCTATTGTGTATTATGTCGAAATACGATATACTATACGCATTAAATTATGCAAAAATAATGTGACGATATGCTTTTATAATTATGATAATAAAAAGCAAGCAGGATAATAAAGACTATTAATTAAATATATACTGACGATTGTTTCAGAAGCGAATAAGGTGGGTAATAAAAAATGAGGATTGCAATTTGTGATGATATGCCGGATCAACTTGAAAAAATATATGAACTGGTGAGTGAATACGTACAAGCCAATCATATAAATGCTGATATCAAAACTTTTTCACATCCGGATAATCTTCTAAGGTATTGCGAATCGGAAAATGCGCAGCTTTATGTGCTTGATATTGTTATGCCGATGATGAGTGGTGTACAGCTGGGGCAAGAAATTCGAAATCTTGATCGTGAATCCCAAATTATTTACGTAACCACCGCCCCTGAATTTGCCCTTGATTCTTTTAGCGTTCATCCTTTAAATTATCTATTAAAACCTATTCAAAAAGATAAACTATTTGACACACTTTCTCTAGCAATAACCAAGATAAAAGCTGATGAAGTAAGTTTAACCATTAAAACGAAAAACGGATTACATACTATTTCAATCGCTTCTGTTATTTATTGTGAATATGTCAAACACGCTGTAAAATATGTATTAGCAAGCGGTGAGATAATCGAAACAACTACAATTAAGGGTAGTTTTTCAGATTATATTTCCTCATTACTTGCTGACAAACGCTTTATTCAACCGCATTCTGCTTTTGTTATTAATATGAGCCGTGTGCAACGATTAACTCGTGATGGGTTCACTATGTGTAGCGGCGCTTTTGTACCTATTTCAGGCAAGCTGTTTACACAAGTAAAAAATAACTATCTGAATTTTCGATTAAAAGATGAGGTAACAATATGAAAGTAACGCTGATTCATGATATATTACGTGCGGTTACTACGGATATCATGCTGATTTTGCTTATTTTTACTATGTCCACACCCAAGTACAACAAAAAATATATTTATATTTCAGTAGCAGTTTTAATTACATCATTTAACCTTGCAACAAATATGTACTTTTATTTATCTCAAAATTACTCTGCAGTTGTTTTAACAGATTTAATTACATTAATACTTATTGGATTTGCATTAAAGCCATTCTTTAGCGAAACGGCAATGCAATGGTGCTTTAGTTTTGTAACTTTGCTTAATATTTATGCTGCTATTGTTTTTATAAGTTATTATTTATCCGCAATTTCCCCCCATCCATATTATGGTGTTATCGTTTTAAGGATAGTATGTTTTGGTGTGATAATATGGATTTTTCGAAAAAAGATAGGTCCACTCTATCGAAGCGTAAAGGAATACTGGCATGTATATTCATTACTTACCGTTTCACTTTTAGTAAATTACATATATTATTTATTATGCGGTGATATTGAACAAACAATGCAAGAAAATTTTATTCCTATAATGTTTTTGATTTTTCTAACTTTATTTATATATATCGGTATTTTTCTTTCTCTTAAAATTATTATTCAAAGATATACGCTTAGAGAAGAAAACATAAAAATTCAAACTGAACGTGTACTCTTACAAAAGACTACTGCAGAAATGCAGCAAAGATTATCACTCATGGATGATGCCGTAAAACAAATGCGAGTTGTACAGCATGACAGACGCCATTTTAACGCCACTTTAACTGAGCTTATTGAGCAAGGAGAAATTGCACAAGCACTTACGTTAATACAAAAGCAATCAGCTGCACTTCCACAAGGACCAAGAAGTTATTGCGAAAATGTAGAAGTTAATGCAGCCGTTTGCTATTATGTTGCAATGGCAAATGAAAAAGGAATCGCTTGCGATATTAAGCTAAATATTCCAAAAAATGTATCGGTAGATGGTTTAGAACTTGCTATAATGATTTCTAATTTATTAGAGAACGCTATTCAGGGTGTGTCAGCGGTAGTAGACGAAAAACAACGAAAGATTAGTTTTACTGTAATTGATACAGGGCAACTCATATTAGAAATAAAAAACTATTATGTCGGCAAGATTGAAACGGATGAATATGGGTTACCATTATCTAAGAAATCAGGTCATGGATTTGGGACGCAAAGTGTTGTTTCATTTGCAAAAAAATGGAATGCTGAACTGGATTATGAAATTTCAAACAACCTTTTTCAAGTAAGAATGATTATATAGAATTGATAAGTTTTTATTTGTCAATACCAATATTTAATTATTTTCTTAAATATTAAGTAGAAAAACGAGCCTATTAAGTATTTTAGGCTCGTTTTTGTATTTTTATGTTAAAATTTTTGCATGTTAAATAACAAAAAGGCGGTGGCTATGTTGGAAAATATAAAAAAAATAAAACGAGATAATTTACCCTTGGATAAACCAAACTGTGAGGGAAATGTTTGGCCAAGACAATATTGCCCTGCTTTTACTCCACGAGGCGGAAGTACACAAAAAGAATGCTGGTATTGTATTTTTGCTGATTTTCATTTAGATAAGCCACAAGCAGTAGATGTTGGGGTATGCTATTATCCAAATAAAATGAATTAAAACCAGAAACAAAAATAAGGGAGGTTCACTTGTGAAGAAAGAAGATTTATTTTTCTACTCATTAACAGCTTTTATAGGAACAGCTGTTTTAGGGTTTATAATTACATTAATAAAACGTAATACTTTAACTTTACTTTCCAATATCTTAGTAATTCTATTTTGGATACTACTGCTGATTGGAATTGTACTTTTAATCGCTCTTGCAAAAAATACAAAGCCTAATAAGAAAGAAATATTCCGTTCAGTAAGGTTTTTTAATAATAAACTTATGAAAATTGTTGATTCCATTCTGATATTATCTATTACTTGCACTGTAATTCTTAGTGTATGTAATATCAATATGCCTTTGCTTTGGAGCATTGTTGTATTTTCAGATATACTTTCCATAGAATCGCATTTTTTATTCAATGTTATATAAGGAGAAATTAAGCAATGAAAAAAAGAATTATAAGCATGATACTTGCTGTATCTATGGTATTTACAGTGTTTTCCGGCCTTGCTTTTACAGAATCAGTAGGAATTTCATTAGCAACAACTAATTTAAATATGTATCATTTATCCTATTTTGAAGGAAAAACCGGAGCGAATAGCGCTACTTGTTATTATGTGGCTCCAACCGTATCCGGAACGGATAACTCTCCAACAATTTCCTTCCCGCAAAAAGACGGTACACATCCAGGAAATACCGTTTGCAGTGGCGGAGCAGTAACCAGTAAATATTCCATGGACTTTACTCGAAGCTTCGCCATTGAAGGAAGTGCCGGATTTGCATCCCGTGATGGTATTAGTTTTGCGTTACATAATAATCCGAACAAAAAAGCGTTTGCTCCTAATTACTCCACCTGTATGTTAGAACAATCCTATCAGGATCTATCATATAATACAACAAACTTTACGTTAAACAACGGTTCAAATGACATTGAAAAAGGCTTACTTTGGGAGTTTATGCAAATAACAAACGATGTTACAAATTCAAGAGCCTACAAAGGTGCATATAGCTATAAAATTAATAGTCTTAATAATATGTCTGCTTTTCCAGATGACAACCAAAGCGGACATGGGGGATATGGCATTAAGAATTACGGCGTTTCCAATCAAGATGGTCCTTTTACATTAAAATGGGAATGTACTGATGCTTCTACTGCCACCGGAAAATTAACGATGTTGATGGGTAGCTCTACATTCACCTATAGTAATTTGTGTGCTAAAGATGTTTTTGGTAGCTTAGACAATGCAAAAATGGTTTATTTTACAATGTCATCTTGGGCACCAGCGTATATAACAGGTCTAAACCTTGATGATCAAACTAAAACATCTAGCTTCACCATTGATAAAGCCTATTACACCGACAGTGCCAGTGTAAATGGCTCAACCTTAGACATAAGTTCAAAGTATTTTGTTGATGCAGACAATAACGGAAGTTATGAAACGCAAATTACCGGTGATGAAACCATTAACCCAAATCAGAATGTGTTGGTACGCAATATTATATCCAACAAAAATAAGAATACCAAAGAGCCCGTAACTACCACATTGCTAATTCCAAATATTTCAGTAACCGATGGAACTACTGATACTAAAATCAGTTCTCCTCTCGACACAAAATTCTATTGGAAAGAGCATAATGGAACAGAAACTTTAAGAAATGATATGTGTCATTCTGTTGGGAACGGGCCATTCAACACAACAAATATATATGATGATTATGCAAGAATAACTCTTCCGGCAGGTGGCGATGGAACTAATATTTATGAAGATGCCTACGCTGTTTATGAATATACTATCAATCCAAACAGCAACAGCGAAAAAATAAAGGAAACGATTCAAATAGGCGTTTCTCCATTTACTCCTACAATAAATAATTCTGAAATATCCTTTGTAAAAACTACGAAACCTTCTGTCAACTTAAATACGCCTGTTTTTATTAACGATAAATCCGGCTACTGCTTTAAATCAGCGACTATTAACAACTTTACATTGGTTACCGGTATTACCTTTTCCGCATCAAAAAGCACGACCGTTCAATATGTACCTAAATTTTTAACACCAAGCTCAAAGCTAGAAAGCATTAATGGCGAAACTCGAACGTTTACTTATGTTTTTGATAAAGGAATCACTGTTTCACAAGCAGAGGAATTTATCCGTGGCATCATATTCAATTATGTAGCCGGTTCGGAAATTTCCGTAACAATTGATAATAACGTAAACAAGCTACCTGATGGTGCAAAAATTACAAAATTTGCACACCCAGATGGAACAAACCATTATTATATGTATGTGCCAAGTGACTTCATATCTTGGTCAACTGCCTATAACGAATCAAAAAGCTACACCTATATGGGCCAAAAGGGATATTTGGCAACCGTTACTTCGCAAGAAGAGGATTCTGTCCTTACAAACATTTCTACCACTAGTGCATGGTCTGCAGGAACACGCTATTTAAATATGGATCGTTCAACGTTTGCTGATCCTACTTCCGTTTCTGCTTTAATTGAAAAAGCAAACTACTATTATTGGGCTTGTGGACCGGAAGCTGGAACAATCTATTACAACAGTATCTCCCCTACACCAACACCTGGTTCAGGCAACACAGGATATAACGGAGCTTATAATAACTGGGGGGCAAATCCAGCTCAACCCGATGCTTATAACGATATTGAAGCTTGTATGCAAGTAAACTGGCCATTTGACAATGGTGCAAATGAAAAAATGCGTTGGAATGATTTGCCGAATGAAGGTTTGCCAAATCTAGATCTTGTAAAAGGCTACTTCGTTGAATTCTCGAATTATGCAGGCGGTGTAGACAGTAATTATAGCAGCGATAAGACTGCTATCACTTCATATGACCTTATGACAGACGGCGGTGTAGAAGAGGTTACTACCGTTACCTTAAATGAACCTGTCTACGGTAGTACTAGCAAATCTGTTTTTTCCTTTGATAATGCAGAAATTACAAATATCAGTACAGTGTATTCACTAACGGTCAAACTGGATAACTACACGAATGTGCTTGCAAAGCCGACAGCACCTGTTCCTTCAAACGAGCTTTCCAACATTGCGGGTGCAACGAATATGATTACCTATCAATTCCAAAATGGTATTTCACAAGCAGAAGCACAAAGCTTTTTGCGTGGGCTCAAATTCCGTTATGGCGGTTTGAAAAACAGTTCTAAAACCAATGTCAGCGTTACAGTTGACGGTAACAAAACCAATCTTCCAAAAGAAGCCAACATTACTGAATATAACGGACATTATTATATGTATGTAGACGAGCCTCTCTCTTGGACAGATGCATATAATAAGGCAAAGACCTACTCCTATATGGGAAATATCGGTTATCTTGCAACCATTACTTCCGCAGAAGAAGATAAATTGCTAGATAATATCAGCTTAAATGGCGCTTGGTCTGCCGGTACACGTTATACTGGAACTTATGATACGAGCACTGCACCAAATGGGGCATTAGATCAATACTTCAAATGGTCATGTGGTCCAGAAGCAGGAACAAACTATTATTACTTTAATTCAACAGCTGATAAATATCCAGTTGATAGTGCATATAACGGATTTGTGGATTTAGGAGAGCCGAATGGATGGTATAATCCAGAAGACGGAAAAACTGAATGTTGTATGCAAGTTCATTACAAAGGCGCATTTAACAACTCAAATAATGCATGGAATGATTTAAGAGATGTCATTTATGATGGTAGTAATGGACTTAAAGTTGGCTACTTTGTTGAATTTTCCGACTACTCAGGCGGACGGGTTGACGGCTTTATTCAAAGTGCAAACGGCAAAAGTACCGTTCCAATTACAGTTGAAAAAGGTGATGTATTCAACAGCGTAAAAGAAGGCGGAACTTATTATGTAGATACCATTTTAACCGCATTTGACCACAACATTAATCAAATCTCCGTCAATGGGGCATCCGTTTTAAGCGGTTATACCTTACCTGGAAATAAAAATACTGCTTTTTCAATTCTTGCAACTGACTTAGAAGGAAATACGGCAACTACGAACATTACAATGAAAACCATTGCCAGTATTTCAGAACCAATTAAGAGCTTGACGGTTAATAATGTACAAACGAGCAATATTCCTTCCATTTTAGCAGTAAAATCTACTCTGAAATCCATTGATCAAACTACTGCAAGTGATGTACAAAAAGCAGAAATTACAAATGCAATTCAAAATTGTAATACTCTTTATTGGTCGCTGTTTCATGCCATAGCAACTGCACCTAACGGCACAAATGGCTGGTATAAATCCGGTATTGATGCTATTTCATTGACCGCCCCTAGCGGATTTGAAATCAGCACAAGTGCCACAGGTTCATGGACAAATTCACTTACTGTTAATAAGGCAGATGGTCAAAATAAAACAGCAAGCTATTACCTAAAGGACACATCTACAGGAGAAATTTCCGATGAAAAGACCTTCTCATACAAAATAGATACCGTTGCACCAGCAGGTAAAATAGCAATCAAAGCGAATCATTTCACAAGCTTTTTAAACACAATTACCTTCGGAATATTCATGAAAAATACAGTTGATGTTACCATTTCCGCAACAGACGCTTTAAGCACGCCTGTAACAGTTTCCTATCAAAAGGTTACCCCAAGCAATAGCTATAATGAAAACGGAACATGGATAAATGGCTCTTCTTTCTCCGTAAAAGCCAATGAAAAATTCTCCGTATATGCTAAAATTACAGATAACGCAGGAAACACCAGCATTATCAATACACAAGGAGTAGTAGTTTATACTGACAGCACAGAAAATACTACTGATATCAGTTTTACAAGAACAAGCACCACCGATATTACTGCAAAGGTAAATCTCAATGGCAACACAATTCAAGAAATCAGTAATGGTGGCAAAGTTATTGCAAGCAGTAACTATAGTGTTGCAACAGACGGAACTATCACCTTCCACGCAAGTTACCTAAATACTCTGGCGGCGGGAACCTATACCCTAATTGTTAACTATAGCCCTATGGGTGAAAGCTATACTTCGGGTACGTCTATTGGTGATGCTCCTGCAACTACGACATTAACTCTTGCAGTGAACGGAAAAGATTTGTCTGATGACAACGATAACCCGAAAGCTGATATAACCATCACACCTTATAGTCATACTTACAATGGAAAAGTGTTTCATCCTACTGTCACAGTAAAAGACGGTACAAATTTACTCACCGTTGACACAGACTATACTATTAGCTGGGATTCTGACATGACAAATGCCGGTGAAAAAACACTGATGGTTACCTTTAAGGGTATTTATTCAGGAACAGCAGTTAGAAAAGCTACAATTGCAAATGCTGAAATTACCGATACAACAAACAAAGCCCAATCAGCAACATATAGTGGAAGCGCAAAGTCTATTTCAGCTCCTACAGCAACTTCCATTAACGCTCAACCTCTTACTGTAAAATACAGTACAGATGGTACTACATATACTTTATCTTCTCCACCAAAATTCACAGATGCCGGAAACTATACTGTATATTATCAGTTTTCTGCCCCAAACCACAACAGCATTACAGAAAAGATTAGATTTACAATAAATGCTGCAACCGATAATAAAATCAGTGGACTTTCTTTGGAAAGTTGGAAAGTCGATAATAAAGCAAATGAACCGAAAGCAACCGCAACCTATGGTACTCCTGTATTTACCTATAGCGACAGTGAAAATGGTGTTTATACAAGTATCGTTCCAATAAAAGCAGGAAGCTATTTTGTAAAAGCAAGCGTTGCCGCAACAGATAATTATAATGCTTGTGAGTCAAAAATCAACTTTACTATCTTTAACAAGGACAATTTTTTCACTAAACCCAATAATCATAATCCGCAAACAGGTGATACCAGCATATTGATATGGCTAGCCCTCCTGCTAATCATTAGTGGTATTTTAACATTTCTTTGCTTTACGAAAAAGCCTAAAAAGAATTCCGCTGAATAATCAGCCAACTAAAGATAATAGCCTCCCTGTGGTAAAACCATAGGGAGGCTCAGCTTGTAGAAAAAGTCTCCTAAATTCGATGATTTAGGGGACTTTTGACGCGAAAAATGGTATAATTAAATAGGGTGATTAAATGTTAGTTAAAGCTAAAAAAGACCGAACACAAGTAGAGTTTTTGTGCTTAGAAGAATTTATTCCAGCAGAACATTTGCTTAGAAAAATAGATAGTGCAGTGGATTTCTGTCATATATATGATTTCGTAGAGGATTTGTATTGTAAAGATAATGGAAGACCAAGCATAGACCCAGTAGTACTAATCAAAATGGTCTTAATACAACATTTGTATGGAATAAGTTCGTTGCGCAAATTGGTAGAAGAAGTACAAATGAACTGTGCATATCGTTGGTTTTTAGGATATTTAATGACAGAACAAATACCTCACTTTACAACAATAAGTTATGCCTTTAAACATAGATTTAACGAGAATACTATTGCATGCATTTTCAACTGGATATTGAATGAAATCAATGATATGGGATATCTTGACCCAGAGGTGGTATTTGTAGATGGAACCCATATAAAAGCAAATGCAAATATAAAAAAGGTTGTAAAGAAATCAATCCCCGTAGCAGCAAAACATTATGAGAAACAACTAATGGACGAAATCAATAAAGATAGAGAAGAACATAAAAAAAAGCCATTTGACGATACAAAGCCACCTAAAATAGAAGAAAAAATCATCAATGAATCAACCACTGACCCTGAAAGCGGTGTATTTCATAAAGGAGAGCATAAGAAATGCCTTGCTTATGAAGCACATACAGCTTGTGACAAAAAAGGCTACATTGTAGATGTTCATGTAACAGCAGGCAATGTACATGACAGCGTAGCATTCGATGATTTGTATGATAAATTAAAAGAAAACCACCCCGAAATCCAAACAATAGTGGCAGATAGTGCCTACAATACTCCCTATATTGCAAAAAGACTTATAGATGATGGAAAAGATTTATTAGTACCATATCGTAGACCAATGACAAAACAAGGCTTTTTTAAGAAATATGATTTTTCATATGATGAATATTTTGACTGTGTAGTATGTCCAAACAATAAAGTTTTACACTATTCCACCACGAATAGAGAAGGATACAAAGAATTTAAAAGCAATCCAAACGACTGTAAAATCTGTGGGTTTCGTTACAAATGCACTGAAAGTAAAGAATTCCAGAAACAATACACAGTTCATGTTTGGCATGAGTACTTAGAGCAAGTTTCAGATATTCGTTATGCAATAAAATACAAAGATCTTTATGCACAGCGAAAAGAAACGATTGAGCGAGTTTTTGCTGATGCGAAAGAAAAATACGCAATGCGTTATACACCTTATCGAGGTCTTGCCCAAGTAACAAACTGGGTTAGGCTTAAATTTGCGTGCATGAACCTTAAAAAGCTGGCAATACATAAGTGGAGGGTGAACTCTCCTTTTTGTATCCTTTGCACTTTTTTCAAATTTTCAACCATATATTCAAAAGCCCGACTTTGGTTACGCCAAAATCGGGCTTTTTCTTCAGACTGAGCCTCCCTGTGGTAAAACCATAGGGAGGCTATTACTTATTATACCGTAAAACTCAGCGTTACTCGATAATTGCGCTGAATATTGCAAATATGATTTGAGCGTTATGTTGTTTTTTCTAATACATCTTCAATAAATATATTTACAAGTTCAGGATCAAATTGGCTTCCAGCATTTATTCGCAATTCATCCAGTGCTTTTTCTTTTGATAAGGCATGTCTATAACATCTTTCACTTGTCATAGCGTCATATGCATCAGCTATAGCTATTATTCTTGATACAAATGGTATATCGTTTCCTTTAAGTCCTTGTGGATAGCCTTTACCATCCCATCTTTCGTGATGATGTAGTACATAAACAGCCATATCTGCCATGTCATTTACTGTATTTAGTATCCTATATCCTATCTCTGTATGACGCTGCATTTCTTTAACCTCATAATTTGTTAATTTATTAGGATTATTAAGGATATTTTGATCTATTACTATTTTTCCTATATCATGCAGTAATCCAACAGTTTTAAGTTCCTCAATTTCACTTTCATTAGCATATAAAACAGATCCCATTCTTCTACATAATTCAGAAACTCTGCGTGAATGTTTTTCTTCCCGCTCATTTTTTTCGTAAAGAGTACTGATTATAGCATCTATTGTCTTTCCCCTAACGCTTGGGCTCTCGGATAGTTTCTTTTTATACATACGGTCTTCCGCTTTTTTGAAAATATCTTCGACAACATCTTCTTCAACATATTTCGTATCATACCCAAATGAAATAGAAATTCCAATCGAACCTACAATTTCTTTAGATGCTAATTTGTTTATCCGTTTAATAATTTTATGTGCTTCACTGCCATCAGTACGAGGAAATATCATTACAAATTCATCGCCGCCAAGCCTTGCTACAATGTCATGAGATCTGCAACCACTCTTAATAACATTGGCTACTTTTATAAGTAGTTCATCCCCAACAATGTGACCAAAGGAATCATTAATCAGTTTTAATCCGTTTACATCGCCCAAAGCAATAGTTAAAGGTAAGTTGGCTTTATTATCAAGTCTAGTTAATTCCTCATCGTAAAATCTTCGATTATATAAACCTGTCAATTGGTCATGATAGCTTAAATACAAAATTCGTTTTTGTTTTTCTTTTTTATCTGTAACGTCTCGGAAAACTAATACTACTCCGTTGATTTCACCGTCTTTATCTATAATAGGTGCAGCACTATCTTCTATTGGTCTTTGAATTCCATCTTTAGAAATTAACATAGTATGATTAGCTAATTCGATTATTTTTCCACTGCTAATTACTTTATCAACTATATTTTCTTTTTTCTCCCCCGTAAATTCATCAACAATACGAAATACTTCTTCAAATGATTTATTTCTTGCTTCCTCTTGTGTCCAACCGGTTAAGTGTTCTGCAACTTTATTTAAAAACACAACATAACCCTTATTATCTGTCGAAATGACACCATCCCCTACTGACACTAATGTGGTTTCCAAAAGGTTTTTTTCGTTTGAAAGAGCAATTTCCAACTTTTTGCGCTGTGATATATCTTCAACAATGCCTACTCCACCTTTAACAGATTGATCCGTTAATAAAATAGGTGCAAAAATCACTCGCATTGGAGTAATTTTATTAGACGTTAATGATTGATAATCTCCTTCATACCTTGATAGTTGTCCTTTCAAGGATTCACAAACCGCCTTAACAACCATTTTATCAGACAATATGTGCATATCAAGACCAATTATATCCGCACGAGATGAGCCTATTATTTTCACAAGATTATCATTGCAATCTGTGATAATACCCTTATTATCAAAATGCAATACTCCCAAGGGTGTATTCTCAAAAATAAGACGATATTTTTCTTCACTTGACTTTAATGCTTCTTCTATTTGCTTTTGCTCGGTTATATCCAATATAATTCCTATTAAGCCTGATAGCTCTCCACGCTGATTCGTAATAGTAGCTTTATTAAAGACTACACTATGAATTTTGCCTAAACCATCTTTCACCTGCGACTCATATATTTGAATACCCGGTCGTTGAAATAATTCTAAATCCTTTCCATGATATACACTAGCTAACTCAAACGGACTAATATCAAAAGCAGTTTTTCCTATAAATTTGTCTTTTGAAATTCCTATAAACTTTTCATAAGCATGATTGCATCCTAAATACTTTCCATTTACATTCTTATAAAACACAGGAGTAGGAATCACATCTAGTAAAGATGCAAACAGCGTTTCATTATTAAATAGCTTTTCTTGCAGCTGCTTTCGTTCTGTAATATCCGAGTATGTTCCTACTACACAAAGTGGTTTTCCATCTTTAGTCCAAGATATCACTTTTCCCTTATCATTGATCCATAGCCATCTACAATTTTTGTAGTGCATTCGATATTCAACATCAAAATAATTTTTTTGCCCGTTAAAAATACTATGAAAGCCCTCTTTCGCAATGTTGATATCATCAGGATGAATAAACTCAAGCCATCTTTCTATTGTGATTGATAATTGATTAAAAGTATATCCAATAATTTTTACTAAAACTTTATTAAATACTATTTCGCCAGTCTGAACGTTCCATTTCCATGTTGCAATGTTAGTTTCATCAAGAATATTTGTGATTTTTTGATAACTGTTATCAAACGTTTCTATATTATTTTGACCACCTATAGGTTGAGAGGAATGTACTTCTGCTTCACAGGATTGCCTTTTTTCTTTCGTAACATCAACTAAGTACATTATAAAGTGATTCTTCTTTGGAGAAAAAGCAGTTATTCTAAACCAACAATTTAAAACATTTGAATAACTTTCAAATTCCTTTTTACCACCATTCAAAGCGATATTTTGAAAAAGCTTTAACTCTTCTAATTCAGACATATTAACAGTTGGCATCAATTCAGATATTTTTTTACCAACAATGTCTTTACCATTGATTCCCATAAGCGTTTCAAAAGCTGAATTAACTTCAATAAACTCATAATCGCAAGCCACATCATTTTGATCAAATATTATTTTGCTATAAGCATATCCTATTGGTGCTTCTTCAATTAGCCGTTTATAAAAGTTATCGTTCACTGCTATTCCACCCTACCACATTATTTTCACCTGAATTTGTAAAACTTATTTTGGATTAACTATATAATACGTAAAATATCCCATTATTTTAATGGGATATTTTATCGGTATATTAACTTTTGTATATATTGGGAACTGTGATAAATATAATTTGTGCTTTTTTATTACTATTTTTTATAATTATAAAATAATAATAAATTTTTTTCAAGTGCCCACAATGATAATTTCGCAACTTTAAACATGCAATTATTTCCATAAAATAATTGCATGCTTAAAATATCAACAAGTTTTTTATAAATAACTTGAGAGCATATTATCGTCTCCGTACATCGGATTTTCACTCAATATGCTCTCTTATATTATTGTAATAACCAATATTAAGCCAATTATATTTTATCAAAAACCATTACAAATTTGCAACGGATATTTTCATTTTGGGTAAATAGTCCAAAGCTTCAGGAGTTGCTAAAAGAAGAATCCTATCACCCTGCAATATTTGCGTATTTCCTTGTGGAATAATTATTTCATTATTTCTGAAAATTGATATCATATTGCAAGAATCAGGAAGATTCAACTCCCATAACTTTTTGTTGATAAACTCTGATTTCTTTGAAACTTGCAATTCCCTAACCAAATAGTTATTATTCAATTTCTTGAAATACTTTTCAATACCGAGCTCGATATTTGTTTGGTTAATCATTTGATTAATAATAGTGGAAACACTAATACATTGATCCACTCCCAATTTATTAAATATTTCAATATTATCCGGATTATTCACTATTGAATATGTAGTTTTTACATGAAACACTTTTTTTGCATATTCGCAAATTATTAAATTATCTGCGTCATTATCATATAAAGAAATTACCAAGTCGGCTTTATCTGCTTTTGCTTTTTTAAATACCAATTCATTGATTTCATCTTCACAAAAAGAAACCACTTCATATCGGTCGGTAATTTTATAACAAAAATCATAATCTGGGTTCACTAAAACAACCTTATCGCCATTGTTCATTAAATTTTTTATAATAAATTCCGTACTATTGTTTCCACCAAAAATGATAATGTTCATATCGCATCACTTCTTTTCATTTGTTAATATTAACTGCAATTTATTAATTGACAACATTAATGGCGATATGGTCATAATGTTCATTTCTTTACATAAAAATTCCTTATCGATATCTTTTATTACAGCAATAACAGTGTTTACTTTATAAAATTGCTTTGCAATTTGAGCTATCATTATATTTGCATTATCATTATCGGTAGCCGCTAATAAAACATCAGCAGATTGAATTCCTGCTTGTTCTAATATTTGAACATCTGTTGCATCACCTTTAATATATTGATAATACGAATTATTTTCAAGAACACTTAAGCACTTTTCATTTTGATCGATTATTGAAATATTATCATCTTGCAAGCACATCGTTTTTAAAAGATATGAGCCAAATTTCCCGCATCCTGCAATAATGATATTTTCTTGCTTATTTTTAAAAATTGACATCATAAATCAATCCTTTCTTTACAAAATATAATAGCATAGATATTGTAAAGTCAGTATAAAGATGATCCTATACATATTAAGATTATATAAACAAAAATAAGTAAAGCAATATGCTTTACTTATTTTTGTTATTGATCCCCTACAAATCGATATCCCACACCTACTTCGGTCATAATATACTTTGGATTGGTAGGATCATTTTCTATTTTTCTTCGTATGTTTGCCATAAACACCCGTAAAGATTGCGTATCACTTTCTAAATAAGAACCCCATACCTGCTTCAAAATATAGCTATGGGTAAGCACTTTTCCCGAGTTGTTGACAAGTACTTTTATAATTTCAAACTCCATAGGCGTTAGATGAATTTCTATACCGTTTTTAAATACGGTGTGATTGGTAATATTGATTTCCAAATCGCCTGTTTTGTGTAACATTTTATTATTGTTTAATTCTTTTTCGGAATGTCTTAAAATAACCCTAATCCTAGCAAGAAGCTCATTCACACTAAATGGTTTTGTAATATAATCATCTGCTCCTGAATCCAAGGCATCTATTTTTTCCTTATCTTGATCTCTTCCCGAAACTACGATAATTGGAATTTGAGAAAACTGTCTAACCTGTTTTATAATATGAAGTCCATCCATATCGGGTAGCCCTAGGTCAAGCAGAATTACATCAAGATTATTCGTCTTTATTATATTGAAAGCTTCTTTTCCGCTTGAAGCTTCCATATATTCGTAATTTTGAGTTTTTAAAGAGAATCCAATAAACGATCTTATTTGCTTATCATCTTCTATAATTAAAAATAATTTACTCATGTTAATTTGAATCCTCCTTCAATGGTAAGCTAAACCTTATTGTAGCACCTTTTTCTAAGTTATTTTCAGCAATAATTTTTCCTCCATGTGCTAATACAATCGCCTTACATATTGCCAGCCCAAGTCCATTTCCTCTATGCTTGGTATCTGAAGGCAAATCCTCCGCAATATAAAACAAATCAAATATCTTAGATAAATTTTGTGGGTTAATCCCAGTTCCGTTATCAATTACACAAAACCATACCTGCTTTTTATCAACAAAAGCTTTAATTGTTATTTCATCCGTTGGATTTGAATGTTTGATTGCATTATCAATTAGGTTTATTAGCACTTGACAAATAAGCTTTCCATCCATAGGCACAAGAATAATGTCATTCGGAATATCAACAACTATCTTATTCGTGGTCGTACATTTTGAAAAATATTGTAATACTACTCCAATAATTTCTTCAATTGCTTCAGGCTTTTTATTGATATTAAGTGAGCCTTCTTGTACTTTTGTTAAGCTTAAAATATTTTCAACCATTTGGGTAAGCCAAATAGAACTGTCATGAATATCTTTTGCAAACCCTAAATTTTCGCTATCCTTTATATTATATAATAAAATTTCTGAAGCTCCCGAAATGCTGGAAAGTGGGCCTCTTAAATCATGTGAAATAGCTCTTAAAAGATTACTTTTAAACTTTTCTCGTTCTACTTCATTTTTAACAGATTCTTTTTCTCTTGACAATCGTTCACGTTCTAAGGCTATAAAAATCTGATTGCATATTGAGTTAATAAAAGCTTTTTTTTCTTCATTAATGTCAAAATCTAATGGTAAGCAAAGTATACCATATTGATTAACTTGATTTCTGATATAATATATTGTTTTACTCTCTAACAATAATTCAATTTGTTCTTTCGAAATAACTTGGGATGAAATAAAGCGCTTTTCTCTCATTATGTCATATCGATAAGTTATGTTATCAATTGAAGTTAAAAAGGTTGCTTCACAATCAAACAAAATAGAAATACACTGTAAAGAGATATTTGCTACATCTGAAATGCTGGATGCCTTTGCAAGTGAACTGGATACTTTAAATAGGGTTTGAAATTGCTTTTTATTACTGTTTGCGGTTTTAGATGAATGAATTATCTTACTGGTTAATGTACTTGTAAGAATCGAAGCTATCAGCATCACTATTAAAGTTAGCACATAACTTTTATTATAGACATTAAACGAATGTATGGGTGCAGTAAAGAAAAAATTAAAGCTAAACATACATAACACTGAAGCTGCTATTCCATAAAAATAACCTTTTGTAAAATAAGAAACAATTAACACAGATAAAATATAAATTACAACGATATTTGTATCTGAGAATCCTAAATTTTTAATTATGTAGGATAACAACGTGGCTGCAGCAATAATAAGAAGAGTTAACATCGATTGTAAAAATATTTTATCCTTGTAATTCATAATGGTTCCACTTCCGCTCGTTTCATTTATTCAATTATAACACATCTATTTATTTTTTTAAATCACAATTAATAATATGATTAAACAGCAAAGAGCCACTGCTTTGATGTGCAGTGGCTCTTAATAGGTCAATATAGCCTAACCGAATTAAAATAGTATGAAGAAATTTTAAAAATGATACGGCAATCTTATAATTTTTAGTTTATGTATGAAAAATATAGCTAAAATTAAAATCAAAACTAACATTACGGCAATAATTAGTTTTACAACAGAGATGTCTTCATGAACAGAATATCCATGCTTTATAATTTGCATACTTTCATTATGAATATCTGCTTCACCGCCATGTTCCTTACAAGCTCTGCGGAATACACCCGTAACCCTTATAATGTCACCTTTATTTTTATAATCTCCATATTTCTTTATCTGTTTTGCATCTTCTGAATTTACCCAAACGCCAATTGCGTTGGTTGTATCGTTGATATTTACCCAACAATACTTTCCTCTTTCCAACGGTTCGCCGACTGCTTCGCCTTCTACAGTTACGGTTTTATTGTCAAGCTGTTTTGCATTTTCTATTAAGGCATTAATCTCAGTTGCTTTTTCTTGTGCAAATACTTCAGAAGAAAATACAAAAAATATGATAAATACGATAGAAATAACTCTTAGTATCTTTTGCATATTTTCTTAACCCCTTTTATCACAAATCCTATTAAAGCAAACACAGATATAAACTCAAGCCTTCCCATATACATTGCAACAATATAATATATTTTCAGTATTGCAGGCGTTGACAATGAGGTTACTCCGATAGAAAGTCCGACGTTACCCGTTGCAGACGCAGCTTCAAATGCGGAGCTGCCCATTGGATAGCCACAAAATATTCCCAATATCGTTCCTATTGCAAATAATACAATATAACAAAGTATAATGATTGCTGAAGATTTTACTCCGCTGTCTTCTAAAATACAATCCTTAATATGATGGTATTTATACACCTTTACGTTACGCTCGGAAGAAAGCAATTTCTTAATATCGACAATGATTGCTTTGAATACCATTGCTACCCTTAATCCTTTAAATCCGCCCGCTGTTGAACATGCTGAACCACCTATGAGCATTGCAATAACCATTATCAATACGCCAATATCGCCCCATTCTAGTGCATATTGCCTTGCATAGATATTTGTAAATCCTGTTGTTGTATGTGCTGATAATACGTTGAATATTACTCTTCTGAAATCAGCAATAGCATCCGGATATACATTTAATTTTGTAAGCCATCTTAAAATAAGTGCACAAGATATTATGGAAGTAATAAAGAAACTTCTTGTTTCAATATTTTTGATAAATTCTTTTCTGTTTCCCTGCCAAACTGCGTAATGAAGCCCAAAGTTAAAGGAACCCAAAACCAAAATGATCAGACAAATGATTTCATATGTAAGGCTATGATAATACATCATATTTTGAGTCATTGGAGAAAATCCGCCCGTACTCCAAGCTGATGCAAACATGTAAAATCCATGGAAAAATGCTGTAATCGGGTTTAATCCAATAACCATTCCGGTAATCCATAGAGCCGCAGTTCCGATACCAAGGTAAATCATACTGATTTTCCAAATAATTTTTGCTGTTCCAACTACATTCGGTACGAGTTCAATGTCTTTAGCTTCACCGACATACAATCTATATGCACCACTTGCTTGATTGGACACAAAAGACAAAGCCAATACAATCATTCCCTGGCCGCCTATAAATGTCAGCAAATGCCTCCACATATTAAGTCCAATAGATAAATGGTCTAGATCTTGTGTTAATAATAAACCGGTAGTAGTAAACCCGCTCATTACGTCAAAACATGAATCCAAAAATGATTTCGTATGTCCACTTAAACTATATGGAATTGCACAAAGCATCATTAACAAAATCCAAGTAAATGCAGCAATGATATAACCATGCTTCCATTGGGTTGTAGCATTTTGTATTTGCGTTTTCTTACCAAACAGCATTAACCCTAATCCAACTAACATAGTAATACAAAAGCTAATAATAAAATCAATCAATGGAGCAAATTCAAAACATACAATTGTAAAAAAAATCGGAATGAGCATTAACAAAGCTGTACCAAATATAATAACGCCGCTATAATAACTGATGATTTCAATATTACTTGCGGCCTTTTCATTATAATTCATTCTTTCACTCCTATAACAAAATGGTAATAACAAAAAGCACTAAAAGATATATTGCCGTTCCTACTAGTTCAGTAATTAGCCCTAATGTATTAGCCTTTCCTTTGTGCATATTTAGTACCTCCATTGCTAGATTTCTTCATCATTTCTTGTAAAGTTTGATGGTTTGTAATGAAAAGTACGGCATCGTTTTCACAAATAAGTGTTTCGCCTTTTGGATATGTAATTTTTTCATTGTTTATAATAGATACAATGACACATTCATTTAATAGTAAATCTCGTATTTTTTTATTACACCAAGGATGGTTTTGATTGATTACTACTTCAACAAGTATCATAGAACCACGTTCAAAAGTTTGTATCATTTTATATTCATCATTGTCAAGCTCATATTGTATCATATCTGCGATTAGAGCGGTACTACAAACAATCCTATCAACTCCCAGTGCTTTAAACATAGCAATATTTTTCGGATTGTTTACTCTCGCAATCGTTTTCTTTATATGAAAACTTACCTGTGCAATTTGACAGATTACGATATTTTCTTCGTCTGTTCCCGTTACTGCTGCAACGATTTCAGCATTGTTAATTCCTGAATCAAGGAGCACTTCGGGATCAGTACCATCTCCACAAATGATATTCGCATCAATATCTTCGGATATTTTTATGCATGTATCTTTGTTTTTTTCAATTAATACAACATTATGATTTCGTTCTTTTACGGTTTTAAGAAGGTTATACCCAATCTTTCCTCCACCTATAATAATGGCATCCATGCAAGTACCTCCTTATTAAATAGCCTTAATAATTTCTCTTTATCGTCTTTATGTACTGTGCAAATAATTTTATCACCATCTTCAAGGCAATAATTTAAGTCCGGTATGAAACAGCCATCTGCGTTTTTTACTAACGAAATATTGCAAGAATACTTTTGCTGTAATTTCTCAATTGTAACAGAGGATACCCCATGATTCACTTCTATTTCAAGAATTTGATAATTATGATCCAGTTGAGAAACAATTGAACAATTTTCTGAATCCAGCTTATTTAAAATTAAATTTACGGCAAGCTGAACGTGGCTTATTGCATTAATACTTAACTTTTCATATAAATTCTTACGCTTAGGATCGTTTACTCTAGCAATTACTTGGGGAACATGATAAATTCTATTTGCTACCATTGATACCGTAATATTGATGTTATCATCAGGAGTTACTGCAAGTAAAGCATCTGCTTGTTCAATACATGCACTTTTTAAATTATCACTGTCAAATTCAATTCCTGTTATTGTTTTACCATTAAAGCCACTGCCTAAAACGGCTAAACGCTCTTTATTACGATCAATAATGCATACATCGTGTCCACGATCTGAAAGTTCATAGGCCAAATTGCTTCCTATTCTACCGCATCCAACTATGATTAAATACATTTATTTCACCTAGCCTGTAATAATTATTATAAGGTGCTAGCATATCACTAACACCTTATAATAACGTAACACTTATTATATAAAGATAGTATTAAGAAAGATAAAAATGTGTAAAGTCCTCGTTAAGATTAGCATGTTGATTGTTAAGATAATAGTAAATTATTCACAAGACATATAAATGCGTTAATTATTTGAATTTTTCCAAGGTCTTTTCTTTTCCAGCCATCCTTTTGCCTTCCAATATTCATAATCTACAGGGTTAAATCCTCCACGCTTTTCCATTAACCGCATAATGTAAAACATCATTTTTACTTTTAGAGATGGCTTAACATTTTTCTCACGCTTTTTGATTTTTTTTGCAATTTGTTTTATTGTAATTTCAATGCTTTTCTTTTTCTTATCCGAAACCCCATCCCAAGAAATTGCTGCTACACCTTTTCCATACGTTAAAATTCTACCTACGCCCCAAAATTTAAGGCTGTCTTTTATATCTTTATTCGTAGATTTCATACCGCCACCCGCAGCTGTACTAATACAAACTGCTTGTTTAGAAAACATTTTCTCGGATGGTCTGTGAACCATCCAGCGATAGCCATAATGATCAAGCAAGCTTTTCATTTGTCCTGTCACATGATATACATAAACCGGTGAGGTGAATATCAAAACATCGGCTTCATCTATTGAATCGGTAATTGGTTTCATATACGCATAGTGAGGACATTTCGCTTCATCTTCCATAAAACATCTTGCACAGCCGCAACAGTATTTTGGCATATCTTTAGGAAGAAACACTTCTTTTACTTCATCCTCTTTAGCACCTAATTCATTAACCAATATGCGCCCGATATGATAAGTACTGCCTTTATGGTTCGTTCCGCTGATTAACAATATCTTCATAAAATTCTTCCTTTACAACATACTATTACTTAAAGTAATTCTATACGCTTTTAATATTAGATATATGGCATTTCGTTATTGATACTATTTTCATAATTATATACCATATTCCATAATACAACAATATAAACTTCAACTATATTTAATGAAATAATGTTACTTTTATTTTAACTTGCACGACCAAAGTTTCTGATAGACAGTATACAGCCCCAGCTTTTTAAAGCTGGGGCTGTACAGCTTGTAGAAAAAGTCTCCTAAATTCGATGATTTAGGGGACTTTTGACGCGAAAAATGGTATAATTAAATAGGGTGATTAAATGTTAGTTAAAGCTAAAAAAGACCGAACACAAGTAGAGTTTTTGTGCTTAGAAGAATTTATTCCAGCAGAACATTTGCTTAGAAAAATAGATAGTGCAGTGGATTTCTGTCATATATATGATTTCGTAGAGGATTTGTATTGTAAAGATAATGGAAGACCAAGCATAGACCCAGTAGTACTAATCAAAATGGTCTTAATACAACATTTGTATGGAATAAGTTCGTTGCGCAAATTGGTAGAAGAAGTACAAATGAACTGTGCATATCGTTGGTTTTTAGGATATTTAATGACAGAACAAATACCTCACTTTACAACAATAAGTTATGCCTTTAAACATAGATTTAACGAGAATACTATTGCATGCATTTTCAACTGGATATTGAATGAAATCAATGATATGGGATATCTTGACCCAGAGGTGGTATTTGTAGATGGAACCCATATAAAAGCAAATGCAAATATAAAAAAGGTTGTAAAGAAATCAATCCCCGTAGCAGCAAAACATTATGAGAAACAACTAATGGACGAAATCAATAAAGATAGAGAAGAACATAAAAAAAAGCCATTTGACGATACAAAGCCACCTAAAATAGAAGAAAAAATCATCAATGAATCAACCACTGACCCTGAAAGCGGTGTATTTCATAAAGGAGAGCATAAGAAATGCCTTGCTTATGAAGCACATACAGCTTGTGACAAAAAAGGCTACATTGTAGATGTTCATGTAACAGCAGGCAATGTACATGACAGCGTAGCATTCGATGATTTGTATGATAAATTAAAAGAAAACCACCCCGAAATCCAAACAATAGTGGCAGATAGTGCCTACAATACTCCCTATATTGCAAAAAGACTTATAGATGATGGAAAAGATTTATTAGTACCATATCGTAGACCAATGACAAAACAAGGCTTTTTTAAGAAATATGATTTTTCATATGATGAATATTTTGACTGTGTAGTATGTCCAAACAATAAAGTTTTACACTATTCCACCACGAATAGAGAAGGATACAAAGAATTTAAAAGCAATCCAAACGACTGTAAAATCTGTGGGTTACGTTACAAATGCACTGAAAGTAAAGAATTCCAGAAACAATACACAGTTCATGTTTGGCATGAGTACTTAGAGCAAGTTTCAGATATTCGTTATGCAATAAAATACAAAGATCTTTATGCACAGCGAAAAGAAACGATTGAGCGAGTTTTTGCTGATGCGAAAGAAAAATACGCAATGCGTTATACACCTTAGGGTATACCAAGAATTTTGTGTAAATATAAAAACAATCAGAACAAGAAATAGGAACAAAATAGTAATTGACATAGTGTATAGGTTAGTTGAAACAAGTTTATTTAATGACAAAAGGGGCATGCCCCTTTTGTCATTAAATTTTGGCGGCTGAACATAGAATCATCCAGCGATTCTGTCCGAAAACATGATGTTTAATTGGTTTAAAACAACGTCCCAATTTCGACAACGTTGTGTCCATCGTTCGACAATTTTCTTTGAAGCTAAATACAGTATCCTTTTTAAACTATCATCATTTTGAAATGATGGTTTATTCTTGGTTATTTGTCTGAACTGCCTGTTTAATCCCTCAATAATATTAGTTGTGTATATTATTTTCCTTACATCAGTTGGATATGCAAAAAAGGTTGATAGTATATCCCAGTTATCCTCCCAACTCTTTATGCAAGAAGGATAACTTTTACCCCATTTTTCTTTGAATGATATTAGATTATTCAATGCTTCTTCCTCTGTAACAGCTTGATATACTAGTTTTAGATCTGCCATTAACTTCTTGATATCTTTGTATCCTACATATCGTGTTGAATATCGAATTTGATGTATAATACAACGTTGAATGTGCGCTTTGGGATATGCTGCATTGATTGCTTCTTTAAAACCTTTTAAACCGTCAACACAAAATAGGTATACATCTTGCAAACCCCTTGATTTCAAGTCATTCATAACGCTCAACCAGAATTTTGAGCTCTCGTTTTCTCCAATCCAAATGCCCAATATATCTTTATTTCCTTCAAGTGTAATTCCTAAAACCACATATGCTGCTTTCGTTACAAACTGATTGTTTTCTTTTACTTTGTAGTGTATTGCATCCATGAACACAAATGGGTATACACTATCTAGTGGACGGTTTTGCCATGCTGTTACTTCCGGCATTATTTTTTCTGTTATCTTGCTTACTAGTCCATCTGAAATTTCTACATCATAAAGATTTTTTACTTGTTCAGCAATATCTCGTTGAGACATGCCACAAGAGTAAAGTGCAATAATTTTTTCTTCCATCCCGTCAGCATTACGATTATATTTACCAATAATTTGTGGTTCAAATTCACCGTTTCTATCACGAGGAACATTAATATCCACTTCGCCAAGTTGTGTTTTAACTGTTTTCTTTGAATATCCATTTCGATAATTTTTCGACATGCTTTTTCCGTCATCGTTCGCTATTCTTTGACTTTTTTGGTAACCCAATTCTTCGTCTAATTCACTATCCATAACTTGCTGAAGAACATCTTTGAACATCTCTTTCATTGCCTGCATAACCTCTGTTGTGCTTGTGAAGTTTTGGCTGTTCACATACTCTTTTAATAACTCTTTCGGTTGCTTTTCCATAAAAAAATACTTCCTTTCATACTTGAATTTATTATCTTAATTCTTGTCTGATTGGAAGTACCTTATTCACTTTTACACAAAATTTTCGGGAGTCTCACACCTTATCGAAGTCTTGCCCAAGTAACAAACTGGGTTAGGCTTAAATTTGCGTGCATGAACCTTAAAAAGCTGGCAATACATAAGTGGAGGGTGAACTCTCCTTTTTGTATCCTTTGCACTTTTTTCAAATTTTCAACCATATATTCAAAAGCCCGACTTTGGTTACGCCAAAATCGGGCTTTTTCTTCAGACTGTACAGCCCCAGCTTTTTAAAGCTGGGGCTGTAATAGCTTAGCTTATTTTTTCAAGTATTCTTCAAGACAAATGGCCTGTTTTTTTATTGCTGCAGCTGCTTCTTTACCAACATATCTATAATGCCAAGGCTCATAGTTAATTCCTGTTATTTGGCTCTTTGAAGAAGGATAGCGTAGAATAAATCCATATTTATAGCTGTTTTCCATTAGCCATTTCTGTTCTGCGGTTTGTTCCTGTGATTTATCAAGCATTTGGTTACTTGTTGATACAATATCAACAGCAAGCCCTAATTGATGTTCACTTGTTCCTGGAATTGCACTCCATTTTCCCGCTTCAACCACTGCATCTGCTCTGGCAAATCCTTTTCTGATATAATTATCTATCTGATTATTGTAAAGCCTAGTTTGCTTTTCAGTTGTTCTATATGAGGAACAAATAAGTGGAGAAAGCCCTGCCGCTCTACAATCATCCATCATTTTTTGAAGCTCCGGATAAATGCGTTCATCAACAGATTGGCCATTTTTTAGTTGTGTAAGTTTAATATTCGTACTTCTTTCATCAATTTTATTCCAGCGATTCACAAGTACTAAATTCCATGGCCTTCCGTTTATCGATGCAGGCTGATCTGTTTTATGACTGCTGTTTACAGTGGTTTGAGCTTGCCCGGATGAAATCGTAGATTGGTTACTTTTTGATACGGTTTGGCTAGAAATCATTTGTTCACTGATTTTTGCATTTAATGACTTAACATCTCGATTTTCTGATTTTGCTGCTATCGTCACTCCTACATAGCCTAAAACACAAATAACGAGTATCATTGCTACCATAATAATTACTTTTATTTTCGTTATCAACTTTTCTTTTGTATTTTGACGTCTTTGATAGAATAGTTTATTCATTTTATATTACTCCTAACATTTTAAAATAAAAATTAGTTATAATCCTATGTTAGTAACGATTGTAGCAAACAATTGCATCTAAGACCAATCAAAATTGTATCAAAGTAGCATCATTTTATATTTTTATAGTTGATAATATTAAACGACAAACAAATCTTGATTTCAATCCATATATATCGCTTCAAGCAAATCAAAAAAACAGCACCACTTGTAAAAGTGGTACTGCTTGAAAAAGATAATTATATCAATAATTATTTTTCGAATTGATTAATCAGCTAATTTTATTGCTTTCACAACAAGCCTATTTTGCGGATTTTTTTCATAAATAGGATCACAAGTAATCAAAGTAATTTCATCTGCTTTTGTGTTTTTTAAAACACTGACTTCTCTTTTACTTACAATTTCAGTACTATTAACACGATAATGATATTCATTATTTTTCATGTCAAACACAATAATTTCATCATTTACCGCAACCTCATTCAATCTATTAAAGTGTCGTCCATAACGCAGACTTCTATGACCTGCTATTACGTAGTTACCCTTTTCCCAAGGCTTTGCAGTACCGTTGATACTAGAAATCGAAACATTTAGATGTGCTTTTGTTGCATCTTTAATTACCGGCATCTGAAAATTAATTTTTGGAATAGAAAGTACCGTTTCTACTGGATATTGTTTTTGTATCTGCAAATTACTTTCAGACTGTATCGTTTCATTCTTTGTGTCACTTGAAGAATCTGATTCATCATCAAGTATCGTAAGATTAGTAATGCTTTTTGAATATTCCTTCAATAGCATATTTGCTTTATTATCATTATACCAATCCAAAATGAAAGGAATTGCTATTACTAAAGCACCAATAAATAAGAGCAAAAAACCAATTACTCTTTTGAATGACATAAAATACACCTCATTATTTTTCTTTATGAGTCATTTTTGTCATTGATTTAGAACGCTTCTTAATAAAAATCAAATAGATTCCACAAATTACAATTGCAAGTCCTAAAATTGTTGTTACCCAAGGGATACCTTGTCCGGTTTGCGGAAGTTGAGTTGGAACAACAGGACTTAATGGCACTTTTTCAACTTCAATTTCCACTATAATGTTTTCGCTACTACCATTTGGATGGTTAATTGTTATTGTGAATTTATCCTTACCTGTAAAATTCTTGTTAGGTGTATACACCCATTTGCCATTATTGTCGATTGTAACTGTACCATTAGTTGGTGGCACTTTAACTTCTGGCTTGCCTCCTTCTGGAACTTTAACAGTTCCACCAGTAGGTGTATCTTCAGGCGTTTTCACTTCTTGGGAATCTGGTTTTGGATCTGGCTTTGGATCCAGAACAGGAATCATTTTTTCATTTTCAACCATTACGGTATAAACCAACTTAGGCGTACTATTATCTTCAAGTTTATCACCTTGAGCTATTGTAATGCTGTATTCCTGCATATCATTCACATAACCCGATGGAGCAGTCTTTTCTTTTATTTTATAAGTACCATAAGGCAATTTAACACTAGCTTTTCCATTCTCGTCTGTGGTTAATGTGTGCAACAATACACCTTTCGTATCACGAACTTCAAAAACAGCATTTTTTAATAACTGAGTTGGTAGATTTTTTTCAATTTTAACAATTTCAAGCGTTCTTAAACTATCATTTGTAACGCTAATTATCTTTTCTTGTGTGTTGTTAATTGTAAAATTGATATTCTCATTAGTAAATTGATAGCCAGTTGGGGCTTCTATTTCCTTTAAAGTATAATTAGCATATCTTAATCTTGATACTGCCGCTTCACCATTTGCATCTGTTGTCAACACACCTAAAAGCTTTGTTCCTTTATAGAATTCAAATTTAGCACCTTGAAGCGGATTTCCATTCTCATTTACTTTCTTAAGCTTAAAGCTTCCAACTTCTCCTGTACCTGTGCCTGCACCTGTTACAAAAGTGTGCTTGATTATTGAAGTGCTTTGCTTAACACCGCTTACAACCTGCTCGCCTTCAAAGCTAACATCATTGAATACTTTGTTTTCAAGAATTTCATCCAGTATTAAATTTGTTCTATATTCAATAATATATGTCTCCGCAATTTGATGTTTGGCAATCAAATCAAATATTTGAGGATCAGTTGCTAACGTTCTCGGTCTCACATTCAATGTAAATAATGAATTAAAATCCACTTGAGTATTATCGGTTTTTTTAACGATAAAGCTATTTGCTACTAGTTCAAGTCCTTCACTCATTTTATCTGTTAATTTGAATGATGAAATTGTGGATTGACTTTTGTTCAATGTTATTGCCCAATTTACATAAGATGTGCCCACTCTTGTTCCTGTTTTTGAAACAAATTTATCTCCATCTGCAAAATCAACTTTTGCTGTATAATTCTCATCCTTGTTTGTTACTGCCGTATTGTTATATGAAGTTTGAGAAATATTTACAAGCTTTGTTGCGTAAGTAATTTGATATGGAGAGTTAATCGTGTTAGGATATTGAATCTTAAAGCTCGTTCCATCAGTAGCTTCCTCAATTACAAAGCCGGATGATTCGGGATCCACAATGTCTCCCACAACAATATTACCTAATGAGTTTATTGTGTACCTATGAATTTTAATTGAGTTCTTTACTAATGTCTGATTTTCTACAATAGCATCTGTTACTTCAAAATGTTCAATATTTTTTGATAAATGGTTTGTATTGATTGTCCAGTTAATTTGCTTATTTGCCACATCAAGTATTCCGGATTTATTACCATTATGCAATGCTGTATTATTTATAGTTGGGGTTGCT
This sequence comes from Paludicola sp. MB14-C6, assembly GCF_030908625.1. GTDB lineage: Bacteria > Bacillota > Clostridia > Oscillospirales > Ruminococcaceae > Paludihabitans. The sequence continues at coordinate 2,837,537 of NZ_CP133133.1, read as the reverse complement.
GTTTTCGACAACGTACCACCGTCATATTTAAAAGTAGCTGTATTAGCGTAATTTAGATTTCCATTATTGGATAATACATCTGAATCCATCATCGTTGCGTATACTATTGTGTAAACATTATCATTTAGCACATAGCCTTTATCTGCAAAACTAATCTTAAATCCCTTTATCTTACCATTCACAATTGTAGGAACTACTGTGTAATCCGTATCCTTAACAAGTGAAGTCGTTCCTTTATTTACTGTCAATGCATCTAATTGTGCATTAGTCATAGTTAATCCCGGCGTAAATGCATCTTCAATAACAAGATTGTTGATTGATTGCTTAATCGGATTTGCTGTAATTCTCCAGTTGAGTTGTTTTACTGAATAATCAATGCTTGTATTTGCTTTTGCAAAAATATTTTCAATGGTTGGTCTTACCGTTGTAGTCACATCCGCAGTACCATCGTTAAGTCCAATATAGCCACTATTAACAAAATTTTGAGTTGCCTTTTTTGTTATGATTGTTCTATAAACAATTCGATAAGGCTTATCAATATTACTTCCAAAATTAATATTGAATTCGCTAACAGGATCAGAACCCACGAAAGTTTTGGTACATTCTCCCCCGACTAATTCAGCACCTTGCGTTATATTTCCATTGGTTTTGGAATGATTCACAGTTAATGGATACACCTTAATACCATAGCTTGTATCAAACTTGTGATCCAAACCAATCACATCTGTGTAGATAGGTGTTCCAAGGTTAATTTCAGATAAGTTTAAATCTACAGTCCACTCAATATATTTTTCGTCGTTATAGCCAATTTTTGCTGTACCTGTTTTCACAATCGTTTTTCCTTTTGATACAGTAATTGGTTTAGTAGCTGTAGCAATTTTTATATCTTCATTTGTTCCATAAAGTAATTTTGCATTATTAGTAAACGAAATAGAAGTTGCATTGTTATTTTTTTCGCTCTCATTTACAGCAGTATCATATTCAATTAAATATTCTTTGTTGATGTCTCCAAGCCCAATAGTAAGCTTTTTAGTATCAACATCATAGTTCACTGAATAGCTATTGGAATCAACCAGCATCTTGTTGGGCATTACATATAGCTTAATACTATTTGTATTGAGTGTTAATCCATTTGGAATAGTATCTTCAACCTTAGAATCTGTTAAAGAATATAGCGATTTATTCACGTTAATTGACCAAGTGATTTTATTTGCATTGAATGCTTGATCCAGCTTACCATCTTTCACTATAAGTGGAGCTCTCGTTATATTGACGGTTGCTGTATCGGAAGCACCATTAAAGCTCACTTGATTGGTATATACAAACGTAGTTTTTGATTTATCTATCTTATCAGGATCTATTTTTGTATCATAAGTGAGTCTATAAGCTCGGCTAATCGGTGATTGAAACGTTACTGTTAGTAGCTTTGTGGTTGTATCATAGGTAACTGCGTAATTTGACTGATCAACTGGATTGCTAGTTGCAACAACAGAGCCATCTGATTTAACCGCTAATTCATATACTTTTAATGAATTAGCTTGATATACTAACAATGGCTCGATTTGATCTTTTACTATCGGCACAGCAACTTTTTGCAAATTTTGATTCACGTCAACTGTCCAGTTAATTAAGTTTGCATCTATACTACTTTGCACGCCTGATTTTTTTACTGCTGTATTAGAAGGAACCTCAAAATGGATTACGTATGTTTGAACCTTTCCACCACTCAATGGAATATTCAGCTCATACGGAACATCCACCAACATGGTATTCACTTTAAAATTCAAATTTAGCTGTACAGTTCCATGTACATTAGATCGTTCTTGTGGCAATGTACCCAATTCCAACTCTAATTTTTTTGTACTTGGAATCATATTCCATTTGCCGTAAATTTCATTATTTTGATCAATTAAATCTCCCGTTACTGTTTCTGTTCCATAATCTAATGCATCGGGTAAAGCAACTGATATTTTTTCTCCCGGTTGTGGATCATAATTATTTTCAATATTCCATGTATATTCGAGTTTAACGTTTGCATCTTGTTTAATGGGCTGCGTAATCTCATCTATTGGCACATCATTTAATGAGATTTGAGCTTGAGCAATCGAAAAACCTGATGGTTCATCTGCAAAAACAATAGAACCAACCCCTGATTGCAATATTCCACTTATAAATAAAGTGAAAGCAATCAAAACGCTAAAAAACTGCATTTGATTTTTGCGATTTCTTTTTTTATTTAACATATATTGTTTTCCTTTCTCTTAACAAATAATATCAAGCAAAAAGCTTGATATTATTTGTATATATAAAGTGTTTCATTCTTTATTCTCTAAACTAATTATACAAATAAATAGATAAAATTTCAATAACTAATTAATTTAGATAAAATACCCTATTTTTATTTATATTAACGAAAAAAATTAAAAATAATTCTTATATTTAAATGATAACTATATCACTTATTTTAATACCGTAACTGCATGTAGTAGTTTTGTTTCACAAAAAAGTGAGAAAGAATATCTATTATTCTTTCTCACTTCAGCTTGTAGAAAAAGTCTCCTAAATTCGATGATTTAGGGGACTTTTGACGCGAAAAATGGTATAATTAAATAGGGTGATTAAATGTTAGTTAAAGCTAAAAAAGACCGAACACAAGTAGAGTTTTTGTGCTTAGAAGAATTTATTCCAGCAGAACATTTGCTTAGAAAAATAGATAGTGCAGTGGATTTCTGTCATATATATGATTTCGTAGAGGATTTGTATTGTAAAGATAATGGAAGACCAAGCATAGACCCAGTAGTACTAATCAAAATGGTCTTAATACAACATTTGTATGGAATAAGTTCGTTGCGCAAATTGGTAGAAGAAGTACAAATGAACTGTGCATATCGTTGGTTTTTAGGATATTTAATGACAGAACAAATACCTCACTTTACAACAATAAGTTATGCCTTTAAACATAGATTTAACGAGAATACTATTGCATGCATTTTCAACTGGATATTGAATGAAATCAATGATATGGGATATCTTGACCCAGAGGTGGTATTTGTAGATGGAACCCATATAAAAGCAAATGCAAATATAAAAAAGGTTGTAAAGAAATCAATCCCCGTAGCAGCAAAACATTATGAGAAACAACTAATGGACGAAATCAATAAAGATAGAGAAGAACATAAAAAAAAGCCATTTGACGATACAAAGCCACCTAAAATAGAAGAAAAAATCATCAATGAATCAACCACTGACCCTGAAAGCGGTGTATTTCATAAAGGAGAGCATAAGAAATGCCTTGCTTATGAAGCACATACAGCTTGTGACAAAAAAGGCTACATTGTAGATGTTCATGTAACAGCAGGCAATGTACATGACAGCGTAGCATTCGATGATTTGTATGATAAATTAAAAGAAAACCACCCCGAAATCCAAACAATAGTGGCAGATAGTGCCTACAATACTCCCTATATTGCAAAAAGACTTATAGATGATGGAAAAGATTTATTAGTACCATATCGTAGACCAATGACAAAACAAGGCTTTTTTAAGAAATATGATTTTTCATATGATGAATATTTTGACTGTGTAGTATGTCCAAACAATAAAGTTTTACACTATTCCACCACGAATAGAGAAGGATACAAAGAATTTAAAAGCAATCCAAACGACTGTAAAATCTGTGGGTTTCGTTACAAATGCACTGAAAGTAAAGAATTCCAGAAACAATACACAGTTCATGTTTGGCATGAGTACTTAGAGCAAGTTTCAGATATTCGTTATGCAATAAAATACAAAGATCTTTATGCACAGCGAAAAGAAACGATTGAGCGAGTTTTTGCTGATGCGAAAGAAAAATACGCAATGCGTTATACACCTTATCGAAGTCTTGCCCAAGTAACAAACTGGGTTAGGCTTAAATTTGCGTGCATGAACCTTAAAAAGCTGGCAATACATAAGTGGAGGGTGAACTCTCCTTTTTGTATCCTTTGCACTTTTTTCAAATTTTCAACCATATATTCAAAAGCCCGACTTTGGTTACGCCAAAATCGGGCTTTTTCTTCAGACTGAAGTGAGAAAGAATATCTATTATTCTTTCTCACTTTTTCATATGCTATATACAATTATAATTTCATACAAACATCCCAAGCACGCCAGATTACACTACGTAGGTTACCTACACCGTTTGCATCACCAACAAGATGAACGTGCCTTGAGGCTTTAGCAAGAGGGGTAGGATTATAGCCAATGGAAACAATAACAGAATCACCCTTGATATCAAAAGTTTTTCCGTCTTTGTCTCTTACAGTTACACCATCAGTGTTAATTTCAAGAAGTGTAGTTTCAAGATAGATTGGTGTCTTTTTAAAAGCAAACATCTCACGCAGAAAAGAAGTATTTGCAAGACAGATACCCTTAGCGGCGATAAGGTCATTCTTCATTTCAACAATTTGCGGTTTTTTGCCCTTAAGAATTAAATCGTAAGCTATTTCACAACCTGTAAGCCCTCCGCCTACAATAATTACATTATCTCCAACCTCTTTGCCTGAAAGATAATCTATTGCTTCAATTGAATGCTCAATACCCTTAATCGGCGGGTGTTTAGCGGCAGAACCCGTTGCAATGATAATTTCATCTGCTTGCAACGAATAGATATCTTTGACTTCTGTGTTAAGCTTAACTGTAATTGGATATTTAGCTACTTCTCTTCTATACCATTCAATGAGTTCTCTATCCTTTTCTTTATAAATAGGTGCAGCTGCTTGAATAAAAATACCGCCCAAGCAATCTGATTTCTCATAAATAGTAACGTTGTGTCCCCTTTGAGAAAGAACAAGTGCAGACTCCATACCGCCGATTCCGCCACCAATAACCGCTATATTCTTAGCTTTGCTTGCCTTTTCTATTTTATATTTCTTTGACTGCATCGTGCGAGGCTCGAGTGCGCAACGTGCCATATGTATTGCATCAGATAGGTCTTGTATATTCGCTGTACCCTCATATTTTGCCATAGTAAAGCAAGCATTATGGCAGTTAATACAAGGCTTGATATCCTCTTCTCGATTCTCCATCAATTTTTTCACCCAAGAAGGATCAGTAAGGAATTGTCTTGCAACGCCCATTGCATCTAGCTTTCCTTCTTTAATTGCTTCGGCAGCTATAGAAGGAGTCATCTTACCCGCACATACTACCGGAATAGTAACAAAGTTTTTGATATGGCTAACATCGGAAAGATTACAGTTTTCAGGCATATATGCTGGTGGATGCGCCCAATACCATGAGTCATAGGTTCCATTATCACAATTCAGCATATCATATCCGGCATCTTGTAGAAATTTTGCAGCTTTTTCGGACTCTTCCATGTCACGCCCTACCTCGATATAATCATCATCTCCCAGTACTGCGCCCTTGCGGAATCCCTTTGTCTTTGATACGACAGAATAACGAAGTGATACAGGAAAATCGTTACCGCAAGTTTTCTTAATCGCTTGTACAATTTCAGCGGGAAAGCGATATCTATTTTCAAAAGAGCCGCCATATTCATCCGTTCTTTGATTGGTATATTTCAATGTAAATTGATCAAGCATATAGCCCTCATGAACAGCATGAACTTCAATTCCATCAACCCCTGCATCCATGCAAAGCTTTGCTGTCTTTGCAAAAGCTTCAACGATTTCATGGATTTCTTCTTTCGTGAGAGGGCGAGAATAAACATCATCCGCCCAACGATTAGGCGTTGCAGAAGCACTCGCACAGATGTAATCCATATTAAAAATTGGCTTTCCTAATGTACCTAAAGCTTTGTTTTTCATCATCTTGACCATGAGATCGTTAACCGCCATAGCTCGCCCCATACCCGCAGTGAGTTGTATGAACATCTTAGCGCCTGTCTTATGAAATTCGTCCATAAATTTCTTAAGCTCATTAAATTTGCCTTTATTTTGATAAAGCCACTTGCCACCCATTGTATCCCGAATCGGAGCAATTCCCGGTAATATAAGGCCAACATTATTCTTTGCACGCTCAAGTAGAAAATTGGCTGCTTCCTTGTCAAAATGATTTGGCTTCATCCATCCAAAAATTGAGGTTCCACCCATGGAACACATAACAATTCGATTCTTAATTTCGACATTACCAATTTTCCAAGGTGTAAATAACGCTTCATATTCTTGTTTCATATATGAATCTCCTTTTTTATTCAACTGTCACAGTACCATCCGTTGATACAGTAATGGTCATACCATCTTTTATGTATTCCAAAAATTCTTCTCCAAGATTATCAATGACCGGCATTCTTGCTTCTGTCCAGTTAGCAGCAAGAATTGCTCCAGACGCTGCGAGTGAATCAATTGGTTTAGAGAAAAGCATACATGCAGGTTGCTTACTAAGTGCACAAGCAGCGTAAAGAACCATACCGCCAGTTGTTGAGCCAATTGTCTCAGGAAGACAAAGTGCTTTTCCTATCATCGGTTTTTTATAAAGATCTCTGTTATTTTGGTCACCGCACTTAACTTGCTTATCCCCAAACATCAATGCCATTTGGTAACTTGCGAGCGTATTGAATCCTCCATATGAAACGAGAGCTTCCGCCTTTGCCGTACCAGGAGCAATAACACGTCCTTTAAATACTTTCCCCATATTACTTTACTCCTTTCGTAATCATCTTCAAAATCTCATCGTCAGAATAAAATCTTGCACTGGTATAGGTACGTAACTTGTTTGATGAGGTTATAACAGGCATTTTCTTTGATAGAGGATTATTCATATACATAAGTGGGCATATGTAGCTTAAGATAATACCTGTTGATTCTAATCTTCTAAAATATTCCGTTTCCTTAAATTCTTTGATAACCCCAGGAGCAGAAGTAAAAACTGTTGGAATTTGCACTTTAGAATTCCCTGTTGCTTTCAGCCCCTCTTCAACACGCTCTGTCCAATCCTTCAATTGCTGCAACGTCATATGTGGGCATCCCATAAAACAAAGCTTTGGTTTTGCTTCAAGATTGCTCCAAATACAAGGATAATTGTTCCTTACACGTTCAAGTTCAGCATCATCAATTACATAGACGGGTGCACCCTCTCGAATTAGCTTTTCGCCGTAATCTATCGCTTCTGGCGTTAAATTCTCAACATGATATAGTCCAACAGAGCCATTAGAAGCCGTTGCTGCACCAAAGTCCTTAAGATAAGCACATGTACTATCATTTAGCTCTGTACCAATCCATTTATCCAGCCCTTTAATATAAGGCACCTTGTCAAGTACTTTCATTCCGATTGCTGAACCGAGAATCTGTGCCTCTGGCATCTTGCTTGTATGTATTTCTACAATCCAGTCTGCTTTGCGTCCACCATCGGTAAGAAACCCGAACTCCGGTACAAATCCAGCTATAGAACCCATCAATTCAATGATTCCTGAATTACGATTACATCTTGCACCAAGCACGCTGTTTGCATAAACAACTGCAGAAGATTCTGCCCATGATAGAACATCCCCACGTTTTGGGATATTTCCAACTTCAGGAAGATAGCACGCACATGTATAGGCATCATCATTCATGATACCGAATTTACGAAGCTGTTCCTCATAACGTTCTTGTTGACTATACATTAACTTGAACACTATGTCTTGAAGAAATGAAGATGGTACATTTTTATCAAGAGGTCGTGGATCCGCAGAGATTTTCTGTTTACATACTGCATCATCGGAAAGAAGCCTATCATACAGCTCATAAACCGGCTTCATAACGCCAATACCGAAGCTTATAACCGTATGACCATACCCACTAGAAATTGGAACCATTTTTTCGGCATCAAAAGCATCGCCATACATAACCAAAGTCTTTATTACCTTTGCTATGGTTTCGCCTTTTTTACCGTCGAGCAATTCCTGCTGTTCATTTGTGAGAACCATGTTAATATCTCCTTTACACTATTTTTAAGCAATTCCAAAATAGAAAATATCCCAAAATAAGTCCTATTTCATTTGCTTTTGCGCTTTACTTGTACTATCCTACTAGTAGCCCTAACGGAAAATAAAAAATAGCTTATAAATCTGACTTTACAATGCCTTCTCCATATTACTTTCAATTTATGATACGCTTGTTCGATTTATTCATATGCAGTTAAACTGCTATAAAATTGAATATATGGCTTAACTCATATAAACTTTGTATAATACGATAAACCATTCTCAGTATCTCAATATGTTATATCAATTTTAGCCCACTATCATCAATTACAATACCTTGTCCATCGTTTAGCCTTATCACTTCAAGATGATTTTGTTTTTCATATTCCTTTGCACGTTCTTCAAATTGCTCAAAGCGAGAAAGAAACCTACTATAATGTGGTATTATTTCTACATTTGTTAATGCCAAACCGCTAAAATCGGTTAGGTCAATGTTTTCGTTTAACTCAGGGCTGTATTGAGCAATCAGATTGATATTTTTTTGCAAAACAATTGAGCCGGCGCTGACTCCAATAATAATTTTTGACTTTGACAATTCACTCATTATGCTGTGACAATTTGCATTTTTCATTGACATAAGCAAATAAAATGGATTTCCACCATTTATTTCAACAACATCATAGTCTAAAAGTAATTCTGGATTTTGTGTGTCGAAATCAAAATAATCAACGCTGAATCCAAATGACTGTAGCTCATTCGTTAATCTTTCGATATGCCAATCCTTTTCTTTATAACCTACGGATGCAGTAGTTATAATAACTGCTTTGGTCAATCCATTAAAAATCGGTTTTAACTTTTCTCTCATTTCATGGGTAGATAGCCCATTTGACGTTAATATCAGCATATTATCACCGCCTCGTATGTTTTGATTATGTCAAAATTATTTCATCCATTCTTGTGGATGATTCATAAGATGCTGCAAATGCTGCTGAAAAATATGAATATGGTATCCATCGGCAGCAGCATGATTTATTGTAATCGACAATGGCATTTTCATTCTGCCCTGCTCTTCTTTCAAACCTCCCGATACAATCATAGGAAAGAAATAATTTTCAATATTTTGCATATTCATTGCCAGCCCATTAAATGTAAACCATGGTATACATGAAATAATATAAGTATTTTCAGGTGAATTTCCTTTTGGGCAAATAACTTTATCATCCTTGTTATAGTTTTTAACATCTTCTAAATATCTATTGTAGAATACATAGAAATTATCATCATACTCCGTCCATAAAAACGTTATAGTCTTACTGTCTTCATGAAAAATAGGATATTGCGGTGATAAAAAGTTCCAATAGCCAAGTTTATTATCTTTTAGTGACAATCTAAATTCATTTTGTTTTTTAATTGCATTTGATATTATATAAAGATAGGTAGGAAAAAGCTTTAAGTTTTTTGCTTTTAGTGCACTTTTCAATACTGTAATATCAAAATCAATATTTACAGTAAACGATGTAGGCGTTACTTCTTCTGTAAAATAATGATATGTTGGTGCTCTATTCCATGTTTCCATATCTATCATTTCAAACTTTAATTCATTCATTATCTCACCTCGCTGTAATTGTAATTATATCGTTTACTATATATTTTAAATAATTAAGTACTACAGAAATTACCTACAAGTTATGTTTAGCAAAACAATTGCATTGTGAAACGGAATCTCTTTCCTTATTTTCACAATAAAAGGCAATCATTTATTCAACTTGATTATACATCATATTCCAAAAAGAAACAACAACATATCCAATTTCATACATTAGTTTTGTATCAAACGACGTATACACAAAACCCTCGGCACAAAATGTGCCGAGGGTTTTCACTATATATTGCAATGAATATAAAACTTAATTAATCTTGATATTTAAGTCAACTGAACCTGAAATACCATTTACAGTTCCGGTACTAGAATACTGCCAATATGTATATGGAACATCAGCAACATTCTTTTCGCTATTTGTGTAATATGCAATCCAAAGTGGATAATCTTTCAATCGACTGCTTTCTAAATAATTTTGATAGAAATAATGACCTGTGTATAACATTCCTGTTTTGCCTGCATTTTTGATTGTATTCAAAAATGCAAGTGTATAATCTGTTCGCTGTGCACTGGTTAAGCCTGCAACACGATCTGTTCTATGTTCAACGTCAATAACAATCGGTAAATCTACTCTATAGCCGCTGATTGCATTCAATACGAAACTAGCCTCTTCTGCGCCTTCAGCTTCAGAAGCTGCTGTAGAATAAAAATACACACCGCATTTAACTCCGGCTTTATTCGCATTCACAATATTTGTTACAAATGTAGGGTCAATACTTATGCTTCCACTTCCATATCCTCTAAACCCAACACGAATAAAGGCGTAATCAACACCTGCTGCCTTTACTGCATTCCAATTAATCGTTCCTTGGTATTTTGAAACATCAATACCAACGGATGATCGCTTTGCACCTGTGGTTTCATCAAAATAATATCGGAAGCCACCTATATTAGCCCATCCTTTTACAAAACTACTTCCGTCATAATAATAATCTTTACCTGAAATTGAATTCCAACCAAGTTGATATTGAGAAGTTGCGTTTGAAGCACTTGATGAATTTGCAGAAGAGCTTTCAACAGCCTTTTCTTTTTTCTCTGCATATTGAGATGTTACCCAACTTTGTTGAGAGCCATCATATTGAATATGATACCAAAGTGTTCCGTCTGCAGCTTTTTCTTCTCCTATAAATGAATACTCTTGGCCTTTAACCATCTTTCCAACAGTAGAAAAAGTTGTTGCGGGACCTGTACGTGTATTCACATTATCTTCTAATGCCATAACAACAGTCTTAGTGCTTCCTGCGATAGAAGAAGTTGTGCTAGATACTTGGCTACTATTGGTTCCTTTTACTGGTGTAATAGAAACAATTGTATTGTCGTCGTTTTTATCGACAACTTCTTTCGCTTGTTCATTTTTTTTAGGTGCCACATCTTCGGCAGGCTTATATTTAAATTCAGGAGCAGTTGTTACCTTTCCTGTACTTGGCTTTACTACCTTTACAGTTGTATTTACTTTACTGCTTACGCTTTGGCTTTCGGTTGAAGAAGGGTTTGAACTTTGCTCTTTAGATTGACTATCCGCAGTAGAACTATTATGAACAGCTAGATTGACAACCTTTACACTACTACTATGGTCTTTTACCGGCTTTTTTTTGCTTATAAAAAAGCAGCCCACTGTTATCATTAACACTACAAATATAGCTACACTAATCCAAATTATCAATTGTATAATCTTTTTGCGCTTCTTTTGTAATGGGTCAAGTGGTTTTATTTCTGAATCGCTTTTAATTTCAGTTGCAGATAAGTTTACGGTGCCCTCAGTTGACACTTCTTCTGAATTCGTTGATGAATTATCTAGTACATTTTTTAATTTCAAATTACAGCAGTCCTTATTCCTAAAATTTTATCAAAAAATGTCTCAAAACATATCTAAAACTAAAGAAATATAAACTTTTATGTAATAAACAATTATATAAAATCTTTTTATTTCGACATAACAATCTATAGATATTCATTTTGCAACAAATTTATCATAAATATATGATATATAAATTGAAAAGAAAAATCAAGATAAAATAGCAATCTATTTTAACCATTTTAAGAAATATAATGATATTGCCATTCCATTAGTTTACAATTATATCATAGCGAATCCTTAAAATTACAGCAATTCATTATTGTGGCTATCTTGTACTGCCAATCATCATGTTTTCTTTTTCTTGCGATGGCAGTATTCCCATGTATTTTTTGTATATCTTAGTAAAATAAGAGAGATTATTAAATCCAGAAGAATATGCCGCCTCGGTTATAGAGTAGTTTTCATCTAGAATAAAGCGCTTTACTTGGCTGCACCGCAATATATTGATATAATCGATCATCGTTTGACCTGTTACCTCTTTAAAGATATGACAAAGATAATACTTGCTGCACCCTATATATTCTGCAATTGCTTCAATAGACAAGCTACCCTTATAGTTTCTCATGATAAATGCCATTGCCTTTTTAACGAGCTTTTGTTTAGGCGATTTTGTCATGGAAACGGTATTGCGCTCAGAATAAGCAAAATTTCTTGCAAGTTCACCTAACAAAAGACTGCAATAAGCAGCTGCTTGAGATTGGAACAGCTCCCCTCTTTCCGCCATTTCTTTAATAATTGCTTCATAAAGGTTAATCACTCGTATATCAGTAATATGTTCTTTGAAAAAAATGTCTTTATCACCCAATATATTATCTATAAAAACTTTATTGATAATAATACAGTGGTAAGTACAATTCGGCAGTTTACTTGGCATCGCATGAAGCATATTAGAACTGATTACAACGATCTCACCTTCGCTCGCTTGAATGGGAACATTGTTAACGTAAACAATTCCAGTCCCCTTTGAAAAATACAGTATTTCTATATGTTCATGCCAATGCAAATGAAAACCCACATACCTATTTATGGTGTTTGTATCTTTATGATATGTGATTGGCAATTTAGAGCTTGCAGAAAACACCTTTTCGTAGTAACTCATTATTACACCTCATTCTAATCAAAAAGCAATATAATGCTAAAGAGTGACAATATTATATCTTTACTATTTCAATATCTTAGTATAGACTAAAGAAAACAAAAAGGCAAATATTTGAATTGATTAGAAAGAAGGGGTTTATTTCATGTACAATTTCCCAATAGGCGTTTTACTAGAATCATTCCGCACAGATGTGAATACATCCATGAAAATGGCAAAAGAGCTTGGAATTTCAGCCGTCCAAGTTCATGCTGCGGGTGGAACATTTGATGTTGATACTGTAACCAAAGATCAAATTTCTGAATTCACTAAAATGCTAAACGATAATGGGCTAGAGGTTTCTGCATTATGTGGCGATTTTATCTGTGGCAATCCTAACTTCAATTTCTATGAAGATGGAAAGAAACAGATTGTTATTGAAAAATCAAAGCGAATTTTAGATTTGGCTAAGCAACTTTCAACCGATATTGTTACAACCCATATCGGTGTTGTTCCTGCAGACTGCAATTGTGATAAATACAAGGCTATGCAAGAAACATGCGGTGAATTAGCAAGATATGCCGATAAAAACAATGCGCATTTTGCTGTTGAAACAGGACCGGAAACAGCAATTCGATTAAAAGGCTTTTTAGATGGACTACATTCTAAAGGCGTTGGTGTAAATCTTGACCCTGCAAACTTCGTTATGGTAACTGGTGATGATCCGGTTCAAGCAGTTTATACTTTAAAAGACTATATCGTTCATACACATGCGAAAGATGGACGCCGCCTTATTGTTGGTAATCCTGAAATTATATACGGTGAAATTGAGACAGAAATCAAAAATGCTACCTATTTCATCGAACTGCCATTAGGTGAGGGCGATGTTGACTTTAGAAATTATATGAAAGCACTCGATGACATTGGATATAAAGGATATCTTACTATCGAACGTGAAATCGGAGAAAATCCAAAAGCAGATATCAGCAAAGCAGTCGCATTTTTAAATAATATAAAAATACAAGGTTAGGGAGAGGAATATCATGGGGAAAATTAAAGTAGGTATTATCGGAACGGGTTCTATTTCAGCTAATCATATTGAAGCTTATAGAAGCAATCCAAATGTTGAGTTATATGCTTTTTGCGATATTAATGAAAAGCGCCTAAAAGAAATGGCAGAAAAATATCAAATTGAACGAACTTTCACAGACATGAACGAAATGCTCAAGCTCAAAGAGATTGATGCTGTATCAGTATGTACTTGGAATTCAGCTCATGCACCTTGCACCATTGCCGCTTTAAATGCAGGCAAACATGTTTTATGTGAAAAGCCGATGGCTACTTCTGCCAAAGAAGCAATGGAAATGAAAGAAGCTGCTGACAAAAACGGTAAGCTTTTGATGATTGGCTTTGTAAGACGTTTTGGAAATGACTGCGCTATACTAAAAGATTTTATCGGTGAAAATTATTTTGGTGATATTTATTATACAAAGGCAACATACCTTAGAAGAAATGGATGTCCGGGTGGTTGGTTTGGCGAAAAAGCTCGTTCAGCAGGTGGTCCGCTCATTGATTTAGGTGTGCATGTTATTGATCTTGTTCGTTATCTATTAGATAAACCACAACCTGTTTCTATATATGGTGCAACCTTTCATAAAATCGGAAACAGAAATGAATTAAAAGATAAAAAAGACTATGTTGCATCTTCATCAACCGAAAATGATATTTTTGACGTTGAAGATTTAGCTTCAGCAATGATTCGATTTGATAACGGCGCCGTTTTACAAGTAGAAGCAAGCTTTAGCCTAAACATTAAGAAAAACGAAGGTAAAATTGAACTCTTTGGTTCAAAGGGTGGAGCAAAACTTGATCCTGAACTTGAAATGTTTACAGAGATAAATGGCTATATGGCAGATGTCAATCTTGTTGCACCAACTGCATTAAGCTTTGATGGATTATTTGCAAATGAAATTAACCATTTTGTTTCTTGTATTACAGACGGTATTCCTTGTATATCTCCTGCACAAGACGGCGTAGACATCATGAGAATACTGGATGCTATTTACGAATCAGCAAGAACAGGTCATGAAGTTGTATTATAATATAGGAAGGTAGGAAGTATAACAAGTAACAATCTGCTTGTATACGATAAAAAAATGAAAGTTGCAGTTAGTACATATAGTTTTGCAAGAATGATGCAAAACAATCAGATTACACAATTTGGCTGTATCGCTAAGGCAAAAGAACTAGGCTTTGAGGGTATTGAATTTGTTGATATTCTTCCTCATGATGGCTCAACTGTTGAAGAGTATGCTAGAAAATTAAAAGAAGAATGCCAACGCCTTGATATGACTATTACCAACTACACATTTGGAGCAGACTTTTTAATGGGTAGCGATGGTGATACAAAAAAAGAAATTGAACGAGTAAAAAAGCAAATTGATATTGCAGAAATACTTGGTGCAACCTCTGTTCGACATGATGCTACTAGGGGCTACTCATATGGAACAGGATTTAAAAGCTTTGACAGCGTTGTATTTCAAATAGCTGATGCTTGCAGAGAAGTAACTGTATATGCAAAAGCGAAAGGGATTAAGACAATGGTTGAAAATCATGGCTTCTTCTCTCAAGATTCCGAAAGAGTTGAAAAGCTGATAAATGCAGTAAACAATGAGAATTTTGGTTGGCTTTGCGATATGGGTAACTTTATGTGTGCTGATGAAAACCCAGCTAAAGCAATTGGCAGAGCAGCACCATATGCATTTTATGTTCATGCAAAAGATTTTCACCAGAAAAACGGAATGCAGCCAAATCCGGGAGAAGGCTTTTTCAGAAGTAGAGGTGGCAATTATTTAAGAGGAGCTATAATCGGTCATGGTGATGTACCAATTCAGCAATGTCTTTCCATTTTAAAATCCACAGGATATGATGGCTTTGTAGCAATTGAGTTTGAAGGTCTTGAGGATAATATTTTAGGTCTTTCCATTGGTATCAAGAATTTAAAACGTTTTATTGAAAATGCATAAAAGAAACAGCAGTTGAGAATACCTCAACTGCTGCTTCTTTTATGTTTGTGTATCATTTTAGCTTAATAATTACAGCTTTATTAGATTAACTGAGTTAAAATTCTTGCTTTCAAATTTACTATGTTTTCTTCTATCTTAGCAATTATTTGTTTAAAATCATCATCGCTTTTACCCGTTGGATCTTCTAATCCCCAGTCTTCACGATATTTACAAGGTAAAGTTGGACATTGCACATTGCAACCCATTGTTATGAGATAATCAATGGATGGAATATCAGATAATAATTTAGGGCGTTGTGTTTGCTCCATATCAATATCATAAATCTCTTTCATAAGTCTTACTGCGTCTTGATTGATATGAGTTCTTAATTCGGTACCTGCCGAATAACTTTCAAACACATCAGCTGCTAACTGCTTTCCGAGTGCTTCCGCCATTTGACTGCGACAAGAATTGTGTACACAAATAAACGCTACTCTTGGTTTTGAGGTTTCTTGATTCATTTTCCATTCCCCGTCTAAAGATTCAATCGCTTATAGCTAGAAATCTTTAATCATTTTTATCCTCGCACTTTTTGCAAAAGTTTCACTACTTCCTCAGTTTTCAACACCTTACCATAGGAAACTACAATACCATCAACAACGAGTGCAGGTGTAGTCATGACGCCATATGCTGCAATTTGCGAAAAATCAGTAACATGGTCCATATTTGTGTCCATACCAAGCTGTTCAAGTGCTTCTCTTGTATTTGCTTCAAGCTGATTACATTTTGCACAGCCACTTCCGAGAATTTTCACGCTTGCGCCTTGCTTTTTTAAAGTTTCTGCTTGTTCCATTGCTTTTGAGTTGCAATTTCCGCAACAGCAGCAACCACTTTTCTTTTCTTCTTTTTTGTTTCCGAATAAACCCATATAAAATACCTCCAAGTTGTAATATTATTATAAAAACATTATGAGATATACTAACAATCCCATATCATTTTTAATGCAATGTAATATGATTTTTTGCCCTAATTTTATTTCACATTATATCAATAAAAATTGTGTGGCATTAAAGAAATAACCGATAATAATAATTCCTACAGCAACAATACCAACAAATACCGCAAGCAGTTTTGCTTTAACCGCTTTTTTCAACATAATCATGGATGGAAGAGAAAGCGCTGTAACACCCATCATAAATGATAATATTGTACCAATGCCAACGCCCTTTGCCGCTAAAGCTTCTGCAATTGGAATTGTACCAAAAATATCAGCGTACATCGGAATACCAATAGCAGCTGCTATAATCGGTGAAAAAGGATTTTCGGTACCAAGAACCGCTTGTATCCACTGTTCAGGAATTACATTATGAATTAACGCACCGATTAACACACCAACCACAACGTATGGTGCTACCTTTTTTACAGTAGCTTTAACCTGATCCCACGCATAATGCATTCTATCACGCTTCGTTAGTTCAGCTGATTCAATATCAACTCTTGATGCACCTTTAATAAAATTCTCCACATATTTTTCCATGCCCAGCTTTTCAATAATAGTACCGCCTATAACTGCTAAAATTAAGCCAACAATAACATAAGCAATTGCAATTTTAAATCCAAAAACGCTTGCTAAAAGAATAAGCGAACCTAAATCCACAAGCGGAGAGGAAATTAAAAATGAAAATGTTACGCCAACAGGTAACCCTGCGCTTGTAAAACCAATAAAAAGCGGAATAGAAGAACACGAACAAAATGGCGTTACAGTACCCAGCAAAGCGGATAATATATTCGCCCATATTCCGTGGAAACGTCCTAATATCTTCTTTGTGCGTTCCGGTGGAAAATAACTTTGAATATAGCTGATGATAAAAATTAAAAATGACAGCAAAATAAAAATCTTAATTGTATCATATAAAAAGAATTGCAGGCTTTTGCCAATGACATCCTTTATATTCAATCCACATGCTGATAGCATATTTCCAATTACTTGATTTAACCACTTCATCCCCAATATTTGGTCTTGTATAAAAAGACCAATGCTTTCTAAAATTTGCATTCATTGCACCTCTTTCGTGTCATATTTTACATATCTATTTTTTTCGATATGTAGTTTGAAATGAAAGCCATCTTTTCGATGGCTATTTTCTACTCTTGCACAAGCATTTTTCATCCTCACACGTATGTGTATTAACATTTGTCAGCAATGCGATTAACTGTTGTGCATTTTCGCTTCCTTCGGGACTGATTGTGTAATGAGTCCATTTCCCTACTTTACGGCTGACAACCACGCCGGATTCACACATAATTTTCATATGATGGGATAAGGTAGATTGACCTATTTCTAGCTTTTCTAAAAGCTCACAAGCACATTTTTCTCCTGATTGAAGCATTTCTAATATTTGCAATCTTTTTTCATCACAAAATGCTTTAAAAACCATAGCATTTTCTTGATACTTATTCATTTATATTCATATCCATTCATATTGAAATATTTCGATATGACTATTATATGCACAATTTTTTATTTTGTCAACCACTTTATTGCTTATTGTGGTTTTTCAATCCTCTGCCAGTACAATGTTACAAGAATAAATAATAATTAGCCTAACCTGCACCTCTAAAGCCATGATATATACCTACTATATTAATATGTATCAAACAGCAATTATAAATAATTTCCATAGTATATATATCGTAAATATTAACTATAAAAACTATATATAGTAAAATGCATTGAAAAGATAAATCTTCTCGTGTTATAATTGCGACAGTTGTCAAAATACATTTTTCATTGAAAAGTAAATAAATATACGAATTTTTGCAGTCTATTCAATTAGGCTGCTTTTCTTTGCATTTTATCTTTCCACTTTCTAAAAAAATTATCAATATGTGTAACGATATCTTTTCAAAACGAAGCAATGCATTAAGTACAAACAAATTACCAACAATATACATTATGTTATCACTTAAGGACGGAAAAAGCCATGGTATTTAGCAGCATAACCTTTTTATTTATATTTTTGCCTATACTGATAATCACCTATCATATTGTACCGATGAAGATGAAAAACCTCGTAATGTTTGCAGGAAGCATGATGTTTTATGCTTGGGGCGAAATCAGATTCATTCCTGTTATGTTAGGTCTATCTGTTGTCGATTATTGGTGTGGCCGTAAAATGGACAAGTACTTCGATGATAAGAAGAAAAAACGAATTTTTATGTTAATTGACGTAATTACAAATTTGAGTGTTTTATTCTTCTTTAAATATATTGATTTCTTTATTGGAAACGCCAATTCTCTATTTGGACTATCCATTCCATTACTAGGAGTTATTCTTCCAATCGGTGTTTCATTTAACACATTCCAATCTATCTCGTATACAATAGACGTATATCGTGGTACGACTACTTGTGAAAAAAGCTATTATAATTATTTAACCTATACTACCCTATTCCCACAAATTATCGCAGGACCTATTGTACGTTATGTTACAGTAGAAGATGATCTTGACATTCACCCGATTACAGTAGATAACCTTTCATTGGGTATTCGCAGATTCTTGATTGGCTTAGGCAAAAAAGTATTGATTGCTAACAATGTTGGGCTTCTTTGGAGTCAGATTCAAAACGGACAAATAACCGAATTATCAACCGTTTTATATTGGGTTGGCATTGTTGCTTTTGCATTCCAAATTTATTTTGACTTTAGCGGATATTCTGATATGGCAATTGGACTTGCTAAAATATTCGGGTTAACATTTGATGAAAACTTTAATTATCCATATATCTCAAGAAGTATTACGGAGTTTTGGCGTAGATGGCATATGACTTTAAGCGCTTGGTTTAAAGACTATGTATATATTCCGCTTGGAGGAAACAGAAAAGGAAAAGTCGCTCATATTCGCAATCTTTTGATTGTATGGGGCTTAACCGGCTTTTGGCATGGAGCATCTTGGAACTTTATTTTTTGGGGTTTATACTTTGCAGTCATCCTAATTATTGAAAAATTTGTGCTATTCCGCTTTTGGGAGAAGATTCCGAAAGCAATTCAACATCTTTATGCAATACTGTTAATCCTAATCAGCTGGGTTATCTTCTCATTCGATAGCGTTTCAGCAGGTTGGAATTTTATAAAAGGTATGTTTGGTGGAAACCATGTGCCATTTTACAATGAACAAGCTGGATATGTGTTAATTACGTATGGTTTTACATTCCTACTTGCAGGATTCTTATGTACTCCTGTATTCCGCAAATGGTTATTCAAACTAGAAAACAAGAAAAACAAGGGTATTCAAATTACGGTATCATTATTCTATCTTGTTATGTTCCTATTCTGTGTTGCTTATTTAGTAAACAGCACCTACAATCCATTTTTATATTTCCGATTTTAACAGAAAGGCTACACTATGAATAAGGTTTTTGTAAGAATTATAATACCTATTTGGCTATTATTTGTCATTATGAATTTTGCAGTTCCCAAGAAAGAATTTTCAGAAACAGAAAACAGAATGTTATCAAAGTTTCCAACTTTTTCAATAGGTGAATTATTTAACGGAAAGTTTATGCAAAATATTGATGACTATATTAACGACCATTTTATAGGACGTGATTATTGGGTTAGCTTAAAAAGCGGCATCGACTTAGGCATTGGAAAACGAGAAAGCAATGGTATCTATATTGGTAAACAAGCATTGCTTGAAAATATCAAGGCTCCCAACCAAGTATATGTACAAAAAAATATAGATGGCATGAAGCGTTTTATGAAAAGGCATTCTCAACAAGCATATTTTATGCTGATTCCATCCGCTTCTGCAATTCAACCGCAAAAGCTGCCACCGTTAGCCCCTACGTGGGATCAAAAAGCTTTTATTAACCAAGTTTACTCCAAATTACCGTCTTCTATTAAGCCCATTGATGCTTACACTACGTTATCGCACCATAAAGATGAGTATATTTATTACCGCACAGACCACCATTGGACAACGAAAGGTGCATACTACTCCTATTTAGAAGCTTGCAAAGCAATGAATATTACGCCACGCAATGAAAGTGAGTTTACTATTAAGCCGCAAACCAACAAGTTTTACGGTACGCTTTCATCAAAGTCCGGTATACAAACAGTTCCGAGTGATGTTATTGAAAGCTACGATTTGGGCGCTAAGGCTACCTTCACCACACAAAACGGTAATAAAGTGAATAACTATGACAGCATATATTTTAATCAATACTTGAATGAAAAAGATAAATATGCTTTCTTCTTAGGAAAGAATGAGCCGATTGTAACCATTAAAACCAATAGCAATTCAGGGAAAAAGCTGTTGCTATTTAAAGATTCCTATTCTCATTGTTACTCTCAATTTCTAACGAAAGATTATAGCGAAATTGTTCTACTCGATATGCGTTATATCAACACAGATATTGAAAAAACAATGAATATAGCTGATTTTGACCAAGTTTTGTTTTTATATAGTATGGATGTATTTACACATCAAAATCAACTTATGAAGTTGAGATAGTTTGATGTAAAGTTCAAAAGTCCCTCTGCAAAAAGCAGAGGGACTTTCGGTTTAATATGATAATTACCTATATTGTATTGCTGAACGAGTAACAGACTCTACTCTTCCTGTATGGTATATGTATGGCGCAATTTCGGACGGTCTTGCCACTTTTGGTCCTAAAATAACTTCTTTGTACTCTATTTTTTTATCAATATCAATATATAATTTAGGAACGGAGCTAGTATCATCCAGCTTCGGCTGTTTAGAAAACTTAACAATTCTCAATTCTTTTTCATGTTCATAACTGCTGTCTTTAAAAAGAAATCTTACTTGGTCTAAGGTTCCTAAAATGAATTCATCTATATTCTTTATAGTTTCTTTCATTTCTTGTTTTAATTCGCCTAATTTAATAAGTGATTTAACAATTTCATTTATTAAATTATTTATATTATTGTTGATTTCTCCTTCTATCAAATTATTCTTTACATAAGCAACTCGATATGGAACATACTTTTGTGAAATTTTCCTCTCTGGCTTTTGATTATCATCCATTCTGTTTGGGGGCACTTGAGAATGATTAATAGCATTGATATCATAATCATAATTTTCTTTTTTATCAAAAAAATCATTATTAACAATCAAGCAGCATCCTTCGCCATTTTTTCCATACTGCGACCACATTGGCAGTTTATCAATACTTCTTGAAAAGCTAAGTAAATATATATTACTGTTATTAATTTTTTCCCTTTTGTTAGTTCCACTATCTTGATATAATTCGTTTAATATGTTGGTTAAATCTTTATTTTGTGTAGTTTTTCCCTTAACTTTTAATAATTGAATAAACGTTTCTCCTTCTGATGGGTCATTCATATATTGAGAATTACTTATTCTTAAATTTAATGGATTCTTATCTTTGTCTTCCCCTAAAATATATTTTAATGTTTCAATTTTAGTATAATGACAAATTCCATTATCCTCATTAGACTCAATTTGTGTTTTATACTTTAATTCCCGTTTGATATACATAGCGTTCATATATAATAATAGAAGTTCAACTTTAATCTCACCTCGTTTGGGATAGTCGCTTATTTTATCAAATATCAAGGATAGTTCTTCAGATTCTGGTTTGGAAGGTGTTACTCTAATTTTAAGATTAGAAAAAACATCATATAATTTTTCAGTATCAATCTCCATAATATAATTAAAAATTAACATGTATAGAACAACTATATCCAAATCAATGGGCCAATTATTATTCTTTAAAAAATCTATCTTTTTTATTAGATTTTTATCTATATCTTTACCTTCTTTTAACAAATCATTTTCAATTAATAATAAATTCCTAATTATCCATGCATATGGTGAAGCTATATCAATTTTGTCGTTATAAATATCATATATTTCTTTAACCTTGTCCACTGTTTGCTGTATTTCTTCTTTACTATCTTGCTTACTCGATAGATTTTTAAGCGTCCAAGCGTATTGTATAGCTATATCAACATGTCTATTCTGTTCCTCATAAATTGCCTCAATCTTATCCACTGTTTGCCGTATTTCTTCTTTACTATTTTGTTTATTTGATAGGTTCACAAGTGCCCATGCGTATGTTGATGCAATTCTAACATCTCTATTATGTTCCTCATTAATTATTTTAATCGTATCTGCTATTGGCTGTATTTCTTCTTTATCATCTTGCTTACGTGATAGGTTTTCAAGCACCCATGCGTATCGTATAGCTATATCAACATCTCTATTATGTTCCTCATAAATTATTTTAATCGTATCTGCTATTGGCTGTATTTCTTTTTTATCATCTTGCTTACGTGATAGGTTCACAAGCACCCATGCATATGGTGAAGCTACATCAAGATTAGGATATTTATCATAGATTTCTTTGATTTCTTGAACTATTTCTTTAATATCATTTTGAGTAAAATTATTATCATCTGACCATGATGCAAGTATATTTGCATATGTTATTGCTATTTTTTCAGTTGGCTCCTCTTGATATTTCTTTTCACATTCATTAACTACTTCTTGCTTTTTTTCATTACTACATTCTCTAAAATACTTTAAAACTTCGTCTAGATTTTCCCAATTAATATTTTCAGTCATCGAATATCACCTTATAAATTATATTTTATTGACATTACTTGTCCCTTATTAACTACTTATAATTATACTGTGTTATTTAATTTAGCACAAGATATTTGTAATTTTATTTCCAATAATTTATAAAAGTAATACCCTTGCTATTAAGCAAGGGTATCATAATTGAATGTCAATGAAAATAGGCATAAAAAAGTCGCACTCTACTGAAAGTGCGACATACAAGCGGCAGTTCGCCGTTGGTCGAGGTGACGGGAGTCGAACCCACGGCCTCTGCGTCCCGAACGCAGCGCTCTACCAAACTGAGCCACACCTCGAATACTTAAATTATACAACTTTATTTAAAATTAGTCAATGATATTACCAACAATATACTGATTTTATATGTATAAATTGATAACGAGCTATGCAATGTTTGAGTCGTTCTTACTCTTTTTATTTGGTGCGGACGAATGGTGACTAACAAGTCACTTCTTACATTTCAATAAAATAAAAAGACTACTCAAAGAGTAGTCTTTTTATTTGGTGCGGACGAAGTGACTTGAACACTCACGTCTCTCAACACTAGAGCCTAAATCTAGCGCGTCTGCCAATTCCGCCACGTCCGCAACTGACTTGATTATTATAGCAAGATTATGCCTTATTGTCAAGACTTTTTCTTATAAAATTCATTGGTAAAACTTTCATTTAATTTGTTATGTAACTATAATAACCAGCAATTCGTTCGGTTAAGCTCGAAATAGTATTCATTCTTTTACAAATTTTCAGCTTGACGTTTGCCCATCCTATTCCAATTTACAAATCCATAAATATCATTTACAAGAAACGCCATAAAGCAAACAACAACGGATACATATGACACTTCTTCAATCATTGCCATAGTCCATAGAATAATAAGTACAATGTCATTGGCAGCATATCCAATAGCGTAAAAAGGGCTTCTCCTAAAAGTAAGGTACACCGCAACAAAACTTGTTGTCACAGATATAGTGCTTAACAAAATATTTGTCGTATGAAAATATTCCAAAATAAAATAGAATACGAAGGTAATTAGTATTGTTAAAATCCACATAAAAACACTTTCTGTTCGGGATAGATAATTAACTTTCACCTCTGACTTATTTCCATTGTACGGATTTCTGATCCAAGAAATCAATGCAAATATCGCCATTGGCATAGTCATTCCAAGATATGTTATCATCTCTCCATAATAGCAAAAAGTAAACGATATGATTCCGTAAAGTAAACTGAATATAATCATGAGAAGCTGGCCAAATGGATTCCCTTTTGCATTGAAAATCAATGAGGTAACGCCAATCAATGAAGCCATAAGTGTTAAGTAATTATTTCGATCAAAAAAGCAAAAGAAGATACCTATTACAAAAATAGAACCAAACCACAGTGTCAGTTCAACTTTAGAAAAATAATGAAATGGTAATTTGAATTTTTTCATGAATCCTCCAAAAAAATAAGCATCCGCATACACATCTTCATAGACCTAACGATGTGGAAACGAATGCTTTTCGCATTTCTACCCGGTGGCAGATTTTTTTTATTATAACACATAAGTTATCGAAAAGGAATCATTTTTGGAACAAATTTTTATTTATCTGCTAGTTCAGTGATATATTGGATATGAGCAAAATGATTACGAAATGTGTTGTTTCTTATTTCATTCAACTGGACTCTTTATTTTGGAGCGGACGAATGTGACAATCAACTCACTTCTTCAATCAAGTAAAATAACCGATAGACAAAAGTCTATCGGTTATTTTGGTGCGGACGAAGTGACTTGAACACTCACGTCTCTCAACACTAGAGCCTAAATCTAGCGCGTCTGCCAATTCCGCCACGTCCGCAACTGACTTTGCTATTATATCAATATTAGAATCTTTTGTCAAGACTTTTTTGTATTTCATTTGAAATATCTATAATCAATAAAAATATTGTATTAATGATTAATAATCTATTTTTATTGCATAAAATATAAAAATTAACGATTAATTATATGAAATTTTACAGAGTATTTATACCTTTTTCATAGGAATTAAAAGTATACAATTCGTATATTTCAATGTTAAAAATGTTATTTTTTTCACGTTAAAAGTTTGACAAACTCCCACTGTATTGATTTACCATTTTTGTGTAGATTTTTGTACTATTTTTTAGATAAAACAAGCTGTATAATAATGTTTAACTATTTTTCATGATATATACATAATTTGTTTACAAACTGTATGGCTTTTTTAGGTAAAATATACTGGCTGAGAGTTACTTAATATCCTAATAAAAAAATCTAATTCTAAAATTTTTATACAATTTATTTGTTATTTTGCTGTATAAATTTTTACCGCAAGCGAATACTAGCAATAGAAATAAATTCGCTCATTACCAATAAATGAAACGAGAATTAGGAGGCATTAGGATCATACCGTTTTGTAATGAAGAAAATTGACACCTTATGAAAAGCCAAGCCAATAGCTGACATTGTCCAGCGACAAATGTCGAGCCGTATTCATTTAATTTGATTTATATCGCTGGAGAAATGGAGAAATAAAGTTATGATGAAAGCAACCGGAATAGTAAGAAGAATCGACGATCTTGGTCGTGTTGTTATCCCAAAAGAAATTAGAAGAACAATGAGAATTCGCGAGGGTGATCCTCTAGAAATATATACAAGTAATGATGGTGAAGTTATTTTCAAAAAATACTCTCCTATCACTGAAATTTCAACTTATTCTAGCATGTACGCTGAAGTACTACACAAAAATGGCGGATTACCTTGTATTGTTTGCGATAAAGACCATGTAGTTTCTGCTGCTGGTATTCCTAAAAAAGAAATTCTTGAAAGAAGAATTTCCCCTCTATTAGAAGAACTAATGGAACAAAGAAAGAACTATGCTTATACCGATACAAGCAAATCTCCTCTACGCCCTGTAGAAGGTATTGACCGTTACGCAGTAGCTAGTGGTGTTATCACTGTTGCTGGCGACGTTTGCGGCACAATTTTATTCCTTTCTGGCGATTCTGAATCAAAAGCTACAGATCTTCAATTAAAGCTAATTGATATCGCTTCTGCTTTGATTGCAAAACAACTAGAAGACTAACTTTTGCAAATATAAGTTCCGAAACAAGGAAGACGATAGCTACGTTATTGTAGCTATCGTCTTTCTCTTTGTTTGTAATTAATAGCGTCATTGTACTTGAATCGACATTGTAATTGTGCTATATTGGAAATATCACAGTAATATATATGAAATTATACACGATTAAAAATATGTAGGTGGAAAGGAAAATGATTATGCTCGATTATAGGTATGACACGCAATTACTAATTGAGGGAGAAAATCTTTCAGAAGATGCAATAAATGATTATATTACAAATAATATTGAGGGTGACTGTTTACTTGCTGTTGGTGACGAAGATTTAATAAAAATTCATTTTCACACCAATGTTCCATGGAAAGTACTCGAATATTGTGCCTCATTAGGTGATATACATGACATTGTAATTGAAAACATGGATCGACAAGCGAATAATCTTCATGGCTAAATCAAACATTCTAATGCAAGCGTACAAAATAATATTGCCATATACCTAACACTTTACTATAGCAAATCCTCGCAGCCTACAATGGCGGCGAGGATTTTGTTATAAGATAATCTGAAATGCCTCTTTGATATTACTCACAGGTAATATTTCAATATTAGAATTCTTATTTAAGTTTATTTGAGCTACTGCATGCTTTGGTATGATAGCTCTGGTGAAGCCAAGTCGCTCCGCTTCTTTTACACGATCCGATATATTGCCTACGTTTCTTACTTCGCCACCTAAACCAATTTCGCCAAAAGCGATTATATCATCATCTATCGGCTTGTCTCGAAGACTAGAAACCAACGACATAGCAACCGATAAATCTGCGCCTGGCTCGTCTAATCGTAATCCACCCACAACATTAATATATACATCTAAATTGCCAAAGAAATACCCTGCTCGTTTTTCTAAAACTGCAAGAAACAAATTCATTCGATTATAATCAAATCCGGTTGCAGTTCTTCTTGGTGTTCCAAAGCCTGTCTTCGTAACAAGGGCTTGTACTTCTGCTAAAATCGGTCTTGAACCTTCCATGACGCAAGCTACACAGGTTCCGGATACATTGATTGAACGACCGGACAATAACATTAAAGATGGATTTACTACTTCGTTAAGTCCGGTTTGTGTCATCTCGAACACACCTATTTCATTGGTAGAGCCATATCTGTTTTTAACGGCTCTTAAAATACGATATGTTAAATTACGCTCGCCTTCAAAGTATAATACTGCGTCAACGATATGTTCCAACACCTTAGGTCCAGCTATTGCACCATCTTTATTCACATGGCCTACAATAAAAATAGGTATATCTTCGCTTTTGGCAATACGCATAAATGCGTTTGTGCTTTCTCTTACTTGCGTGATACTACCTGGTGAAGAGGTTACACTGCTAATACACATTGTTTGAATTGAGTCAATCATAACAATATTCGGCTTATGCTGCAAAATAGTATTGCCGATTACTTCAACATCAGTAGACGCTAAAATGGAAAGGTTATCGCTGTTTACATGCAGTCTATTTGCTCTAAGCTTCAATTGACGCACAGACTCTTCACCTGAAACATAAAGAATCGAAAGATTTTTTCCTAAATACTCACATATTTGAAGTAGTAGTGTTGATTTACCGATACCGGGATCGCCGCCTAATAAAACAAGTGAGCCTTTCACAATTCCACCACCGAGTACACGATCTAACTCACTGACACCGGTATGAAACCTCACCTCATTTTCAGTGTCAATTTCTCCAATGCGAATTAGCTCTGCAACATTGCTGTAATTATGCCCTATTTGTGCTTTATGTGCTGCAGGTGGTGTAGATACTGCTTTTATTTGCTCTTCAAAACTATTCCAATTTCCACATTCCGGACAACGTCCCATCCATTTCGGCGTTTCATATGCACATTGATTACAAACAAACAAGCTTCTTGGTTTTGCCATATTTACTCTCCACGCTTTCACTGTATTTCTTAAGGGATGCTTGTCCCATTTTTACTTATATAAAAGGCGTATTCGTAATACGCCTCATACTGTCGATAAAGTAAATTATAATTTAATAATTGCAAGATATAAGGTTTTTTCTTGCTATTTCAATATTGGGCTATCTGCCCAAACCTGGCCATGCTTTTTTGGCAATCGCCCCAAAAAGCATGGATAAAAAAACAAATTTGGCAGCTAAATCTCTTCTGTATTTCAGTTTTTGCTTTCGTTTAAAATTTTTCTACAGCCTAAGGCGTATTCGTAATACGCCAGCTAGTCTTCCATATATTTAGCCTTTGCAATTCCGCAATAAATTGTAAAAGCTACTTTTTTTTGATATTCCTCATTAGTCAATAACTTTGCATCATTCCAATTGGATAGAAATCCACATTCAACTAAAACAATCGGCGTTTTAGAATTATGAACAATATAAACATCAGATGTAGACCGCTTAACCACTCTCTTATTATTCGGCTGAAGATTATTTACAAAAGAATTTTGAATGGATTCTGCTAAAGATTTGCTTGCTTCATTTTTTCGCCCATAAAACATTTGAGCACCACTGGAGCTTTCGGCAACATATTCATTTTGATGAATAGATAACGCAATTGCTTTAGGATGGTTTTCAATAATCTTTAATCTGTTCTTTAAATCAGACGTTTTACTACTTTTTACACCAGAAATTTTATTCTCGTTAATTGCAGTGTCATTGGTTCTAGTCATAATAACATCGTAACCATTGGCAATTAATATATCCCGTAACTGCAACCCAATAGCTAGGTTAATGTCTTTTTCTAAAGCTTTGTTTACTCCAATAGCACCCGGATCAAAGCCTCCGTGCCCCGGATCGATTACTACTTGCTTGCACTCATTAAAATTAAATTTATTAACGCTGATTGTTGTTGCGATATTACTAACCGTTAACACAACAACTGCAATAATAACGATTACAAGTATTGTACCAAAAACAGTATTATATTGCCTAGACTTCGTAAACATACCAATATACCCTCCCCATTCGCATAGCAGATATGATATCACTTTCTATACAGTATATGGGAGGGTATATTGGTTATATACTAAATGGAACCACCATTATTGTTTTGTTTTTACATCTTTTTTCTTAACATAAACCAGTCTGTTCCATGGTTGAATATCATGATTTCCTAACAAATAGAAACAACCGCTTAAAACAGCAGGTATCATTGTTAACAGTCCAACACCAATCAGCTGCAGCCATGAAAATTCAGGCATCCATGGGGACACGTTGATGATATTAATGAAAGGCCAAATCTCTGCATTCAATAAACGGAAAACAAACAAGAAATTCGGAAACAATTCTAATTTTGTCATGAACAATAAAAGTACCATAACAAAATACGGAATAGCCGCAGCTAATCCAACACGGAATCCACGTGTTACATCTTTTTGTACTCTATTAAATTGCTGTTTATTTAAATCACGATACCCTTGTCGCCACATTGTTCCGTAAACAGGAAACGAATAGATAATTAAAAACAATACGCCAATAGCAAGTTGTATCAGCGGTTGTTTATCGTCATTTATAAATCCAAGAAAAGCAATTGCAAAGATAGAACAAACAATCCAGCCGCCTATATGGCTTAAAAAATTATCACGAGCATCTTTCCAAAATAATTTTGTTGTTTCTTTCATTGAGTTTCCTTCCTTCTGATGTAAGATTTATATTTGATAAAAATAATTACATTTTATTAAAATACATATAGAGCTGACATTTAATCATACCATTATACAGCTTTCTACGTTTTGTTGCTTTTTTACCATAAATGTTTTCAAATTTCTCAGATGGACTAATAATATAAATATTCGCATGCTCTGTTTCTTCAAATACACGCCCCATCTTTTTATAAATCTCTTCTGCTTGTTGAAGTTCCAACATTCGTTCGCCATAAGGAGGATTACAACAAATAATACCTGTTTCGCTTTTCATATCAAAATCAACAATATCTTTTTGCGTTACTAATATCTTGGAAAATACTCCTGCCTTTTTGGCATTTTCTTTTGTCAGTTCAACCGCTAACGGATCAATATCAGATCCATATGCAAAGAATTCTGCATCACGCTTAATTAAATCTAATGCTCTTGTACGTTCCTCTGCCCATAATTGTGGTTCAAACATTGGGTAATTTTGCGCAGCAAATTTACGTTTTAGGCATGGAGGAATATTCAAAGCTTTCATTGCAGCTTCAATTACAAATGTGCCTGATCCACAGAATGGATCGTAGAATACGCTTCGATCACGTACTCTTGCTAAATCGATAATACCGGCTGCTAAGGTCTCTTTAATTGGTGCAGCATTCGAGTTTACACGATAACCTCTTTTATGCAAGCCAGGACCTGTTGTATCAAGCATAATCGTAACTTCATCATTATGAATAGAAAATTGTATTTGATGTACAGCGCCCGTTTCAGGAAACCATTCCATATGATAATGTTTTTTCATACGCTCTACGAGCGCTTTCTTAATAATAGATTGACAATCCGGTATACTGCGCAATTGTGAATTCAACGACCAACCCTTTACAGGAAATGCATCTTTAGAGCCAATAAAGCTTTCTAATTGAATTTTTTGTGTTCCCGTAAAAAGCTCATCAAATGTGCAAGCTTTAAAGCTGCCTAATTCAATTAAAACACGCTCAGCTGTTCTTAAATTAATATTAGCGCGTGCCATCATAGAATAGTCACCACTAAAAGTTACTTTACCATTATGAGCTACTACGTTGTTTGCTCCCATACGTTTTAATTCGCCCGCCAAAACACTTTCCAAACCGAAATGACAAGGACTAACATATTTCAAAAAATTCATTCTTACCTCCGGTGCTTAAAAAGCACAAATGACTATAAAGACATAAAATCTAACTAATGTACTATTACTAAGTATATCATATATTTGCAGTTTGTGCAAATGTTGAAATGCTCCTACCAATCAAGGTAGCCTATTTCTATTATATTTTTGTGGCTTTTTTAACAGTTCTTACTTTGACACCTTGGTTTTCTAATTGCGAAACAAATACATTGCCATCTTCAGGCCTAATATAATATAAATCAATTTTAATCGGTTTATAATTTTTCACATAAAAAATTATATTATATCGTGTATATTCTACTCTTTCTATGTCTTTAACTGCAAAAACACGTTTTCCCCTAATTAGTCCAAAGTTTATCGTTACAACATTTTCATCTACCACAACAAAATGACGATACATTGTGATTAGATTCCATACCATAATTGCACAAAAAGCAATAATGATAAACAAGCCTACACTTGAAATGATTCGATAGGAAACCTCTAATTCACTAGAGATAACTGCTGATGATAGCAATACGATTGCTACAATACCGATGATACTCCATAAACAAATATTAAATATGGTTGACTTTCTACATTGTAATTTCAAAATAATCCCCGCCTCTTTTTTTACTATATTTATTTTACCACTTTTTTCGTTTATTTTCTATTAAGAAATTATGAATCACGTTAGAGCAAAAAAACGAGCATAAAGCTCGTTTTTGTTACTTAATATATCTTACAATTTCATCAAACGATTTACGTTTCTTTTCATGTATCTCTTCTGTTGCTGCATAACCTACACCGATTACCAAGCGAATCCGCTTAGTTTGGTTAATAGATAGCAATTTTTTTAATTTGCTTTCATTCAACCAACCCATTATACAAGTTGATAGTCCCAAATCAGAAGCAGCCAAACAAATATGTGCTGTTGCAATTCCAAGATCAATTGGTGCGTAATATTGGTTATGTGTCACTCCACCAATTATAGTTTTAAAATTAACTTTTTCCTCGATTACAATAATAAAAGCCGGGCAGTTTTCGCTAAACTTGTTCAATCCACAATCTTGCAAACAAGGTGCAATTTTAGAACAAACTTCCGGTTTGTTTGCAACAACAAAACTCCAAGGCTGGCTATTACATGCCGACGGAGACAACCGAGCAATTTCAATTATTTTGTTCAGTTTTTCTTGTTCAACAGGAGTTTCTAAAAAGTCATGACAACTTTCTCTCCGCATAACAAGATCATAAAAATCATTCATACTTTAATGTTCCTTCTTGATGTCAATTCTTGATGTCATTTTTACAATTATAAATTATACTATAAATTGATAATATTTGCAATACTTATACAATAATCGTCAATATATAATTTATGCTTGATTTGGTTAATATGAGTAAATTAGGAACAGCTGAATACTGTTCCTAATCAATTCAAATTATATTGTTTTTTCTTTATGTCTTGTAACATGGCAGCCAATATTTACGGCTACCGGAAGCCCAGCGATATGTGTTGGATGTTGTAAAATCTTAACGGCAAGTGCTGTAGTATCACCACCAAAGCCTTGCACTCCAACCCCCAGTTTATTTATTTCAGAAAGCATTCTATTTTCCAGTTCAGCATAAAAGCTATCTTCATTCGGTTTGGATACTGATGTACACAATGCTTTTTTAGCTAAGTATGCACAATGTTCAAAATCCCCACCGATGCCTACACCAACGACAATTGGTGGGCATGGATTCGAGCCTGCTTTTTTAACAGTTTTGCATACAAATTGAATCATATCTTCTACAGAAGCACTTGGTGTGAACATTTTTATTGCACTCATATTTTCACTGCCAAATCCCTTAGGTGCTACTGTAATATGGATTTGATCTCCTGCTACCATGCTTAAATGAATAATTGCAGGTGTATTATCATTGGTATTCACACGGTTAATTGGATCTTTGACGATAGAGCAACGTAAACAACCATCGATATATCCCTGACGTACGCCTTCATTGATAGCGTCATTTAACAGTCCACCTGTAAGATGTACCTCTTGACCAAGTTCAACAAAAATAATTGCCATTCCTGTATCTTGGCATATTGGAATATCAAGTTCTTTCGCTGCATTCAAGTTTTCAAGTAAATCTCCCAAAATGCTTTTTCCAAGCTCATTGGATTCGGTTTCTTTTGCGCTACGAATCGTAGACACCAAATCACATGGTAATACTTTATTGGCTTGAATACAAAGATCCTTTACTACTTTTGTGATTTCACTTGTTTGTATTGTTCTCATTCGCTAAACTGCCCCTTCACAAGCATACCATCCACAACGACATGTGTTGGTGATGCCATAACATCCAATGGGTTTTTGTTAAATACTAAAATATCAGCATCTTTGCCCACTTTAATTGAGCCAACCCTTTTATCAATACCTGCCATTTTTGCAGCATTGATCGTAATTGCTTCTAATGCGCTCGTTGTACCTAATCCTTCTTTTGCACTAATAGCAGCAGACAAAGCAAGGTATTGAATTGGAATCACCGGATGATCTGTGCATATTGCGGTTTCAATTCCAACACTTCTTAATATGCCTGCATTTTTAGGAGTTAATCCTTTTAATTCTGGTTTACTTCGATCGCAAATAATTGGTCCAGTAATAATTTTTGGCATAACCGTTTGAAGTTGTGTTGCAATTTTATAAGCTTCTGTCGCATGGACTAATACATAATCTAAGTTAAACTCTTCTGCTATACGAATTGCTGTAAAGATATCATCAGCTCTATGGGCATGAAAGAACGCCTTAATCTCACGTTTTAAAACCGGTATCAAAGCTTCACATTTCATATCATATTCTGGTTCATCCAATTCTTCATCTTCATGCCAACGTTCCATATCTTCCATATAGCGTTTAGTTTTTTGTAATTGTTCACGAATTAAAGCAGCTGTTGCCATACGGGTTACAGGAGATAGATTTTTTGCATTATATGTAGTTTTAGGATTTTCGCCTAACGCAAATTTCATTCCTACAGGAGAAGCAACAATTAAGTTATCAATTCGGTCACGTCTGGTTTTCATTGCACACCATTGACCTGCAATCGGGTTTGTTGAGCCCGGCCCTGTTAACACAGTTGTAATACCGGCATCTAAAGCCTCTTGAAAGCAATCGTCGAACGAATTCACAGCATCAATTGCCCTTAAGTGAGGAGTAATCGGATCGGTTTCTTCGTTTCCATCATCCCCTTCAAATCCAAGCCCATCATCCCACATGCCGATATGACAATGGGGATCAATAAAGCCCGGAAGCACTAAGCCACCTTTAGCATCTATATATCGTTTGGAAGTGACATTTAAATCTTCCATATAGCCGACTCTTTCAATTATTTTATCCTTAATTACAATGTAACCGTTATCTATGGTCTCATTTTCCATTGTGATAATTTTTGCATTTATAATGAGCATCTCTTTATACCTGCTTTCGCAATTTTCTTTCTTCTATTTAACCATATTTTCGGCATTTTTTCAATGTTTTTTCAGAATCAATTTGTATCAGCTTATAGAATATTATAAATCAGTAATTATTTGGATTTAATTAGTTAATATTTATACGTATATTCACAAAATAAAGTATAAATATGCATTTACAAGTATTAGTTAATGTGCTATACTAATGTTGCAACTCCCTTCATTACTCCATTTACATAATTTAATTTTGCTGCCTATTTGGCAGCTGTTTTTTTGCTATCATACTGTTTAAGCATATTTATAAAACATATTGGAACTCAATTTGATGATTACTTTACGCACATACAAGATGTTATACGAACAAATGCTACTTCACAATACGGCTGAGATAATAAAAAAGTCATCTTAAAAGATGACTTTTTTATTATAAATATGTTTTTAATCGTTCAATATTATTTTGCTCGAAAGTAAGAACTTCATTTGCCAAATCTTTTACGCAGCTTTGTGCAGATGAATATTTATGCAAGCACTCTTGTGCATCAATGATACCCATTGTGCTTCCTTGAATCATCATTTTTGCAATATGAGTGGGTGTATGATTCATCATTGTGTTGATTTTAACCATGCTTTTTGTCGCATACTTTGTCATTGGACTCAAATCCTTTGGCTTTTCGTTGCTTCTCATAATTTCAGTTTTTGCTTTTTTTCCAAGACTGACATAGCCTTGTTTTTGAGTAATTAAATCTTGTCTTAATCTTTCATTTGTTGTTCTGTTAATAATTGGGTCGATTGATTCTTCACCCATTTTTGCATTTTGATATATTTTTGTTAAAAATTCTATATTTTGTTCCATAAAATCACCCTTTATTAGTATAATCACAATCCGTTATTTTATACAGAAATCCTGTTGTCATTGACTAACTCTGAATACGAAGTATATAATAGTATTATTATTAAGAAAAGGTCTGAATAACTAAATGACAAAACTTTTAACACGCCTATTTATTAAAAATTACAAAGAAATTCATAATATGCAAGTAAGGCAAAACTATGGTTTATTAGCTTCAATCGTAGGAATTATTTGCAATATCTTTCTTTGCACAATTAAATTTATCGCAGGACTATTAACTTCATCCATTGCTATTACTGCCGATGCTTTTAATAACCTTTCCGATGCAGGTTCTTCTATCGTTTCCCTACTCGGATTTAAGATATCCGGCTCTCCTGCTGACGATGATCACCCGTTTGGGCATGGTAGAATGGAATACGTTGCCGGCTTAATTGTTGCAATGATTATTATATTAATGGGTTTTGAACTCGGTAAAACTTCTTTGGAAAAGATATTTCATCCTGAACCTATTGCGATAAGTATTCTCTCATTCAGTATATTAATTATAGCTATATTAATGAAACTATGGATGTATTTTTTCAATCTTAAAATAAGTAAAGCAATTGGTTCTATTGCTTTGAAGGCAACTGCAATGGACAGTTTAAGCGATATTATTGCTACTTCCACTGTTGCAATCAGCATGATCATTTCTTTTTTCACCGGTTTTAATTTAGACTCTTATGCTGGAATCGTTGTAGCTGCATTTATCCTTTATACTGGCTTTAATACCGCAAGAGAAACGTTAAATCCGTTGCTTGGTGAAGCTCCTACTTCTGAATTTGTAAAAGCAATTGAAGATAAAGTATTATCTTATAACGGCGTTGTTGGCACACATGATTTAATTGTTCATAACTATGGTCCAAACCGAACGATTGTTTCTTTACATGCTGAAGTGCCTTGTAATATTGATATCATGTCGATTCATGATACCATTGACAATATCGAACGTGATATCAAAAAAGAGTTTGGCTGTGAAGCTGTTATTCATATGGATCCCATTGTTGTTAATGATTCTGTTTCAAACGCCATGAAAATAAAAGTGCTGGCAATGGTTAAGCTGATTGATGCTTCCATTGAGCTGCATGATTTTAGAATGATTGAAGGACCTACCCATACAAATCTGATTTTTGATATTGTTGTGCCACATAAGTTTCGTATGACTGATAAACAAATTATCGAATCAATCGCAAATGCAGTAAAAGTTTTGGATAATACGCTCGAGGTTGTAATCAATGTAGATAAAGCTTATATTTCAAAATAAAATGTTTTTTTAGGCAGTATCAAAGTTATTTTGATACTGCCTTTTTATATGCCTTACTAACTGTTTAATACCAAGCATAATAACTTTATTCTTTGCTTTCACCGATAAAAGCTGTCAGCATATTATGATACTAGCAGAATGTTCTAAATATTGAACACAAAAGCGCAAAGTACAACTGTTTGCACTTTGAGAATATGTATCACGAAAGGAATGAAGATTTTTATGATTGATAATCTAAATGAAAGATCAAATGCAAGCACAGGAGATATAAGCATATTTACGAATCAACCTATCTCCTTTGGTATGGCATATGTACCGTATCAAAGCTGGGACAAAACATATGAACCTGCGGTAGGATTTATGAGAGGTACGCTTTTTCCTTGCTTAGACAAACCATTTTTAGGTGAGGAGGCTATTCCAAATGAAAGATAAGCAATCATTATTGAAACATATACAAATATGCGACTTTACGTTATTTGAGACAGCTCTCTACCTCGACACACACAAATATGACAAAGAAGCACTCGCTTTTTATCAAAAATACAAGGTTATGGCAGAAGAAGCAAGGCAAGAATATATTAACAATTACGGTCCATTGACAATAGCTGATGTTAACAATGATAAGGTTTGGGATTGGGTAACTACCAAATGGCCTTGGGAATACGGAAGTGAGGTATAATTTATGTGGCATTATGATAAAAAATTACAGTATCCTGTTAAAATAAAAAATCCGAATCCTGAACTTGCAAAGTTAATTATTACCCAATACGGAGGGCCTGATGGTGAGCTTGGTGCTTCTACTCGTTATTTAAGCCAACGCTACATTGCTCCATCAGGAGATGTGAAAGGGCTGCTAACCGATATCGGTATATCGTGTTTATATTGAGCCATTCCCTCTTGAACCTCGGTAGTTACTGCATTTGTTGAAACGCTAATTGTGGCATTTGGGGGTAGAACATCGTGTACACTATGGGCCACATCCTCATGAACGCCCATTATTACTGGGTTTGTTGGCATTTGCATATATTTTTCAAATTGCTTTAAACTTTCTACTACATATGTCCATTTTGTTGGCAAAAGATTGAGTGTTACCTGAATTTTCTGATCGCTAAAAACAGTAATTGTATCTAACAAGTTACCATAAAAATTTTCGCAATCTGTTTTTCCATATACAATATCCTCAACCTTTTTTGCAATATCTGTTTTCATATCATCGCAAGAATACTCTAGCCCTTGTTTTTGCTTTGCCATATTAAGTTTATTTGTTAGTTCTGTAATATCTGAATCATATTGCTCAGTCATCATACGCATTTCCTCTTTTGTGATACTTTGCGAAAAGAAGGCATCTAGTACGCTCTTTTTCTTTTGGATAATCGTCTCTAGCTGATGTTCGAGTTTAACTAAGTTAATTTGTTCCCCTTGTTCTGAACTTTTAATGACACTCGTTACAATATCTGTAATAGTATCAATCACAGCAGTTTTGTCAATGAGTAGGCTATCTACACTTTGCTTTAAGACATGCATTGCAATTTCATCGCGAATTTGTCTTCCAATGTTGCAGCCTACTTCATTCCCTGCTTGATCAATCTTTTTTGTGCCATATGCAGTAGCTACCCCACATCTCCAGCACTTATATTTGCTACCACTTTTGCGAGTTTTATATCGTGAAACAAAGGTGGCACCACATTCTCCACATTTAATTTTCCCAGAAAGTGCGTAGCGATTTCCGTGTCCAATTTTCACATTGCTACCTACATCTCTTCTCACTAATTCTTTCTGTGCTCTATCCCATAGTTTTCTATCTATGATTGCTTCATGATGATCTTTTAAAAACACTTTTTCTTCCGCATCATAGTTGTATTTCTTTTCATGGGATAAGTAATCAGGCGTGTAAGTCTTTTTTTGACACAAATCACCGCAATACTTTTCATTGCGTAAAATCTTTAGAATCACACTATTCGTCCAATTCGGACTACCTGTATATGTTTTGTAGCCTGCTTCCCGAAGCTCTCGTGCGATAACACTTGTGCCTTTTCGCTCTTCTACATACTTATAAAAGATAAGCTTTACAATTTCTGCACCACTTGGGTTAACTGTCATCATACCATTCTTCACATCATAACCAAGCATACTTCTCCCAAAGACAACCCCTTGTTCCATTCGCCTGGTCTGTCCCCATTTCACTCGAGTGCTTGTCTTACGACTTTCTTCTTGTGCGATACTGCCCATGATGGATAAACGCAACTCTGAATCTGGTTCTAGTGTGTTAATACCATCGTTTGCAAATAACACACCAATTCCTTTTCTTCGTAGCTCTCTTGTATAGGATATCGTATCTAGAATATTTCTTGAAAAACGGCTCACTTCTTTTGTGATAACAATATCAAACTTACCTAGATTTGCATCGTTAATCATGCGATTAAATGCTGCACGCTTCTTTGTCGAGGTGCCCGATAGCCCTTCGTCTGCATAGATATTTGCAAGCTCCCAATCTGGCTGGCGATCTATATAGTCCCTAAAATATCGTTGTTGACTTTCAAATGAATTTGCTTGGTCATCTTTATCCGTCGATACACGACAATATACTGCAACCTTTTGCATCTCTATCATCTCCTTCCTTTACAGTTTAACAGCAGTTTATTCTCTTTGCGAATGTATGGATTATTTTCTAAATTGCCATGCTAATTTCTCAATACATTGCTGGCATTGGATATCATTTATTACACCTTGTTCAGATAGGTTGAGTAGAACTGATTTTTGATACTCAAATAGGAATTCTGCTTGTGATTTTCGGTTTACCTCCATATCATTTTCTACGTCTATTTGCTTTATTACATCATTAATCATTCTGCCACCCCCTGTTGTCATTTACTATAACTATATTCGTGTTGTTCTAAAATTCTGCTTGTACATGCCACAAATATTAGAAGATTATCGCTATGGTGTAGCGTTTTTATTCTAGGATATAAAAATCCCCCTTACTCTATTTGCCGTTTAGAGTGAGGGGTGGGCGAAAATATTGAATAGTATTTACTATTTATTTATAAATATGAAAAAGGCAAACAACGTAAAAATGTTGTTTGCCTTTTGGTTGAATTGTAATGGTATTGGTATAGCAAGCATTGCCTAATGGGGACATTAGGCTTGTTTAGGGTAACCCTAAGACCTTATGTGGGGGGAAAAACAAAATAAGAACGTATAGCATCTCTACTATACGTTCTTATTTTGTATGGTAGTGAACAGGTATTTGAGATTAGACAAGTACTCCAGTTACTGTCACAAATTAGATAATCTATTTCTCATATCCGTTTGGATTATTACTTTGCCATCTCCATGAGTCCTCACACATTGTTTGCAAGCTACGGGTTGCTTGCCATCCAAGCTCATCTTTTGCTTTTTCAGGCGAGCAATAGTTCTTATCTATATCACCAGCACGACGAGGCTTTATTTCATAAGGTATTTCTTTTCCACAAGCTTTTCCAAAGGCTTTTACCATATCAAGAACAGAATAACCTATGCCTGTTCCTAAGTTATATGTATAAACTCCTCCGTTATTTTGAAACTGTTTTATAGCCTTAATATGCCCTATTGCAAGATCCACAACATGAATATAATCTCGCACGCCTGTGCCATCATGTGTATCATAATCATCACCAAATACGCCTAAGCAAGATAGCTTACCTACTGCAACTTGCGAAATATATGGCATAAGATTGTTTGGTATTCCTTTCGGATCTTCACCAATCTTACCACTTTCATGTGCACCAACAGGATTAAAATATCTTAGCAATACTACGTTCCAGCTATTATCTGATGTATATAAATCAGTTAATATTTGTTCTACCATCCATTTGGACCACCCGTATGGATTTGTACAAATACCCTTTGGACAAGTTTCTGTTATTGGTATAAAAGCAGGATCTCCATAAACTGTAGCTGAAGAACTAAAAATTATATTTTTGACATTTGCTTCTTTCATAGCCTTGCATAAAGTCATTGTTCCAGCAATGTTCGTTTCGTAATATGCAAGAGGTTCTCTTACAGACTCGCCCACTGCTTTCAAGCCAGCAAAATGAATAACAGCGTCCACATTCTCTTTTGAAAAGATAGTGTCGAGAGCATCTTTATTGCAAATATCTTCTTGATAGAAAGTGATTTTTTTACCTGTTATTTCTTCAACACGAGCAATCGCTTCTACATTTGAATTATAGAGGTTATCTACAACAACGACATCAAACCCTGCATTCAATAATTCTACACATGTGTGACTACCGATATATCCAGCACCACCAGTGACTAAAACCTTCATGGGTTATCTCCTTTGCCAAATATTTTATTCTAAATCTATCCTAATAAATCTTCAAATAAATTTTCAGAATATGCACCAATTGCAATTAGTTTCTTAAAAGAATCTATTACATAATCTTTATCTTCCTTATAGGTAACACCGAACCATTCATCAGAAGTCTTTAAAACTTTTACCGATACTTTATCTTCTTGCAGTAATTGTCCAACTAAAACTGGCAACAAATACTCATCTTTCTGCTCGTTGCCATCAATCGTTTGAAAGAACTCAACAAATCCATTTGCAAGAATATCAATAAACTCTGGGGTTAACCCCCACATATTCATTGATACAAATGAATTGACATCAATTTCGTTTCCGTTTACTGCTGCACCTTTATCAGTTTTCACAATATCATGTGTCTCAACAACATTAGTTAAATAGTCTTCTTCATTGACTTGACAAATACCTCTTGTAACTCCACCGTTTTCACTTAGTGTATTCTTCAAGATAAAGCCTGCCATACATAGCTTGTTTGGTTCTGAATTTGTATATGACAGTAAGAACTCATGGATTTTATAAAATGCTTCCTTACCATAATAATCATCTGCATTAATGACTGCAAATGGTTCTTTAATTAACCCTTTACAAGATAAAACAGCTTGTCCTGTACCCCATGGCTTTTTACGATTTTCTGGTAAAGAAACGCCTTTTGGAACATCCTCTAATGCTTGGAATGCATATTCCATTGTTACATTTAATTCTCTACAAATCTTTTCAATACGATTACCGATGACTTCACGAAAATCATCTTCTATATCTTTGCGTATTATAAATATAATTTTATTAAATCCTGCTTTGATTGCATCATGGATAGAATAATCCATAATGATTTCTCCATTAGGGCCAACTGGTTCAAGTTGTTTAATGCCGCCACCGAATCGTGATCCAATTCCAGCAGCCATGATTACTAATGATGTATTCATTTTGTATGTCCTTTCGTGGTTTGGTTATATTTTATTATTTCAATATAAAGATTGATTGACTTTTTTAACCTCTAATTTTTGATTTTTATCTTTCTAACAATCTAAGAAATTACCAATAAGGCAGTAAATCTTACTAGTTTTTAACTGCTTTAGTTAGATCCTTAATAAATTGTTGTGTCCTAATTTCAACACCTCTATCATTCAAATGAAGATTGGTATTATAAAACAAGGTCTCTGAATAAATATAATTATTAAAATCAGAAATCAATTCAAATTGAATACTATTTTCTAACTCCTCTTGAAAATCGGCAAGTTCTTCATCAGTCATTTCAAAAATCTCTTGCATTATTGGTGGAACTCCCATAAAGAGTGTTGCCCCTTGAGATTCAACATATTTATGATACTCATTTAAATACTGCATAAGCTCTTTGGATATTTGACCTCGTCTAAATCCTGCTTCAGCGAGATGCCTGTTTTTCATTATATTTTTCGAACGTTCAAACTTTACATCACCATATTCATTAAAAGCCGCTCGTGAGTAAACACTCTTTGGTGGAGGTGGGGTTGTTTCACGATTCCAAAACTTCAAACGGCTCAAGCAATTTGGGAACGATAGTTCAACTGCTTTTTTTAAATAAGTCGGAAATGCTTCAATCATTTTTTCATAGTCTTGATATCTTATTTTCGACCATAAAGAAAAATGATTCTCTATCGTTTGCCACGCAAGCACAGC
This sequence comes from Paludicola sp. MB14-C6, assembly GCF_030908625.1. Lineage (GTDB taxonomy): Bacteria > Bacillota > Clostridia > Oscillospirales > Ruminococcaceae > Paludihabitans. The sequence goes on along the minus strand of NZ_CP133133.1, from coordinate 2,794,926 downwards.
ATCACTAATTCCATTTGGGAAATCATATTGCGCTGGTAATACAACTACAATATCACCTTTGTTGATGTTCCCTTTTACAATATCTGTATGTAATGTGAGCCCTAGTCCACCATGTAATCCCATATTAACAACTGGCATATTGAACTGTTCCTCAATTAACTTTGAATTAAATCCAAATGCTACATTAGAATCACCAACGAGTATTATTTTCGGTTCTTTCACACTTTTAAGACGATCATATTTATCAATCATTGATGCATTATAGCCTTTACTGTATTGAGGTAAAATAACAGAGAAAATCCAAACAAGCATTATTACTATAAATATAATACTTCGAAAAATCCAACTTTTTTTAGCCAAGTTTAGTCCCTCCCCTTTAGAATTGGAAATAAATGAATTGTGTTTGAGCATACTCAGATCCATAAACACCAAGATATAAAATACTATTGATAGCAATAAAATATATCATCCATCTAAACCATAAAGGTTGTTGTTGTAATTTTTCTCTCAATTTATACTTCCTTTGCAATGAAGAAACTATGAATAGTACAACAATTGTTATGAGCATTGTAGTGAACTGAGATTGTGATACCCCAAATGTATACAAAGTTCCATCAATAAGAGCATTTAAATTCAAATTTGTAATCATTGTTTTAACAATTGATAATCCAGCTTTTACTCCAGGTGCTCTAAAAAATATCCATGCTATATCAACTAATATAAATGTAAATACGCATTGAAATAGTCTATGAGCAAAGCTACTTTCATTTACTTTAAAAGCTTTTTTAATTTTACTTCGCACCGGTGTTAAAATTTCACCAGATACTTGATAAAAACCGTGTAATACGCCCCAAACAACATAATTCCAACTCGCTCCATGCCATAATCCACTCAAAAGGAATGTAACCATTAGGTTAAAACACTTTCTCTCTTTGGAACAACGGCTTCCGCCTAACGGTATGTATAAATAGTCTCTAAACCAGGAGCTAAGCGATATGTGCCATCTATGCCAAAAATCTTTAATGGATCGAGCAAAATAAGGACGATTGAAGTTATCCATAAGCTTAAATCCCATTACTTGAGCTGCACCGATTGCCATATTCGAATAGCCTGAAAAATCGCAATAAATTTGCACTGCGAATAAAATTGTCGCCAAGATTAAAACGATACCTGATTGATTAGAGTAATTCCCATATACATTATTCACAATAATAGCAACTCTATCTGCAATTACGATTTTTTGGAATAAACCCCATAGCATGAGCTGTAATCCGAGCTTAGCCCTTGTATAATCAAAATTGTGTTTATCGTTAATTTGCGTTAATAAATTTTTAGAACGCTCAATAGGTCCGGCTACTAACTGTGGAAAAAATGATACAAATAACGCGTATTTTCCAATATTACGTTCTGCATAAATATCCCCACGATAAACATCAATCGTATAACTTAACGCTTGAAATGTATAAAAGGAAATACCAACAGGTAATAAAACATCGAACTCGGGTTGCACTAATGATAAGTTCAATAAAGAAAGTGCTATATTAATATTATCTATTGCGAAGTCAAAATATTTAAAGAAAAATAATAGACCTAAGTTAATGGCCAAGCATAAATACACCACTAGGTGCATTAACCTCTTAGATTTTTTGATGTCTGGTATTTTTCTTAACTTTTCTATAAATATACCGCTTAAATATGTAATTACAGTTGAAAACCCAATTAAAATTGCATATTGGGGATTCCAACACATATAGAAAAAATAACTGGTTACCAATAACCAAATCCATTTTATTTTATGAGGAATTAGAAAATAGACAACAGTTACTATAGGAAAGAATATTAAGAAAGACATGGAATTGAAAATCATATTATACCTCATGATGATTTACATAAATGAGTAAAGTGGATAATGATTATTTGTTCACTTTTATTACTTTCGTGTTCGGAATTTTTGGATATAATTTGCTAATATATTTTTTATATTACAAAACTCATTACTTTTGAAATTTATAATAAAAAACTAATACCGATATCACAAAGTTTAAAATACCTTTGATAATTAGCAATGCTACAATTACACGTATTCAATATATAACTGCATACTAACTCATGAACGAGATGAACTTACTTATTAAGACGTAATCTGCTTTTAAATAAAGCTTTTTCTAGCAATAAGAAAATATCTTTTGAAAACAAAAATATGATGAGTAAAGATATAATAACATTAAGTACAAATATATTATTAATAGTACATAACATGACCGAAGCTTGAACTATTAACAATATATAGCCAAGTATAAACTTAATCCTAAAAACTTTGAACTCAGGAAATTCACTTTTTAATAGTTTTCCTCTTACAATTAAGATAATAAAAAAACTAGTCATAGTAGCAATTGCTGCCCCACATTCATTTAAAATTGGAATTAACATAAAATTTAATAGAATATTTGTAGAGGCACCTATTAAAGTAGAAATAAATAAACTTCTAGAATTCTTTGTAGCTGTAAATAACGAACCAATGAAACCATTAAGCGCAGAAAATACAGCACCAATTAACAAGAAAATTGCAGATTTCCAAGCTGATTGAAATTTAACATCAAATAAAATTTTAGCAAGTAAAGGCGTTGCCATAATTCCAATTGAACAGCAAAAAACAAGCACCAAATTATAGTATTTATATATTAAATTATAAAATTCGTTGCGGTTTTTACTATTCAATTCACTTATTGCTGAAAGCTGCCAAGCTCGCATAAAAATATCCCCAGCTGTCGAAACAAGCGTAGGTAATCTACAAGCTGCAGAATATATACCATTGATTCCTACCCCACACAACGCAACAATAATATATCTATCAGAAAGCGAATTTACCCACCAAGAAATTGAATTTGGAATTAGTGGTGTAGCATACTTTAGCATTTCTCTTTGTTTTTCTTTATCTCTTTTTTCGAAAGAAATATATTGTTTTATATTTATCGTGCAACTCATATATATGATACATATAAACTCCGATATAATAATTGAAGATAAGTATCCATATATGCCCGCTTTAAAAACTACTAAAAAAAGGATATTAAATCCTATTGTCACACTAGTTGATATTATTCCATTCAACGCGAACACTTTGACCCTACCAATACCTCTCACAAACTGACTGAGCAGAGTGTATATAGAATTTGTTATAAATATTAAGTCAAACACCATACATAATTTTATATCAAATCCACATATCATCGCTATTAAGGATATTACTATTGCAAGCACTACTCCAAAAGCTAAAAATTTAAGTCCTATCGAAAATATCATCATTGGATCTGAATCTTTATCCAATGAAAATCTTAATACAGCATCAGTAATACTTAAAGTCAAGACTGGAATTAACAATGATGCTGTGGTTACTACTAAATCAATGGTTCCATATTCTTGAGTTGTAAGTCTGTTAGTATATAGTGGTAGCATAAAAAAAGACAAAACTTTTGATACTAACACACTAAACGAAAACAACATTGTATCTGAGAATAGCTTTTTATACTTATTGATTTTGTCCACTCCTAAAAGTTAGTACTCAATATTAAATTGCGCTAACCATTTTCTTATATTTTCTCTAGGCAAGTCAATAGATACTTTTTGTTCACTATTAATAACTTCCTCTAGCTTTTCTAAATTTTCTCTTTGTATAATGGGTAGCCCACAATCCTTGTGTATTTCATTGGCACGATTATCAACAGCAACTATAAATGAACGTTTTTTATGTTGTAGAGCTCTAATCCCACCGTGTAATCTAGTTCCAACATAATCCACATCGTTATTAGCTAAAATACTATCATATGTCGCTAAAGATGGTGAAACAATTTCTATCTTATCATCCGTAATGACTTGAGAAATATATTCTATATCGCCTTGGCTTTGAACCCATAATAAAACACGTTTGTAATTCTTAGAAAGAATACTTAAAAGTTCTTTATCTTTTTCCACATCTGGCCTATAGTCTGTAAGTGTGCAAATAACAGTATCAGATTTTTTTGTCGGTATACTATCACAAAATTCATCAGTAAATCCCCATAGTGATGGACACGCGGTGTTAATTACATTATTTACACCTATACTGCGAAGCTTTTCTACAGTATACTGATCTCTAACGCTATTTATATACTCATGGTTAAATAAACTTTTATACAATTTTTCTGTATAATGATTTGATTTTCCTGAATATGAGTGCCAACCTACGCCCATTGTTATTATTGGTTTTATCGCATTGATATTTGATGACTTTATATCCCATTGTCTAAAACTCTGATTCATTTTTGGCATTAACAAATTGCTTCCTAATACAAATTTATGATTAATATTTCCAATAAACGACATATACATATTCGTAACAGGAACATGGGTTGCAAATTCGACTACATAAGAATTATGTAATAGTGGTTTTAAATATTTTTTACAGGAATCTACGATTATTTCATCACCAATATTTAATGACGATATTGCTGGGCTAAATAGTATGAATGTTTTAATATCAGACATATATACTCTCCCCTATTCTTATATTTTTTTATATATTTGAATTAACTCATCGATATTTTTAATTTTATCATGAGTATTTTTTGCATGATTTTTTGCTTTTTCAGAAAATTGAAGAGCAATATCAGGGTTATCAAAAATCTCTTTCACATAATAAGAAATCATGTAATACTCATCAGCTGGATAAATATAACCTTCAGTATTATGTTTCATCATATTCGTTACACCACCAACATCAGAGCTTATGCAAGGTACGCCAAGCAGCATCGCTTCGCCCAAACTATTTGGGCTGTTTTCTATACTAGAAGCAGATAGAAACACATGGGAATTCATCATGCGCTCACACATATCCTCCTCGCATAAATTACCTAAAAAGGTAATATGTTCTTTCAATTTTAATTTATAAACTAACTCGTTTAGATATTTCCCATAAGAAGAAATTTTTAGTTTCTGTTTTAATGTCTCATTCTTTGTGATATTATCTCCTGCAACATATAAGTGCGAATCAGGAAAATCCTTTAAGATTTGTGGCAAAGCCATCAATGCTAGATGTAAGCCTTTAATTGGATATGTGGCTTGTGAAAAAAATATAGAATGTTTTTCACATTTTGATATATCCCAATTATTATTATAAAAACTTTCTCTAAGGCTTTCATTGCAATGATGATACGCTGCATTTGGATTAATTTGATAAGCACACGCTTTATCCCAGTTTGTACGCCCGATAATATGCTTTGTTTTTGATAAAATTTCTTTTTCAATTAAACCACGTTTCATAAATTTTCTTGATTGTTGTTTAATCGAATCTTGTTTTAAGAAATCACGTATTGACTTTCTAGTAGCAATACGATGTGGTATAAATGCTTTATAATGATATGAATAAATACTTACTAGGCCTTGAATTGATGTAACGTATTTTTCGTTAGGGAAAATATCCATTAGAATTTTACCATGACTGAATTCTGTTCCATGTAGATGAATAATATTTGGCCTTATATCAGGAATAATTTGTAGCCAAGATCTATCTGTTTGGTCTCTTGGAAATACTATATAGTTTACATTGTCTATATACACTTTTAATATCTTATCCCCGCTATATGGAGCGGCAACAAAGAGCTCAATATTTTGTTTTTTAGCTAGGTCTGGAATAATAGCTTTCATCCAGCCCCCTGCATTTGCATAATCGATATCAAGTGCTTTTCCTACATCTGGTAGCACAACGTTACTTACCCATAATATCTTCATATTTACTCCTTAACACTTTTAATAGTAAAGCCTGTTTTCAATTTAAGACTCTTCTCTCTAAAACTTTTTATTATATCAAATTGATTTTCCTCATCATTTTCATTATCTCTTAACATGAATGAGCTAAAGGAAAATATCCAAAAAATTGGATTTCCGACTATAAACTGTGTATTAAATAAAATCAACAATCCGAATAGTAATGTGAATTTAAGCCACAGTTTGTTGGCATCTTTCTTTACAATTAGCCAAAAAGATAAGATATGAAATGTACCTCCAAGTAAACCGAAAAGAGCAAAAAAGCCTGTAGTAGATGCTATACTGTATGTTTTATCAGCTAACACTACTGAAAAATCATTTCCCCAAATTGGGCTATGCAAAAATTGATTAATATCTTTAAATAAAGAATTTCCTCTCGCTGAGGTAGAATCATTAACCGTTACAAGTTTCTTTACTGTTTCAGTAACTAACATATATAGATGGTAATTCAAACAACACGCAATAATGAATATAATAACAGCTAAAAGTAAAACGCCACAAATAATCATCAATTGGTTTTTTGATAATCGTTTTTCCAATATAGCTTTTATTATTCCAACTAACACAAATAACCCTGTTACTGCAATTGCTGGCGGTGAAAAAGTGCTTACACAAGTCAGCAACAATATTACAATATGAATAAAACGATATTTTTGGGGATTATATATGAGCTCGTATAGTAAAGCTATATTAATAAATATTCCATACACTCCTGGTTCCCTAAATATACCAAAATTTCTTAAGTAAGTTTTTATAGGGACAACAAAACTTAACTCCAAATCGAAAAATTGTAATCCGACAGAATTTGTAACAAGTGGAATACTATCGAAATTTTTAAAAAGAAAAGGTCTTAGTACATAGCAGCAAACTAGCGAATAGACTCCTAAAATACACAATAAATTAGAAAACTTCTTAAAAAAATCATCAAAAGTAAAGATATGAATAAACAAATAAGCAACGCCAATATAAAATAATATTGAAAGAACATAAAGCTGAAAATCAAGTTTAATTAACGAACTTAATAATATGGCAACAATGTAAAACAGTATAAACCATGTTGCTTTTTCTCTAAACACATAGCCTTGCTTATAATATTTAATCAATAAAACAATTCCACATATTGCTATTATCCCAATGTAAGTTATAAATGTAATAAAGAAATTAAATTTTGCATACGTATACAAAGTATCGCGACTTAATGCAATTGTGAAAAATATAAGCAAATATAATATAGATTCATTTACTATTTTGTTTTTTGAAAACTCATATTGCCTTACTCCAAATTGAAACATAATTATCCTCTTTCATTTATTAAAGCTATTATTTTTTTGGATTGTTGTACTTCATTTTTTTCATTCAATACATATTCTTTTGCACGAATTCCTTTAGCGTGCACCTCACATTCATCTTTCAACAAAAGTTGTTTTAATATTTCCGCTATTCCAAAAGAAGATTCGTTATCAATGGTATAGACATATTCTAAATAATCATTTGGCATTCCTGGAAGCTTTGTTGTAAGGACCGGTGTTCCTGACACCATATACTCCATATTTTTAGAAGGAAAAGAATATTTAGTATATTCCTCGTTTGTCGGTCGTGGATTAACCAACAGCGTTGCTTTTAATTGCTTTTGAATAATTTCTTCATTAGAAACTACACCAAAATACTTAATCTGATCTGTAGTCTTGCAAATTTCTTCTAACTCATTATTGAAATCTCCACTACCGTAAATATGTAGTTCAACATTACCGATATTTGCTTGTAAAAAGCCTTCAGTAAGTTCTTTGATACCGTAAATTTTGTGCAAACTTCCAGCATATATCAGTATTCTTTTTTTATCTTTATCTTGCAAATTATTTTCAACTGAACTCATATCCGAGTCAACTAATCCTTCTATCACAACAAATGGTCGCTTTGCTGCGTGCTTGCTTAACTTTTCATTCATTTGCTTTGTTAAAAGAACATAATAGCGAAATCTATTTAAAACAAAATTTCCTACAAAAGAAAATATACTTTGCTTGATTCTTCCTAATAAACTTGATTGGTTTCCAGCTACATCTTGCGGCAAATCCGTACAAATGCACACTGTTTTTCGTCCTTTCAGTTTCGCAACTATGAGAGCTAACATACTTTGTATGTAACATAAGTAATCGCAAACGAGCACGCTATCTTTTTCATTCATAGAATTCCAATACAGCTTTATTGTTTGAAACAATCCCTTAAATGGAGACAATCCACCAACATTATTATAGTTTCGTACCATGAATGATAAATTACTATGTTGTGAATCCTGATAAGTACGAAAGCTTGTAGTGTTTTTTCTTATATGTTTATCAAATTTATCAACATAACAACATTTGACGAAATGACCATTTTTAGCAAAGCCTTTCGCAACAAGATAATTAAACTTTGTTGCTGCTTGGCTAGGTTTATGCGACAATTGCTTATATAATTCATTTGGACAAGCACGAGATACATATAAGATATTCATTTTATTTTCCTTTGCTTTTTAATATATCATCAAAGATTTCTTTGTGTCTTATTGCCATATTCTCAATTGTATATTGTTTGATCTTTTCAATATTATTTTGTGACATCGTCTTGGCTAAATCATCATTATTGAGTATGATATTGAGTTTTTCTGTAAATGCCTTTACATCGTCAACCGGAACTATATACCCATTCTCTTCATCTTTTATTAGCTCTAAACCAGCAATACAACGATCAGTTGTAATAACAGATAGACCTTGCGCCATTGCTTCATTAACAACCAATCCCCACACATCACCACGAGTTGGAAAACAAAATACATCAGCAGCTTTATAATATTTAATCAATTCATCTTTTACCATAAAGTCTATAAAGTGAAGATTGCTTAGGCCATATTTATCTTTTAAATCAAGATATTCTTGTGTTGGCTTTCCCCCAACTAGATAAATTCCAATCGATTTATCTAAATTCTTACATGCTTGTATTAAAATATCGTTTGCTTTAAGAGGAATAAATTGTCCTACATTTAAGATTACTTTTTCTTCAGTTATGCCAAATTCTTGTTTGATAACTTGTTTTTCTTCTTTTGTAATTAAACCTGTCACAATATCTTTTTGGGCTACGGTGGTAAACGGATAGGAATATGTATTTTCTCGTTTTGCACCATAAAACTCCAAATATTGAGTTGTTGCTTCACCAGTTCCAATCCACCAAGTTGCAGAAGAAATTAGTTTTTTCTTAAGTAATTCTTTAAAGCCCTTACCAGACTTAGCAAACCCACCATCTGCCTCTAGTACAAAAGGTATGTCATATTTTTTTAGTTGTTTTATTGCATACATCCCGGTATATTCACAGTAAGAGTCTAACATAATTAAATCATAACTTTTATCTAAAACAAGTTCTTTTACGCCATAACAAATATGTCCGTTCAAAAACTTTGATTGTTTTAATAATATGTGGTTGAATTTATATTCTACCTCTACAAACCATTCAGAACATCTTCCTTTTTGTTGTTCTTTTGAATCAAAAAAAGCGACAGTTAAATCCATATAATTCGTTAATTCATTATAAAAATCTATTCTATACGGTGCCTCAAAATTTGTAATAAATAATACTTTCAAACTTCTACTCCTTTATAAAAACTCCTTATAACTCCTGTTAGTACTAAATATTTCTGGCTGATGAAACATTACTTGTTGCTCCTTTGGTGGCAACTGCATATAATCCCCATACCAAAATTTCAACATTTCATCATAATATTTCGTTGCTAAAAATTGACGACCTTCAAATTCAATATCAACAAACTCATCTAAGACTTTGCTATCAAAAGGCCGCAAATCAGCAGGAGTGTTTAATAAAACCCCACCTTCAGATATTAATCCAACTCTTTTTGTTCTCGAATCATTATATTTTGTTATCGCTTCATATTCTTTTCTTTGACAGTATTTTCTTGGAAAACAATTCAGCACAACATATAAGATTGATTTGACGAATTTATTTAAATTAAGCCCACAATTAAAAAACACATCTTTATTTCTTGCAGCACGAATTGGTGTTAAAAAAATGATCTTTCGTTTTTGTTTTGCAAATAATTTTTCATCATCAGGAATATGATCAATCGGAGAAATATCCATATAAATACCTTGATGAAATCCAGCATTCTTCCAATTACTATATATCATAGCTGTATTATTTTTTCGTATACGTGTTATATTATATTGGTAAGCAGTTTCGGTGTTAATGGATTGAAGAAAATAGTTATTATTCAACTCTTGTGAAGAAAGTTTCAAGAACTTCTCGTAATCTTTTCTAGGCATAATAATATCGACATCATCGTCCCAAGGAATAAAGCCTTGATGACGAACCGCTCCTAGAAGAGTTCCCCAAGCTAAAGAATATTTAATATCGTATTTTCTACATATTCTATCAAACTCAATTAATATCTCCAGTAACACATCATGAAACTCTTTTAAGTCTACCACTTCTACTTCCTCCACACCATTTTATTTACTACACCAGTATAGCTTTGAATTAGCTTTACTACTTTTGTAGAAACATTTTCGTCTGTATAATTCGGTACTGGAATACCATAATCGCCATCATTATTCATTACTACCGCAGTATCTACTGCTTGTAGTACTTGTTCTGTTGTAATCCCTGCAAGGATAAAGTTACCTTTATCAAGCGCTTCAGGACGTTCTGTTGAAGTTCGAATACAAATAGCTGGGAATGGATGTCCTACTGATAAGAAGAAGCTTGATTCTTCAGGTAATGTACCGCTATCAGAAACCACAGCATATGCGTTCATTTGCAGATTATTGTAATCATGAAAACCTAGTGGTTTGTTTTGAATGACACGAGGATCAAACTGGAATCCACGCTTTTCGATATACTTCGCACTCCTTGGATGGCATGAATATAAAATAGGCATATCATATTTTTCTGCCATTGCATTTACAGCGTTCATTAAGTTGATAAAGTTTTCTTCATTATCTATATTTTCTTCTCTATGAGCAGATAGAAGAATATATTTGCCTTTTTCAAGACCTAACTTCTTAAGAATTTCGCTAGATTGAATTTGCTCCAAATTTTGATGAAGTACTTCAGCCATAGGAGACCCTGTTACATATGTTCTTTCCTTTGCAGTACCTTCATGGTTTAAATATCTTCTTGCATGCTCACTATAGCACATATTAACATCAGAAATATGGTCAACAATTCTACGATTTGTTTCCTCAGGAAGGCATTCATCAAAGCATCTGTTTCCAGCTTCCATATGGAAAATAGGAATATGAAGACGTTTTGCTGCAATCGCTGAAAGACATGAATTCGTGTCTCCTAAAATCAAAAGAGCATCTGGTTGTTCTTCCACCATAAGTTTATATGATTTTGCAATAATATTGCCTATTGTTTCTCCTAAATCTATTCCTACTGCATCTAAATAAAAATCAGGTGCACGCAAGCCTAAATCATCAAAAAACACTTGATTTAATTCATAATCATAGTTTTGACCAGTATGTACTAATACTTGATTAAAGTACTTATCACATTTTTTAATTACCGCAGAAAGGCGAATAATCTCTGGTCGAGTTCCAATAATAGTCATGACTTTAAGCTGTGACATAATATACTCCTTTGTTATACTTTTTCAAAATACGTATCAGGCTTATCTGGATTAAAGGCTTCATTTGCCCACATAAAGGTAACCATATCAGTTTCACCTTCGTTAATTATGTTATGAGTATATCCTGTTGGTATATCAATAACCTCTATTTTTTCGCCTGTTACGTGGTAGTCTAAAACTTCATCTGTTCCAATTTTTCTAAATTGAATGAGTCCTTTTCCTTTTACTACAACAAATTTTTCATTCTTGGTGTGGTGCCAATGATTCCCTTTTGTAATGCCAGGTTTAGAAATATTAACAGAAAATTGTCCTCTGTCAGGAGTACGAATAATCTCAGTAAAAGAGCCTCTCTCGTCAACATTCATTTTTAAAGGATAGCTGAATTGATCGGTTGGAAGATAGCTTAAATAAGTACTATACAACTTCTTCTCAAGCTCATTTCCCACATTTGGAATATAAAGATTTGTTTTATACTCGCTAAAAGAGCGAATTGTATCTGCTATATAACCAAGCTTTGCTTTATATGTAACCGGTACAGCGCAGAATTGATCCAGTAAATTTGCATGACCTTCCATAGCGCTGATAAATTCTGCAACTACGTCATCAATATAAACTAAGTTCATAATTACATTCGGATCATTAACAGTAATCGGCAATCCATTTGCAACATTGTTACAAAAAGTCGCAATCGCACTATTATAATTCGGCCTACACCATTTACCAAAGACATTGGGTAAGCGATAAACATATACTTTTGACTTTGTCTCTTTAGAATAAGAAAAAATACAATCTTCGCCTGCTTTTTTAGAACGTCCGTATGCGTTATCTAGTTGCGCTTGAATAGACGATGTAACTAATATAGGAGCAGAATTATTATTTTTCGTCAATAAATTGAGTAACTCAGTTGTAAAACCAAAATTACCTTTCATATATTCTGTTTCATTTTCAGGACGATTTACACCTGCTAGATGGAACACAAAATTGCACTCTTTTGCATAATGCTCTAAGAGTGCCTTATTTGTATCCATATCATATTCAAAAATATCTGTATATCCTCTGTTTTTAAGCTCTGTGATTAAATTTTTACCTACAAAGCCTTTTGATCCTGTAACTAATATCTTCATAACTACTCCCATTCTACATACTGGATTTTTCTGCTTCCCATGCAGCAATTTCATCACGTATATATTGTAGAGTTAACAATTTTTCTTTTACTTCTTCAACAGATAACCTCTGTGTATTATCTGAATTAAATTCTGTTAGACCATTGCGGTTGCTATTGCCCTCGCTTACATATTTATCATAGTTTAAATCGCGCTTATCCGCTGATACTTGATAGAAATTGCCTCTATCAACAGCTTTTGCACATTCTTCATTTGTCAGTAGTGTTTCATACATTTTTTCGCCATGACGAATACCGATTACTTTGATCTCATTATCAGCATGAAACAATTCTTTTACAGCTTGGGCTAATACTTCTATTGTACAAGCTGGTGCTTTTTGTACCATGATATCTCCGGATTGAGCATTTTTAAATGCGAATAGCACTAATTCAACAGCTTCTTCTAAGCTCATGATAAAGCGTGTCATTTTAGGCTCTGTTATTGTTAATGGCTTACCTGCTTTTATTTGATCAATAAATAATGGAATTACAGAACCACGAGAACACATTACGTTTCCGTATCTCGTTCCGCAGATTAATGTTTTTTTAGGGTCTACTGTTCTTGACTTTGCTACAAAAACCTTTTCCATCATTGCTTTAGATGTTCCCATAGCATTTATTGGATAAGCTGCTTTATCTGTTGATAAACAGATTACTTTTTTCACTCCTGCTTCTATTGCAGCTGTTAAAACATTATCAGTACCAATAACATTTGTTTTTACAGCTTCGATAGGAAAAAATTCACAGGATGGAACTTGTTTTAATGCCGCAGCATGAAAAACATAATCAACTCCATACATAGCGCTTTTTACACTAGATAAACTTCTCACATTTCCAATATAATACTTGATTTTATCATTATTATATTCATGACGCATATCATCTTGTTTCTTTTCGTCTCTTGAAAAAATACGAATTTCTTTAATATTGGTTTCTAAAAATCGATCCAATACTGCGTTTCCAAAAGAGCCGGTACCTCCGGTGATTAAAAGTGTTTTTCCTTCAAACATATCTTTCACTATCTCCTATAATATTCCAATTAAATTATTCATAAAAATTTCTTTCCGATAATTTTGTTCATAAAAAGCTCGCCCATTTTTACCTTTTTGTTTGTATTGATCAAAGCTTTCAATCAATGTTGTCATATTTTGTGCTAGCTTTTTATCATCGCCTGCTTGTCCACATAATCCACAGTCAGCTTTGATAATCATCTCTTTTCCCGCACCGTCAATAGCTCCAACTAGGGGTTTTCCACAACTTAAATAGCCCTGAGATTTGGCTGGAAGTGTCATTCCTATAAAATCGCCCCCGCGTAATGTGAGTAATAGACAATCTGCCATTAAATAAAACTTCTCCATCTCTTTCAATGAACGTCTACCATGAAATGTAATTCTGTTTTCAACATTAAGCTGTTTGGATAATTGAATGCAATTATCTAATTCTGAACCATCACCGACAATATGTACATGAAATTTCTGGTTCGTCTTTACATTAGGAATTGCTTTTAAAATACAATCCACATTTTGAACGGAACCAATATTTCCTGCAAACATAAAATCAATACAGTTGTTATCTATGTATTGTCCTTGAATACTTTGATACAAGTCTTCAGCATGTTGGGGTAAATACTGAATTTTCTCTGAATCAACGTCACATACCTCTATTAAGTACTCCTTAAATGGTGTAGAAGTAATAGCTACAGTATTACATGCACGATATATCTTACTGCTCATTCTTTTAACCACTTTAAAAAGCAAGGAGTCTTCTTTTACATTCCATGCCTTTAAAGATTCTGGCCACAAATCACAGCAATATAAAGTTAAATTACACCTTGCTCGTTTTTTGAGTCGAATTGCAGGGATTGCTTGAAATACTGGCGAAGTTTGATAGACAAAAATGCCATCTATGTCTTTTTTACTGCAAAAACATGCATAAATATATCCTGATATAATAAATGACATATAATTTAAGGCTCTAAAAATTACGCCTTTTCTTCTTGAAATTGTTGGAACTCTAATTACATTTACGCCATCGATTACTTCTTTTCTCTTTCTAAAAAAGCGGTATTCATTAGGTACTTTAGAAGTTGTATAGTCAGGCAAACCGGTTATCATCTTAACTTGATGTCCTTGGTTCACTAATTCTTTTACGATATCATTGACTCTAAAATTATCCGGGTAATAATGTTGACTTACTACTACGATATTGATACCTACCCCTCCTATGTTTTTCAATCGAAAATAAAATCCTATATCTTATATTTAAAAAATTATTACATTTTATTTAATTATTTTACTATATTATTTATAAAAACCCAAAATTCTGCATAATTTGTTTATAGCAAATACCATTATACAGATGTTGAATTTTAAAGTCAATGAAGATAAGCAACCAATCAAACATTACCATAATATACTTTTAAAATTTACATACAATTTCCTTTTATATGTTTTTACTTATCTAATTGTATTATTACTGGTTAATAATTTTGTAATAATTGCATAACCTTAATTAGATTTATTTTTCCAATACCATGTTTAACTTCCATAAAAATTATGGTTTACAAGCGCGGTGTAATAGTGATCCATTGTTGTCGGGGCATTATAGAGGGCAGATAACAAATATGCTTTTATGTTGCGTATCATGGTTGTATTTTGATTTAACATATCAATGACATATTCAACGTGCTCCGCAGTAATCTTTAGTAATCTAGAACGCACTACCGCAACCGGAATCTCATTTCCTGATACTCGAACGGTTTTTTTCGTTGTGCAAAGGGTATCTGTTATAAGAGAAGTGATCTCATCTATTTTTTCTTTCTCATAGGGTAGCTTTTGAATCAGAATATCGTATTCAATTGTATTACGGACAATCTCATTCATCTCATCAAACATGATAGATAGATTAGTATCACTCATATCCGTATTATTCATATTAGTATTACTAGTGTCGGTTTTTCCGAAGTCTAGAGTTCTGAAATTTTGATGTCTAGAAGTATGTTTTTCAGAAGTCTTGACCTCTGATTTTCCGATGTCTGAAATAAACTTCTTCACATAAATTACTGTTGGTCTTCCTTGACCTTGTTTGCGACGTTCAATTAAATCGGCCTTACTTAGCTCGACTAATAACTTACACGCCTTTTCATGGCCACAGCCTATACTCTCCATGATGTTCTCAATGGTATAATAAATATAGACCAACCCGTTCTCATCCTTCCAGCCATTTTTTACTGACAACCCCATACGATCTAGTAGAAGTCCATAAAGCAGTTTTGCCTCAGCAGTAATATGGTTATATTTCTTGTTAGTAAATAGTTCTTTTGGGACACGAAAGAAAGTAAATTGTTCAGACTCAAAATCTGTAAAATAATTATTTATAAAAATCATCCCCTCATTAACAGTCTGAAAAAGCAGAAAAGTTGCACGTTAATGTGCAACTAGCTATAAAAAATCAGAGAGTATTCAACTACTCTCTGATTGCATTCTATTTACCAGTGAATTCTAATCAATTATCCTATCGCTCTTCTTTACTGCGTAGTTTTCTTTGACGATCCCCTAACAATTTCATTATGGCTCTCTCCAATTGTTCAACAGTATAATTTTTCGGAAAGAATTAGTTTAGCTTGTCTATTTGAATTCGCACTTGCTGCTTTTGATTTGCTTTTTCCTCTGACATTATGCTGTATATTACTTCTGGTGTCAGCTTCACTTCTTGTGATAACTTTTTCATACGGATTGCTTGTGACAATGATGGTGTACAATCCTCTTGTTGCATTACAGCCCACAATTCCG
Source organism: Paludicola sp. MB14-C6 (assembly GCF_030908625.1). Taxonomy (GTDB): domain Bacteria; phylum Bacillota; class Clostridia; order Oscillospirales; family Ruminococcaceae; genus Paludihabitans. The sequence goes on along the minus strand of NZ_CP133133.1, from coordinate 2,778,557 downwards.
CTTGTTCTTGTTTTGTCAAGTGTGATAACTCTACGGCAGGTGAAAAAGCGATGCGTTTGCTATCTACCATATCCAAAATTGGTTTGGCAAGCTCAGTTAATCGGATATAACGTCGTATAGTTTCACCACTTTCTGTATCACTTATAAAATCCGCACTTTCTGTCTTGCCAACAAGTTGTCGGGAAGTTGCTTTTCCCTGATGTTCCATCGTGATTCACTTGAAACGGATGGTGTTGAAAAGGTTTTAGGTCTTCTACTGCAATTTCACACACCTGTTGGTGTTTGCTTTCTTTTGATTGCACCTTCGTTATTTCTAGTTGGTCCTCTTTGAATAGCATTTGATTATTTGTCTTTCTCATTTGATTCACCTCTTTTTAAATTGCGACTAGGATATCTACCTCATATTGAGGCTTGTCCGACTTAGTAAAACTACCATTATGGGCACCTCTACACCACTCAAACTTTTCATAAATTGTGATGTGTTTTAGCATATTCTCAATCGGCACATTCGCGGAATTAGCGGTTTGCATGTCAGCAAATGCCGCTGAATCAAGGCTTTTTTCTTGAAAGTTACATTGTGAATACGAAATAGGTACAGAAGAACTAGGCCACTTTGAAATGATTTGTGCAATTGTATACCAATTAACACGTAATCTCACTGTTGATGAAATCAAACGTAGTGGATTTGCTCCATATTATGTGGACCATACCACCGGTTTATATCCAGTTGCCGCTTCTGGAGAAGCTTTCTCTGCTTCAGCATTACAATCTACTGGCGACCCGATTGCCGATTTAGTAGAAGACTTAGCAGCGGATGGTGCAATCATGCAAGAACAACAAATGCCCTATTTCACACAATTCGTGTGGAAATTAGCCCCATTTATGACGAATCAGTTAACAAAGTATTAAAAATTCCAGAATATTTCGACTGGTAGTACTTGCGTTTTCGTATCCTTTTTTCCTACTAAAATATAGTCAATTAACTTCTCAACGATCTCACGATTTAGCTTTTCAATGTGAATGTATTCTTCAATTAGCTTTCTATGATTATTTTCAATTAGATCTTCACTTCTTAATTGAGCAATTTGTTTTTCCATTTCAGCTTCTAATTTTTCAAATTTAACTCTGTCTTTCGAAAACTCTTCTGAAAATTCTACATATTCCTTTTCTGTAATAAGCTTTTTCATTTTATCTATGTAAAGTTCTCTAATACACTTGGATAGTTCAGCGATTTTCTTTTGATATTGAGCTAATTTTGTCTCACACTTTTGTATTTTTGCTTTAATATTATTATGAAACTCGATATTAGCCTCTAGTTCATCTCGATCCAAATACTCTTTACATAGCTTATTTAGCTCACCCATTACGATTTCTTCTAATGCTTCTACAGAAACAAATGATCCTATACAACTGTCTTTCGCTATAATTTTACTAGAACACTTTAAGTAATACCTATCATGACTTTTTGCAGAACGCATTGTATAACCGCAATTCATACATTTTACTTTTTTAGCAAAGATGCCAATCGTACCAATCGTAAAAGGTTTTACTCTCTGTCCGATTAGTGATTGAACCCTATTCCAAAGGGCTTGGTCTATAATCGGTTCATGCGTTCCCTCAACTTTATACCATTGTTCTTTTTGTTTCGGCTTATTCTGTTTTGTTTTATAGGATATACTACCATACTTCCCTTGTACCATGTTTCCAATATAGATTTCATTTACTAACATGTGTGAGATTGAGAAATACTTCCATAGAGTACTTTGTTTTGTTTCAGGTGCCTTATATCGTAAACCTTGCAATCTTTTATACTCCGTAGGATTCGGTACGCCTCTTTCATTTAAGATTTGAGCAATTGCTGTTTTGCCATACCCTAGCGAAAACAGAGTAAATACCTCCCTTACGATTTCAGCTGCTTCTTCATCAATGAGCAAATGCCCTTTTTGGTTTGGATCTTTCTTATATCCATATAATGCAAATGAACCAATATGATATCCATTTTTTCGCTTTGCATCAAATACACTTTTAATATTCTCCGACATATCTTCAAGGTACCATTCATTTACTAAGCCATTAATCTGTCGGGACTTTTTGTTTCCCTTGTTTGCAGTATCCGCATTATCTACGATACTAACAAAACGGATATTCCAAATAGGAAACAAACCATGTATGTATTTTTCAACGAGTTCTAACTCTCTCGTAAAGCGAGATTGCGTTTTACATAAAACGATATCAAACTTGCGCTGTTTTGCATCTGCTAAGAGCTTATTAAATTCAGGACGATTTCTATCTGCACCTGCATAATCATCATCGCTATAGATGTTGTAGATTTCCCATCCTTGCTCTATTGCATACTGTAAAAGCATTTCTTTTTGGTTTTGAATACTTTCGCTGTCATCAGTACTTAATTGTTTGTTTTTATCTTCCTCAGATAATCGACAATAAATAGCTACCTTCATTGTATCCGTCTCCTTTTCCATCAGACGATAAAACAAACCATTTCTACATACTCTTATTATAAGATATTAGAAATGGTTTGTTAATTCTGTTAAATTGTTAGATTCATCTTTGATTTTTCATATTGGTTAATAAGCTCAATCCACTTTTTATTAAATGCTTGTTTGAGCAGTTTACTATCTTTATTTTTATATGTGTTTTTGCATACTACTTGTATCCCTTTTGCCATACGAACCACTCTCCCCTTTACTAAACAATGTATGTGATACCGCTTGTACGTTATGTTTTCATAAGGCACAATGATTCTTAATTTTTATGAGTTATTGTAAAATCATATCCCATGCGTACATTGCAATATGTACAACGCTCTTTCACTCTTTGCAAGGGTTTCGTTCTCTTGATAAAATGTTGACTAGATTCATAGAACTGATGTGCACAAGTAGGACATAGCGTTAGTTCTATTTCATCTTTATGCCTATCATTTAACCCTACACTGATTAGCAATGCTTTATCAATTTGTCTCATATATTGCTCATCAAGTTGTCCGATATATTGTTTTAACCTATCTTTATCAATTGTGCGGATTTGCTCTAGTAAAACAATTGAATCCTTTGGAATAATATCTGAATTAACTACGATGTGCGTTGGTATTCTATTCTTGGTTGTTTGGCTTGTTATAGCAGCCACAATAACTGTAGGGCTGAATTGGTTTCCTATATTGTTTTGTATAATTAACACAGGACGGATACCACCCTGTTCCGATCCAATTACAGGGCTTAAATCTGCATAGAACAAATTACCCCGCTTTATATTTGTATTCATTTATTTCTCCTTCTGTTACTCTAAATTAAATAAGTAATGTCATATGCAAAGTAGCAGGTACATCATTTCAAGTGAATATTCCTACTTTGCATAGACTTTATAATAATTACATCTATCACACGGTTGGCAACGAACCAACTCCACGGGAATTTCACCCTTATGAGGATCTCTCATAACCGCCCCCATTGCTTGAGTCTGTGGCTAGACGGGAGTATCATTATCCTTTTTATTTGTCATGGCCATGTTGGTAGTTACCCAACACTTATAACCAATTGTTATTCGCTCATCAAATTTGAGTCGTGGCGCAATTGTTAATGTGGCTTATGCTGATTGCAATAATAAAAAGAATGTATGCAATAAATGTGTATTCAATTTTCAAGCTACAATAACGAGATATAAATAACCCCCTCACTCTATTTGCCGTTGAGAGTGAGGGGTGGGCGAAAAAAGTTTTATTATTTCAAATATTTTTTTAATTTTCTAAGTATTTTATCTTTTCGGTAACTAATTGTTTTTCTTGGGATACCTGTTCGTACAGCTAATTCTCGCTCGGAGATTTTTTGGTTATATAACAAATCAATCAGTTCTCTTTCTTCTTGGGTAAGAAGTTGAATATGTACGGGGAGTAGTTCTAATAACACTTTCCGTTCTACAATGGATTCAACACTTTCTTGTTCATCCGCAAACTCCTCTTTGTTATCATCAATAAGTCTATCAAGAGAGTCCTCTCGACTCGGTATTATAGATATCCTCTCATTTTTCACATCAACCATGATTTTTTCACTTTTAAGATCATATTGCATATACCGCATTTTACGATCCACTATGTTGAATACCCTATATACCTCATCATTTACTTCCACATCTTCATATTTTTTTGTTATTGTGTTATAAACACCTTTTAATATTTTCATTCCGTAATCTCCTTAATTTTTGAAGTTGGTTTGCGTTCAAAAATCGGAGATTATGGGTATTTCGCTATGTAACATAGCCATTCATACATAAAAAAATCCTTCCTGCTTTTAAAGCGGGAAGGATTTATCTAAAAATGAGCATAAAAAAATGCACGACAAATAAAGCTTTAAAAGCTAACTTGTCGGCACCTTATCTCGCACCTACAGACCTCAATCTGCGTTTCCGGATGTTGCTCGTCCTAAGTTCTAACAATTATTCAATTTTGAAATTCCAATTAGTTCTTTACAATGGGGGCATTTAATTTCAATTTCACACTCTATATACTGATTCCCCTCCAATGCGGAAATACGAACCAGTTCGGATCTTTTTACTGCCAATTTCACTATATGCTTACTGCACTTTACACAATTTATAAATACTGATCTTTTTATGTCTATTACTACACACCTTCTTTTATGTAATATTCGTTCCCTAAAAAGAGAACACTATACTTAAAAAAAGCCAATTATCGGCTTTTATAACAGGTTACATGAGTTTAATTTGATTTCCATAGCTTGTTTTGATACATCAAATCTTTCCGCAAGATCAGAAATAATGTTAGCTGATTTCCCTCTTAATCTGTTAAATGCCATTTTTACTTGTCCTTTTGGCATTAACAAATGACCGGCTAAAATATCTGCTTGTCTTTCAATGTACTTATCTGTATCGGAACTTCTTCTTATATCGGTTTTCATGGTTGCTACTTCTCCAAGATTGCAATAATACTCATTATGTATTAACCAATGTGCCAATTCATGTGCAAGCGTAAATCGTAGTCTTCCATCATTTTTACATTCTAATAAACTTGCATCTATTACGATTGTACCTTTATCCATCCATACAAAAGTATACCCTTTGCCATCTTCTTTATCGTAGATTGGAATAAGGTCGTCATCAAAAACAGTTTCTCCTAATATTCTGCCATTCTTTCTGATATATTGATATTCTATCGTTAAATTTAAGTGCTGTTCAATTATTTCTTCAATTGGGATTGCGCGTGGATCAGATCCAAGTAAGGTAGGGTCATATTCTTTTATGATATTGCGAGCTATTGTTTCTAAGGCTTGTTCTCTAAATGATTTAATGCCATGTTGCATTCTCAATTATCCTCCTCAGTTGTCTTACTCCTTTTTTTTAATTTCTCAATAAACTCTTGCCATTCTTCATCTGTTGCATCCACATCTTTTGCAGTTCTTAACGCAACTCTAACAATATCTTTCTCCATAATATAATCTGGTAAATCTTTTGATACAGCAGGTGCATTTTTTGATTTGGCTGCAAGGTCATATAACACATCTTGTTCTTCTTTACTAAAACATAATAAAGCTGAAATCTTCTCTAACACTTCGTTGTTCGGTGCTGGCCTTCTATCTTTTTCAATATTACACATATATACTGGCGAGATAGAAAGCATACTTGCAAATTTTCGCAGTGATATTTCTTTTACTAATCTTTTTTGGGTAATATATTGACCAAAGGTCAACTGGTCAGTCATTTCTTCCACCTCATTCCACCTATTGACTTACTTTAGCAGTCTTTATGTTCACTCTGATGTGAACACTATATATGAATTTTATCACATGTTATGAACAGCTTCAATATTTATTTTGGACATAAAATTAAGGTGGCACAATTTAGTGCCACCTCATAAAAAAATTAATTGAACATTGAAATCAAGATAAAATAAGAAATGTCAAGATGGTAACTTAAACTAAATCAGTAAGTATTGTTTGAAAACTAAGGATAAATATGGTATAATTTATTAAACTAAGCTAATCGAGATAAAATCCTTCTATACATGTCACATTACAAGGAGAAGATTGAAGTGCTAAAATTTTCAGCATCCTACGGTAAATCCAAATCAAATTTTGTAATTCAAAATTTAGATTATCCTATTGTGCAAGATAATTATTATGGCGTGTATTGTGTTTTAAAAAACATATTACAACGAGGCAGTGTGACTAAGCCTTCTCAATACTTAAAATCTAATCTTACATTATCTGAAAGCCTGTATAATAAAGACTGCCCCGCGATATATTTCATTTCAGAAGAGAATAGTAAGTGGAATAATGTTGTAAAAGGAGATGGAGAAAGAAATTATAATCCAGCGTTATACTTTCTTGAAACCATTATACCGAATTACTTTAAAGAATACGCCTTTGTTCAAAATCTTATCTTACCTGAAGCTCTAGTTACGGATATCATACCTGAAAACAGCGAATCATTTATTGGACAACAAGTTGATTTTTACATTGCTCAAGCAAAATTAGTCATTGAGATTGATGGATATCAACACAATGAAAGTATTCAAAAAAGAAGAGATAACGAGCGAGATGTCTTTTTAATAAAAAACGGAATTAAGATTGTTAGAATACCGACTAAAGCAATTCGAATAATAGATGACAATCTCCAAAGTCACATTAAAGATATTATTTCTGCTTTGAGAAGCAGTGTGGAAATCAGTGCTTACAAAGAGGCTTATGAAGATTCAAATTATTACAAACAAAATAAAGCTCGCATTCAATATGATATGATAATGAGATTCCAGTTAATGTTGATCCAATTACTGCAAACAGGAAAATTGGATTTAAGCCAAAAAAATTGGGAGTTCACCTTTACAAAAATTAATAAAATTGTGTCCAAAATGTTTTATTTAGCGTTTAACGATTTAATGATATGGCTTGAACATTTGTGTGCATTAAGAAAGTTGAATTTTAAAAAACCAGAAATTTTGATAACTATGCAAACTGATATTAACTCTAAAAACAGTGTAAATATCGATTTTAGTATCTACAAAAGATGGACTGATGAAAATAAGTTAAAACCAAACACCATTTATATACGAAATGATTATTTTGATGAGAAGGATTATTATATAGTTAGTACGCACGAGTCTATAAAATATGATTTAATTATGGAAGGCGTTAATTCAGATAAACCACACTTGGACTTTATACTACAAAATATTTTTGGGTATAATGAATTTAATGACGGACAAGAAGCGATTATAGTAAATGCGTTAAGAAAAAATGATACAATTGGTATTTTACCCACTGGATCAGGTAAATCATTATGCTATCAATTTGTATCATTACTCCAACCATGTATTAGCTTTGCAGTATGCCCCATACTGTCCTTAATTTATGATCAAAAAGATAATTTAGATGATGTCCATATTGATAGAACTAGCTATATATCAAGTGATTTAGATGCAAAACAAAAAGATCAGATTATGATGAATTATGCGCAAGGAAAATACCAAATTATTTGGATATCTCCCGAGCGTTTTCAAGTTCAAAAGTTTCGTGATTCGCTACGAGAAATTAACTATTCTAAAAACTTTGGATATGCTGTTATTGATGAGGTTCATTGTATGTCGGAATGGGGACATGATTTTAGAACCTCTTATTTAAACTTAGTGAAGACTATTAAAGAATATTGCCCTGCAACTATCTTACTAGGACTAACTGCCACCGCATCTCAGTTTGTTTTAAAAGATATTAAAAACGAGTTCCAAATTGACTCCGAAAATGTGAAATCTACAAGTACCATGGATAGAAAAGAGCTTTACTTTGAAATTGTAAATTTGCATGGGAACGATAAATATGACAGTTTATTGAATCAGCTTAGCCTCATCAATACGATGCATAGCAACAAGGTGTTTGAGCTTGCAGATAAAAATACTAAGTGTGGTTTGATTTTTACTGTAAATAAAGGTGGGCAAAATGGTTGTATTGAAATATCCCAAAAACTCTCCAAGGACTTAAATGTAAATGTTCAAGCATATCATAGTGATTTAAAATATGAAAAAAAGGTTATTCAAGAAGGTTATCGAGAAAATATATTTCCTTTACTAGTAGCTACCAAAGCATTCGGTATGGGCGTAAACAAACCAAATATTCGATATACAATTCATTATGGATTACCCTGGTCAGTAGAGGCTTTCTATCAAGAAGCTGGACGAGCTGGCAGAGATAGAAAATCTGCTAAATGTTTTATTCTATACCAGCCAGAAATATGTCATAAAGATATTTTAAATGAATTGTTCTCTAAGAATATTAAAATTAGTAGACTAGTCGAGTTAACAAAGTATTTAAAATGCGATTTATCAAATATTATGTATTTATGGAAGCTCAATAACCTTGGTGTTGAACGAGATCTATCAGTTATGCGCTGGATTTTTAATTATTTAAAATCACAGGATAGCGACATCGTAATTTGTAATCCGAATTACAATAAATCAGAAGTTGAAAAAGCAATATATAAACTTAGCTTACTTGGCATTATCGGTGATTGGACAATTGAGGAATGGGGCGAGAAAAATGCCAAAATAAGAGTAAAGCGAGTAAAGTATTCAGAAAAAAGCGTAAAGAATAAACTAAAAGAATATATCAATAGGTATGATAGTAATTTTTCTGAAACAAATACTTCTGGGCATTATAATGACTATTTACAAATTTTAAATGATACAACACTCCCACAATATGATAAGTATATGAAACTATTGCTACAGTGGGGATACGATGAAATAGTATATAGCAGACGACAATCAATAAAGACCATGATGGATTTATGTGATGCATATACTAATAGCGAAGATTTAAAACAATTCATAAACTACTACTTTAAGTTTGATGATAAAGCTATCCTTTTAGATCAAATCACATATAACCCCAATGACTACAATCTATGGTTTGACCTTTTTTATAAAACCAAAGAGGCTCATAATATATCTCAAGCAAAGCATTTAGAAACAATGGCTGATATTGAAAAGTTATTGCCTACAATGCAACGCTATCTTGAGAGCTATCGTTATAACACAGGACTTAACTATGTTAGCGGAATGTTAAGACTAATCTGTGATAAATTTAATGATACGGATGGATTTTCTAGATTTAGCGATGCTTTTAACGAGATTGAATCATATGATGAAGATAGCTTCAATGACATTTTCGAGAAAACCTTGACTATAGGTTCGATTGCTAGTGATAAAAACAAAGATGTTTTAGGAGAATTTCTATCCAATCGGTATCCTGATAAAGCAATTCAAGTTTATACTTCCCTTAATGACAACGGTTCATTACTAGTTGAATTAAATAATACACTTGATAGAATACAAAATCTGAAGGAGAGCTTATGATGGTGGATTTACAAAAATTAAGTCAAACAATAGATGATATGGAGCGATCTGCACAAGATTTATCTAAGGTTACAACTTTATACGAGCAAGCAAATAAAATTCTAAATCATAATATACACAACACAGAGCAACTTAAAGAGATAGCAGATCAAATCCAAGAGATAGTAGATAAATCTAAAGATTTAAATATATCTATGGAGAAAACAAACAAGGATTTACAAAAAAGACATGCTGAAATAAAAGAACAAAATATTGAATTTATTAGCAAGCTAAATACATCTCTATTAGAGATAAAAAATGAAAACATGAGCATGTTTCAAAACATAGAGAAAGCAGTAAATTCCAAAACAGATTTACTTCTATCTAATATTATTCTTGAAAACCGCAAGATTATTGAAAGATTATCAGAAAAGATTGAAGAACAAAATCGTATTTTCCGCCAAAAAAATATGCTTATGCTTACCTTAATTGGAATAGGAATAGTGTTAACCTTTATAACCTTATTGGTTAATCAACTCTAGTAGTTTACTATATAGCCATGAGCAAAACACAACAATTGTTGATATAATGCGATTTAACGAACATGGCAAACTCGGTATATCACTCAAAAATATATAGAAGTAATCAGCTGACGTGGTATAATTAAGTTAACCCCAAAACAATAAGAAATGATAGAGGGCTTTTTGTTTTATCATATATAATAATGTTTTCGTACTACACTTCTCTAATCTCATTCCAAGGATGAGTTGGGTGAACATCAATATACGCTTTGATTTCATTTACCCAAGCTCTAGTGGTTTTGTTTCACAATATTGATTCAACCTAACTTCCCCCTACCTTCATTAAAGGAGTTTTTACTGAATTGTACTCCCTATGCTTCGATATCCCAATAAAACTACATCCTTTTAAACGGACACAATAGATACTATAATTTATTTAATAATTACAGAAAGGTTTTGACATTATGAACTTAAAGATATTTGCGAAAAGTATTGATGAGGAATCTCTAAACCAGGTTCACTTATTACTTGAACAACAACCCTTTAAAAACTGTAAAGTTAGAATTATGCCTGATACCCATGCTGGCAAAGGATGTGTTATTGGGTTTACCGCTGACTTAGGTGATAAAGTAATACCAAATATAGTTGGCGTAGATATTGGTTGTGGTATGCATACTGTGAACCTTGGTGATGTGGATTTAGATTTACAAAAGCTTGATAATGTTATAAGAGAATATATTCCAAGTGGAAAAAATGTACATGAAACTAAAATACTTGAATTCCCAGAGCTAAATAATCTGTGTTGCTTTAAGGAGTTAAAAAGAACTACTAGAATCAAACAAAGCTTAGGCACTTTAGGTGGTGGAAATCATTTTATTGAGGTTGACAAAGACGATCATAATAACAAATATCTAATAATTCATACCGGAAGTCGTAACCTCGGTAAACAAGTGGCTGAGTATTATCAAGAACTCGCGTATGAGCTGCTAAAAGGCCGGGATGAAATGCTTCAAGAACGTATTCGTATAATCAACAATTACAAAGTTGAGGGTAGAAGCAACGAAATACAGAAAGCATTAGTTACTTTGCAAAAAGAGTTTGAGAATAGGCAAATAACAACCCCAAAAGCACTATGCTACTTGCAAGGGAAATATCGTGATATGTATTTGCATGATATGAAAATTTGTCAAGAATTTGCTGTGTTGAACAGAGAGACAATCGCTAATATTATTCTAAAAGAGATCAATTTAACTGCTATTAGTAGATTTGAAACAATACATAACTACATTGACATGGATACCAATATCGTTTGAAAAGGCGCAATTAGCGCTCAAAAAGGTGAACAACTTTTGATTCCGATCAACATGAGAGATGGGTGTATTTTAGGCATAGGTAAAGGAAATGAGGATTGGAACTACTCTGCCCCACACGGCGCTGGCAGACTCATGAGTAGAGCGCAGGCAAAGGATAGGCTTACAATGGATGCCTATCAAGAATCTATGAAAGATATCTTCACTACTTCAGTGTGTGATGAAACATTAGATGAAGCACCTATGGCATATAAACCACTCGAAGAAATCGTAGAATGTATTCAAGAAACAGTAGAAATTCAGAAAATACTCAAACCAATTTATAATTACAAAGCAACAGAATAATCATGCTGTATTGGTAAATAACCTACACTCTAACAAAAGCTCTGTCACCGTTGCTACTCTTATGATGGATATGGAGATAGCAAGAGACAGGACTCCTACCATGATGCCGAGTAGTATGTATGCCGAATGAGGTGGACTGGTATTGTAAAAATATATGATATATTTCGCACATTAGATATTGACAATCAGCAATCCAAGTGATATATTTATAACATAAGATAAAAATACATCACATATTGGAGGGCAATTTTATGCAAGACAAAATAATGCGTATTAAAACATCAATTGTTATTAACTATTTATTGTTCGGATTTACTTGGTTGTGCGTAGGAGTTCTTAGTTTTTTTGATGATTATTTAGTGTGTAAAATATTATTAATAATATTTTTACTTGTCAGCATCATTGGTATGTTTGTTACCTTCTTTGCTAAAAAGGAAAAGTATGATGAGATGGCCTCAACTCATATGACAAAAGCACAATCTTATGGTTTTATGTATCTGTTGTTATTTGTTCTGGTTCTTACTATAATTTTTAAGGTGTTGGATATGGCAAATATAAATGTTAATTTAAATTTCTTAGATCTATATCCATTTTTCTTAGCAGTTGGAGAAATTTCTGTAGGTTTAAAATTTCTTCAATTGGAGAAGGATGGTGACTAAATGCCAAGGCTAACTACAAAAATACATGAACTACGCCGTGAAAAAAATATGCAGCAAGCTGAACTTGCAGAACTTGTAGGTGTTCGCCGTGAGACAATAGGTAATCTAGAAAACGGAAAATACAATCCATCATTAAAATTAGCAATGGATATTGCAAAGGTTTTTGGCAAAACAGTTGAAGAAGTCTTCTGTTTTGAAGATGATGAAGAGTATACTAACAACTAAGTATAGTTAATATTAAGTACCAACAGCACCTTTTTTATTTGAGTGCTGTTGGTACTGTTTCATAGATATCTAGTTAAGTTAAAATATGGGGTTCAATTGAACGCAAGTAGACAGCGATAACGAGAATAACTGAATGGAAGTGATTTTGATTATTATATGGACAATACAACGCCTAGATGTGTTAAATGAGCTTGAGAAATTTGGAGTTTACAATGTTAGAGAAGAGAACATTATTTGGGAGTCATCGGATACAGATGCATTGAGAGCGTATGATTGGATTTGTCAAGAAATGAATAATAGAATTTCAGTTCCACCTACTGGGGTTAAATACCCAATTTGGGCCTGGTATTCTTGGGAAGGCAAACGAAAAAAGTCAAATAAGCGAAGGAAAGGATATGCAGAAAGAGGAACTCCCGTAGTGTTAATAACATTAGATATCCCTGATCAAAAAGTATTGCTATCTGATTTTGACCTTTGGCATTATGCATTAAATCATTGGTACTTGCCTACCTCCGAAGAAGATAATGCTAATTTTGAATCTCAAGAAGAAATGCAAAAAGAAGACCTTATTCAGAAAAGTTGGCAACACATCTTTGATATTTCTTCTAAATACACTGAATATATTTGTACAAATCCAAACAAAAAATGGATTCAAGCAACATTTTGGGAATTAAAGTCTGATAATATTATATCAATAGAAAAGTTTATCGCAAAGTGATAATACTGTAAGGTGATAAGCGGTGGCAAGTGAACTGGTCAAAGGTGGATGATGGAATAGGGGAATATTGAAGAGTATTATAGCAATCAACTTGGTACTTATGATGAACATATTGGCGGAACAAGAACAAGAGTAAATTCTGCAATTCGTATTATTAAGACAGATAAGGTGTTGTATGTACTTGAACTAATTGATGGTTCAGATACAAGAGTACTCTCAGAGGCGGTATCTAATGCCAAGGAAACAATTAAAAAGATTGAAAATGGTAAATTACATTACCTAATTTGCAATAACCTATTTTTGTATTAAAGCATCTATCAAAACAAAACGATAGATGCTATTTCATGCCCTTTTATAAATAGATAACTTATATTGACTTATTTAAAACCACTCTATTGACAGTCAAAAAACATATTGTACAATATAGTACCACTGCTTATTCACCAATTATATTAAAAAGTGTAATTTTTATTTGGGGCTGTGTTTTAGCTGAAAGCAGCACAGTTCTATTATTTTATTTATGGCAAATCTCCATTATTCTTGCTACACACTTTTCACGTTCGTATTGATTCAGCTTTTGGTAATAGAAAATTACATCATCTATATTAGCTTCACTTAAAATTTTATCAATCTGTTTTTTTGTATGTGTATATTTTTCTATAGAACTTTCAGTTAAATATGTAGGCAAACTCATTGTATTATCTATCCACTTTAGCGCATCTTGCCTATTCACATTTTCGTTAATAGTAGATATAAATTTTTGACACCAATCATTCTCTTTAACATTCATATTATTTACACAAGTATCAGCAATAGATTTTAATATATGTAATACATCTATTTCTACATCATCTTCAGAATATTTTTCAAGAAGGTTTTTAAGCTTAACTTCAAAAGCCATACGATCTAGGCCTAAGTTCTGAAGTTCTTTACTATCCGCTATAAACTCTTCAAAAACTTTTTGTAAATCCACAAAATCAGATCTGTCTGATAAAGGTATACCTTTTTTGCAGACATAATCAATACGCTCAATCATCGACTCAACCATGTCAATGTCGGTTAATTCATAAATGTCATTCCAAATATCATCCATATCACATTTGATTTTCTTATAGGCATTAGCAATATCATTTATTCTTGTTGTAAGTTTATTTGTAAGATTTAAATAATCAGATCCAAGAGAATCTTTATACTTTTCTGCTTTATCTAACAAATCTAAGCCTTGCTTTTCCCATTCTATCAATGTTGTATATGCAACAAAATTAGTCACAACTTTTTCCGACATAAACTTTCCATAGTTAGTTTTTAATTCTTGTCTATCCCTTATTGCCTCTCTATTTTGTAATTCGCTTTCTCCGTGTTTTTCTGCAAATTCAGCGTGTTCAAAATAACCCAGTTCCTGCAATAAAGCTGTAATACGTTTATAATGTTTCTTATATTGTGACATACTCTCCACAGAATAACACCGTTGATCTTTTATCCAATTTTTTAGTCTTGGATCAACATAGTTCTTAAACCTGTCTCGAAAATCTTGTAACATCTTTTTCTGTTCATCTTGTATTACATATCTTTCATTAAAGATGCTATAAATGGAAGGATTATATATTGTACCAATAGCTTGCAATCCTACATATAAATCGCCATCTTCAAGAACCGTTTCATATTTAGTATGAAGATCATCAATTACTGTGTTCCATCTTGATAATACTTTTTTGCCCTCATTTAATCTATATTCACATAATTTATATTGGGCTTCTAACTCAGTAGGTATTTCATCGGATTGAGCTAGTTGATTCAGCTCGTTATAGTACTTAGTAACCAGATTTACATTATCATTATTCTCCACTTGTTTAAAAAGTCTCAAATAATTATCTATCACAGCTCCTGCATCTACCAAAAGAAAATGTGATTCTTTTAATATGGATATAGATATCTTGCTGTCACCAACAACAATATCTTTCCATTTCATAATACTATATGTTTCATCTTTGTATTTTACACGCAAACAATAATTCAGATTAGCACAAAATACAGAAATTATAAACAAAATAATATAATCGTTAAGTCCAAATGGTGGCATACTCAATTTATTAAAAATATAATTGCAATCTAACTCTTGATCTTTCTTTAATTTTTCTTCTAGGAAATTATAAATTAAAAAAACTCGTTTGTTTTTTGGTGGCATGATTTGATAGTTCGAATTAACACATTTCCAAGAATTTTTTCCAGTTTCAAATAATGTTGCTTCAAACCTATTTCGGACTTCAACTGGTGAGCTTTGAATTGTATTTGCGTTAATACTTCCAGATAATAAGAGCTTTAAAATAGAACAAAATGCTTTTTTAGCCCTTCCTGGTTGCTTACTATCAAAACCATCGAAGTCAAAAGGAACTACATTAGGATATATATTGCTGAGAATTTCAGACAAAGATACAGCTAATCTACTTGAAAGCTGTTTAGTCCCATCTGGAGTAACAGCTATCCTTTCACGTTGTAAAACATCAAATGTATCTCTTAAAACATTCTCTGCTTGCATAAATGCGTCGCTATAATGGTGTCCAAATCTAGCCTTATCCTCGTTAGAAATTTGTTTTGATAATACGTCATATTCTAGTAATGCTGAATACAGTTTATTCTCAACATCATTTAACAAGAAAATAAGTATAGGCATTCCGTTTATTTTATTAGATAGTCTTTGTACATTGTCCAACCGCTTGATATCTGTGTCTTTGTTAATGTATAGCCATATCAGTTTACCTTTAACTTTTTCTGGCGCTGTTGAATTTCTAAAATCGGAAATTAAGGAATCAACATACGCATCTGAAATCTCATCTATATGGAATAAGTCCTGAGTAAATTGCCACTCATTACTTTTAATTTTGTTTTCAATAGAAAAGTTTGTACTAACATTAGTTAATATGCCTGCTATTTCACGAATATTAGAATCATCAAATATTGCTTTAGACAATTTTTGTCCCGATTTTATTCTACGATAAAATGTCCTAAAATCATGTGCGCCACTAGAATCTTCTAAAAAATCAAAGGAACTTGTGTGCTCATCAAAGCCTAAAATAGCATACTCATTCTCTAGCCAAACAAGTTCTTCTTCTACTTCCGTAATTGACAAGCCGGAGCATATGCTAAGAGCAAGTTTTGCATCTTCATAGTTAGTAGTTCTAAATCGGAGTAGTTTAAGTACAAGATTAGATCTTAGTATCTTGCACATATTTTCAGTTAACTTTTCTCCTGATTTTCTTAACACATTATCATAACGAATACAATGCCTGCTCAGCTGGCGTCCTTCTTGTTCAGCAGCTAACATTTCAGAGTACAAATCACCGTCTAGTAATTGTTCTGGTAAGACTATTGGACATCCAGAATTTTCATCAATTTTATAAGAAGAAAGTAAACTAATAAATTTATTTACTAATGTCAATGATGAACGATTTTGCAGATACCCTGATAGGCCTGTTAACATATAGGTGGAAAGTGGATGCATTGGATATATACCCTCAACAATAACCTGCCTAAATAGGCTATAATCCTTCCACAATCCCTTTAATGGCAACCACTGATCCATCTTTTCATAGGTAGCAACCCATTCTGATTCATGGGTATTTTGCCATACCTTTATATACCTATCAAAACTATCTTTATCCTTACGATCAATTAAGTTTGCAAAAACTGTTTCCAAGTTTGATGATAGATGATATTTATCACTAGCATCGAATCTACCAATATATCTACTGATATTTCTTGTCTTATCAACTCTTTGAAGATATGCTTTTATATCTGATTGGATAAAGTTAATCATTTGAATATTTCCATCAGCGTTTTGCACCGCTTCAAATATTTGCTGTAATGCACTATCCCCTGTTTGAGCTGAATCAGCTGATGAAGCATATTCTAAATACCTACCAAACTCATCAAAAATGATTACAATTTTATTGAATACACCGCTAATCCCACAATATTCAGTCAACAAAGTCTCTAATACAGACATTGCTGAAACACCTTCGTCCCAGCGAATTTCATGCCCATTAATCTCCTGATAAACCTTGTTAATGATTTCAAAAGCATATTTATCCTCTGATAATGTTTTTCTTAATCTTTCAGCTAAAGCTTGTCCTTTTTCAGCCCATTGATAGCTCTCTGCTTGTTGTTCAAATAGAGCAGTACTTGTTGCTATATTTCTTTCCAAAAAGCGAAATGCGATTTCATGCGCCCTATTCAATTTTTTTAAGTTTTCATCAGAATAGCCATATAGTTTAATACTTCTACTTGCCGCTCTAAGAATTTCATAGTGTAAATTAAAATCTCGCATTCCGTTAATTGTCAAAATTAGATTCGGTTTTTCACCTATAGCTTCAATATCTTTAGTAGCTTCTACATCAATTCTTCTAATGTTTTCTATAAGCTTCTTATAAGTTTGTGGCATATAGTCTTTTCCAGACAGAACTTGTGCTAACGCAACTGCCAAATGGGATTTTCCTGTACCATACTCAGCAATTGCTAGAGTAAATGGATTTCCACGTTGATCATCCTCAATTTTACTTGCAATAGTTTTGAAAAAGGAGACAGTATCTGTCATTTTACTTCCGGTCTGTTCATCAGAAACTCCAAAATACTCACTTCCATGAAACACAAAACTCTCTGCAACTTTAGCAGCTTTTAGCTGATTATAAAACCAATCTATTTGAACTGCACCTTCGAAAAACAAATCGTCTCTAAACCCTATGATGTCACCAATATGCAAAGTATTACCCTCCTAGCATAATAAGCTATATACTTTCTCAATCATTATGTCTGATGTTGTGTTTTTAATTACTGTGAACGGTGATAACTGCCCGTTAATACGAATTACACCTATTTCTGATAACTGTTCCAATACCTGATATATTACCGAATCTGCAAATCCAAATGTCGCACCAATTCCTAACGAAAACAATTGATCAGCAGTTATTTCATTGTGCTGTGGATACGTTTGTTCCCATTCATATAATAATGTATAAGCATAAACATATATAAGCTCACTTTTATTTTTATGGGGAACTAGTTGTAACGTTTCTTTAGATTTTTCAAAAAGATTTAAAGAGTCTAAACTCTTTTGATAAGTAGTATAAAATGGGCTAATGTTAATAGTTTTCTTTCCCGAAAAAGACGACTGTTTTTTTAACATATCTTCAAGAAGCATAAGTTTAATTCCATTAGGGTAATTAGGCATTATTTTCTTAATTATTGTGCTCCATAATAATGCTCCTGTTGAAGGGGACGAGAGTCTGCTGTGACATAACAGCTGACTGACTTCTTCACGTATTCCGATATCCTCTCGAACAATTGCATTTCCTAATTCTGTTCGGATTAACTTATATTTCCCGCTTTCTTTACTAACATCAGTGACTAGTCCCATATATATTGCATAACTAATGTGTGGTTCTACTTTCCCACTTGACTTTCCAGTCGGAATTCCAGTTAATTCAGATATTTCTTCCTTTGACATTTCAGCGCACATATCGGTAATTTCCAAAATCCTGCTGATATACTCTAATGTCACTGGAAATGTTTGATGAAAATTAACATTATTCATTTATGTTCTCCTCAAATGGTGTTACATGAGTAACAGCAGGTATAGTAGGTCCAAAGTCACCATTTAGTTTCATACGTTCTCCAGCAACAATGCACTGCCCTTTTTGTAACCCTCTTAAAGTATTAGACCAATCATTAGTATTTCCAAGTTGTTTTGCGGTTACAGTTAAATCATTATCTGCTGGTTTAAAATATGCTCTAAATGCAGCCTGCTGCAACCTGTTAATCTCCGCATCATCAAGTTGCGGTTTCAAAAACTGTGTAGCAAACCAAGCAGACCATCCAAATTTTCTGCCTTCAGTCAATATTTTTGCACTTGGAGAATTAGCTTTATGTGATAAATTTTGTGCTTCATCTAAAACAACAACAAATGGATCATCTTTACTACCATATTTTTTAAAATAATACCACGCATCCCAAAGCATAAATTCTGTTATTACAACTTGAAGTTCTCTAACAAAGTTTGTTAATTGGAAAATAGTAAGTGTTCCATTATTCGTTTTCATGGTACCCCAATCAAATTCATCACTAGAACTGAATGAAACGGAATCAAAAAATGGTGTTAATTTTGATAAAACAGTTTTTGAGAATGCATTATTAATATTCTCTAGTTCTTTCTTAAACAACTCCATATCCATCTGCTCATTATATTTTTCCAATCCATTCTTACATGCCGTATAAATTGCGGAAAATTGTTGCTCTCCAAATTTATAAACGTTTGTAAATATATCTGCTATACGTGTCGCAACATCAGAGATCTTTTCAGGAGCTTTTATACCCATCACTTCAATTTCTTGTCTCCTAAAAGGATTTACTGGGACTCCATCAAAATATACTACTTTCTGATCTATCCTATCTTTCAGGTTAGCCACAAACTCTGGCTCTAACTGTTCTAATCTAAACCCTTCTGTATAATCAAAGACCATTGATGCAACGCCTTGTAATGATAATTCATTCAACATTTTTTGCATCAGATAGGTTTTTCCCTGACCTGAACTACCAGTAATCAATAAATGTCTATTCGATAATTTGGAATGTCCAAAGCTCCAATTTATTTCATTACCTTTATTATCATTACCAATATGTATCTTTATTTTTGATAAGTCCACTTTACACTCAGGTATAGGTATATCTGTTTCTGGGGATTCGACATCTACCTCTTCTTGCGTCTCTTCCTCTATTTTTTCATCGGCATCATAATTAGATTCTGCTTCTGACTCAATCACACTACCTTCTTCTCCAACTGTTTCCTCTTTTCTCTCAATAATCTCATTTGTATCATTGTATGAACCTGTATAATTAAATCCATCCGAATCATTGAATGTATCCGTATTGTTGGAAATTTGTGTATCATTGAATGCATCATTTTCATTCAAATCAGTATCTGTCAACTTTGAATCATCAATCTGACTCTCAATTACCGTTACATACTCTACAGAGGCACATTCATCATCTAAAATCAGTCTTTGAATCTCACTTTGAGGAATTGATAACACTTCAATTGGTACACAAGATCCAGACGAAGCCCTTACCACTTCACTACCTTTCATGTCGACCCAATATCCCATAACTCTACCATTCCATTCAATGTCGAAATCACCTTCTAATATGTTTCTTAAGCTAGAAGCTAATTTTTGATATTCTTCTGTATCATCGTGGAAAGTAATCTGAGAGAAGGCTAATGCCCTATATAATTGTGCATACCAATAGCGTCGTCTTACAGAATCGTTCTTTACTTCTGTTGCTTTTGTCGGTTTTGTCGGTTTAAACAAGTCTGATAATATTGCTAGACCATGTTCAACTTGTTTAATTGCCTTGGCTATATGATTATCAGAATTAGAGTATGTAGCAATTTTACATTCAATAACAGTCGCACTTAATTGCAACTTTCCATCCTCATTAACCTTTGCAGAAATGTTTAAGAAATCAGGACGAGATCTGTTTTCATTTGCAATATTATATGTGTCTTTTAAGAACCAGTGCCTGTACGAATCTAAATGAACAACCACATTAAGTGCTTGATTCACATTACTTTTACTCATATGAACTGATGTTAATATATATGCCATAAACTCATTGATATTTGTTGAATTTTGGTTTATTGCCCTTAACAAACTGACTCCATCGAGTTTTGCTGCCTCTTTAATGCATTTCTCAGAAGCTAACTTAGCCTGTTCATCTGTCCATTTGAAGAGGTTTCTTACCCGATATTCAAATCGTTTTTTTACTTGTTGAATTATTGATTCTCTAGCTGTGATAGTTAGGTTATACTGACCATGGTGTCCTTTTCCTGTTGTAAACCCTATAATCGAATAATCATTTTTTTGTGTATTATTTTTTAATAGTGCCCCATCCATTCCACCATCAATACATACTACCCAATATGCCTTTTCATGAAGCAAGTTAATCAACTGATGTCTATCTCCATCTATGCATACCTCTTTTACTACTACAACATTATTGTAATTAATTTGATTTAAATTGTTATTATAGTAAACTACGCGACTATGGACAGTTGATGCCTCAAATTGAGTTTGAGTTAATTCAATTTTCCTTTTTACACTTGTATGTGAAGATACAGTTGGTTTAAAAACCATAGGGTACTTACATTCACTTGGGCATATGGATTCATCTTCTACACAATTATCAAAAATCAAGCTATCCACTTTTAATAAGTCCATCATAAACACAATATCAGTGTTATTTGATAAATATTTTTTTATATCTTCTTTTGATGACCATTCATTTAAGTAAATATTTATATCAGTATTTTCATCTTGTGAAAAAAACGAATTAACCCAATAGGACAAGTAGTTCTTGCCACCTCTATTTTCAGGTTTTACTAGAATATTTAAAATAATTTTAATAGGAACATCTGGGATATTAGTGCTTTTTTTCACATTACAAATATAGTTGTGTAAAGCTGACACAACTGGTTGCAAATCTGTAGGATCAATAAAAGCTAAATTCAAATCATAAATCTTATTAGGAAATGCATGCACATAATCCTCAATTACATCCATTAACATTTCAGCATCTGCACTAATATTTTTTATTTCACCATCAGAAAAATCATCATCAAAGACAGCTTCTTTACGAAGTATGTCCTTAATTCTAAAATTTTCTTGTTCACTATTATTTCCGCATATACAAAAACTACCAAAAGTATGCAAATTCCCAAAATACTGATGACCTACAGTCGGATATATATCAATTGCTTGATGAATACAAGACAATTGAACTAATTCCTTTATGTTTAGTATTGCTTCCCTTTGGGATATCTTTGATAGATCAGCCACATCATGAACAGATTTGCTCCACCACTGTTCACACCCATCTAAAATAAAAACTGCTTGATGAATTAACTTTTGCAATATTGTCGGATGCCAAGGTGGTATAATGCAAAAATCACATTCTTCATCTCTTGTAAGTGAGAAATTGTTTTTTTCGATTGAGAACGCACGAATATAAACATTCAATACCCATTTTAAGTTCTCTGCAAAGCTATTTGTTAATATTTTATTGCCTAAATTGACATATGTATCAATAAAATTATTTCCTTCATCTATAGAACCATAGAATCCATTTTCCGTCAAAGCTTTGCAAAAATTCAGAAATTCAGCTCCGAGTTCGTAAAATTCTGCTTTCCACAAAATTCCCGCGTCACTTTTATCAAATATTGCAGTTTCCATTAAATCTTCATAGTTAAATTCTGTTTCTTGATAAATATCAAAGAATTCTTGTTCACTTTTTAGATGTTTAAACTTGTTTAATTCTTTATTTGTTCCAAACATTAAATATGATGTTATATCATCTTCTGAAAGTTGTTGATACTTATTTAATATATCTTGGAATGAGAATAGCCATGGTTCAGAGTTGGAGAAACACCATTGAAAATTTAGTTCATCTAATATCTCTCCACATGTATCCTTTATAAAAAGTGAAACTCCAACTTTATTTAGTGTTTGAGCTACACCTATTGCTGTTACCCTTCCTGTTTCAACTTGTTCACTAGCATATTTAGGGGTGAAAAAGTTAACTGGAGATGAAACTATTTGAATTTCATTTTGCCCAATATCCCAATTTCGGCGAGCTATATAATCTATAACCCCACCCGCAACCATGCATATATTTCTAAATGCTTCTTCAAGTCTTTCTTGAACAGTAGAATTTTCAAAAGTTTCTATTTCATTTACCAATTTAGCACCCGTAAAACTAAATTCAATTTGATTAGCTGAATCAACTTTTTCTACAGATAACAAAGAAGTAAATAAAATATTTAGCATTGCTTCTAGTGGATGTCCATATACCTTTGTAACCGATACTCGATCTTTTTTAGGGGTAATTAGTTTTAATCCTAATACTGATTCAATAATTGCAAAATCAACGCCTAAAAGTAATGAACGCAACTGGTTAATATTTCGCCCTAAAATAAAATCAGAAAGCACTGATCCAAATTCATCGTAATTCTTAATTGATTGGTTTGCCCATCCCTCATAAAATTGTGTGAAAGGTTGATCTAATTGATTATATTTCTTAATTTTTTCATTATACTTAGCGAATTGAGGTTTTGATAATTTTTTGAATGTATTTCTTTCAATAAAATCAAAATTTGAAGATAAAAGGTTTTTCTGAGACTTAATAATATCTTTCGGAGTAGGTAAATGTTCTTCTCTTTTGCACAGACCCCAACTTGGAAGATTACGATAAAAATACTCAATGAACATAGTAATGTTATCTATGTCATTCCAATCATCGGCTAGACAACTCAACCTATAAAGATTTACAGGTACAAGCTCAAATAACCATTTGTATAATTTGTTAATACATTGATATTCTTCATCATCCCAGTTATAGCTGTCGAAAATAGATGCATAATTACTTACCAATGCAGATTCAATTTTCGCTGAGTTAATATAGTAAATATCATGTAATCCGCCTTTATCTTCGACAAGTTCTGTTCCCATTAGAAGTATTAGTTTTTTTTGATTTTCTTGACCCAAAATATTACGATATTGAGTTAAACTATCCTGAGTATCTATCCAATCATTTTGAGTCATAGAATGGATAACTGCACTTAAAGAATTATCTTGTTTGCTTTTAGCCTCATTGAATTTTGGATATGATAGCTTAGCAATTAAATCGATATTCTGATGGTCACAATATTTTTTAATTTCTTTACATAGGGACTCGTAGATACGAATATCATCAAATCCATCAACCCTTATAATAGTTTTATTTGAATCTTCCGGCTTTTGCTGAATTATGTACTGCTTAATAGTAGATACAATAAACTTCATTATATAGTCACCTCAGAATATGGATTTACTACAATGGAAGTAGCATCAGATAAATCATGTAAAAAACCTGTGTTTTTTAAGAATAATTGAAACTCTTTTTCATTTAAATAAAAGGCATCCGCTTGCTCGATATCTATATTTTTTTCCTTGGCATAATTTTTATATTGTTTTGCACCTATTATAATATTATAATGACTATAAACTTCTTCTAAAAACATATCAAATGTCATTTTTTGTTGAGGCTTTATGATTGTTAAAACAATAAATTTAACTAAATCCTCAGATAATGAAAATCTTTCTTGTGCACCCCTCAGTGGAATGATTAGTTGCATTTCTTTGCCAAGACGTTTAAACATATTCAGAGTATGTTTTTTAGCATCAGATAAATATTCAAATGGTGTGTTATGTATACCTAAATCCGCACTTTCATCCAAATATTCATTAGTCATTTGGTTAATTGCAGAAACAAATAACTCCTCAATTTTCCTATAGCTCTCTGATGAAATTCGCATTACAGATTTTCCAGATTTCGGTGCACGCATATCAACTATCCATGCATACCCAGGTATATTAACATATTCGCTTGAACGAACACACATCATACGCATAATTTGAAATACAATTCCTTTAGAAAACAACTCTATTCGAGTTATGGGATGCATCTCACAAGACAAGAAATTTACCAACTCATCAATAGTACGTTTACCGCACCCTATGTATCCCGTAGAAGGTATAAAGCCAAGCTTCATTTTCACCCACAATTTATCAACTTCTATATTTTGATTATCAATCCATGTATCATTTATCCAATTTGCTAGTTTAGAAAAATGTGAACCATTGGCAGTAACCAGTAGTTTTAACAACTTTTCTAATCTAACCTTTTGTTCGTATGGACAACTTTCTAGTGCCTGTAAAATATGTAGATAATAAACTTCACCTCCACGTGCCAAGAAATTATGCCTTTTATAATCAAATTTCATTTCAATGTCCGTTTCGCTAACATCTACACTTTTTGATAAAGAGATTCGCTCTTTCTTATTTATCATAGCTTCACAAAAAATCAGCTCTGGTGCAATCGGTAATAAGGATTGCGCAGTCCACGATCTGCTTTTTAATACCGCAGCATATCCGTACAACAAATCTTGTATTGCTTCAATTGTACTTTCTGCTTTATCGTGTTCTACTCCAGATTCTTCAATTTTCGTTTGCATTAAAAGAATTATTTCTTTATATGCTTTTTCATCAATTGGAATTTTAACATCTTTTTTAGATCTATTGTAAAAAATAAATCTTTTCAAGCCCATTTGAGGTTTAACAAAATATTCAAATCCTTTTTCAGTTAATGAATCATCATGAAATGACATTACCCCAGCCTGCTTATCATCACTTTTCGGTGAAATAAATACAAGGAGAAATTCAATCAGATATTCATATAATGATTGATCTGAATAAATACGATTTCCAAAAAGTCTGATAGCCATATTATTACTACCGTTGGATGTATCTGAACCTATAGGAAAAACATTTGTCATTATATGACCGCCTTTCAGTTAATAATTTAATAATGTCCATTCACCATCTGTTTCCTGAAGTTTAATGTTTCCGTATCCTTTTGTCTCCATTACAAGAAGTTCTATACTCTCTGAATCTTGATTTTCTCTACACAAAGATATCATTTGTGCTTTGATACTATCAATTCCATGCGTTAATTGCGGAGAAATATCAGTAGATATTGCCCCACTTCTTATCTCTTCAAAATAATTTAATAATGGAAGTGATATAGGCTGATTTATTCTATAGCCAAAAGCTTCTATAAACAGTTGCTTTTTTTGATCTTTTTCAAATAAATTACTTCCTGTATCAATAGTTTTTAAGTTGATATATTTGTTTGATATTTCGCCAAGCAATAACTGAACACTTTGAGAAATACCATTCCCACGATTAAGCGTTATCGGTAACTCTTTTATATTCTTACAGATATATCCAACAAATAATATTGAAAACGCTTCCATAATTAATACTTTATCATCATTATTAGGGCTTTTGCCATTTCTAAGCTCTAAGTAGCGAGGAAATTTCTTTGAAAAAACTGTCTTAGTAGTCTCAGCATTTTTAATATCATTAGTTTCGATATTAAACAGAATATACATTCTTCTTAAAGCTTGATTCCACTTGATAGAATTTACACAAGAATAATGATTTTTCATATCTAAGATAAGCTCTTGAATACCAGGATGAAGTGCAGTTATATCTTGTCGAATAAACAAGTCTTCATCTGAGATTAAACATTTTCGATCATATCCGTTTGTTTGAATATCCTCGATAGCCTGGATAGACGAAGCTTTCTGGTTAATATCAAATCCATTGTATCCAAATAAAGCATTTGAAAATAAGTGCTTAAACAGATAGCTTTTGTTGTCAATTATCTTTACATCCTTACAATCTAGTCCAGCAGTCAATGCAAATGTTATTTGTGCAATTATTTGCCTAATTGTTAATCGTTTTCCATGTTCTTGTTGCCAAATAAAATGATTATGTAGAAAATCAAATATCTTACTTTCATTTTCGAGAATCATATTTCTATTAAACAAAATTGGGCAACATCTTGACTTCTTACATTCTTTACATTTTTCAAAACATTTTTCTGAGACTAAATTTTTTAAAAAAGGAATAGCGAACGATGAGTTATCAATGCCTGCAATATTTACAGCACGTATTTTACAATTGTTAATTGCAATAATATCACCTTTATTCTCGTCAATTGCATTGATTAGTGTCATCTGAGACTGTACTCCCATTTCTTCTAAAAAAGTATTAAGTAACGGGCCTGTATTAGCCACTAAAACAACATGTTTGCCATTTTGAGTCTGGACAAAGCATTCTTTCAACTTGCTTCTTCTTTCATCAGCAGAAAACTCACTAAAGTCTTTAATATATACACATTGGTTACCATTGACCAGTTTAACTTCATCTGATATATTCAATGGACCTTGTAGAGCTTGCAACTCATCTAGGGCTTGAATTAGAACGCTAGTCTTTCCATCTCCAGCGTGACCTGTAATAAGAATTATATGTGGTTCTTCATTCATCAAACAATTCGTAATAAAATCCACTATTGGTCGTTTAACCATAACATCTTTAAAATAAGGATTATTTTGGCTTGCTTCTGCAATTGCATTTTCATTTTTCGCATCTACATTGTGCAATGAATTTAAGTATCTAATATATGATTCATTATTCATTTATGTCACCTCAATTAACTTCCTAAGTAATTTTTAGAAATCAACTACAAACTAAAACTGTCTTTAACTATTTTCTTCTATATAGTCTAATGCTTCCTTTAGTATTTCAAATTCATTATCTGTATTAAAATAGCTTGCGCTAAATCGTACTGTACCTGCAGGAAAAGTATTTAAAAACTCATGTGCGGATGGAGCACAATGTAAACCGGTTCTTACTTCTACTCCGTGTTCGGATAGAATTGCTCCAATATTGTCACTGCTATATCCATCAAATATACAAGATGTTACTGCAACAGTTTGTTCCTTCGCCTCTTGCCCAATTATTTGAATATTATCATACGCACTTAATAGATTTATAAGCCTTTCATAATTGCTTTTTTCTTTCTGATAAATATTTTGAATACCAGTTTCTTTAATCCATTTTAGTGCTGCATTTAAACCTGCTATCGCTAAAATGTTCTGACTACCGGCTTCATACTTTTCAGGAATAGTACTTGGCATATCTTTATTGGCTGAATCAACACCTGTTCCACCGTAAATTAAAGGATCTAGTTTTGCATTACTATTACAAATAAAACCCGCTATACCAAATGGACCATATAGTGTTTTATGACCTGCAAAAACTGCAAAATCATAAATTCCAGGACTCAAATCAGTGTCAATAAGTCCAGCTGTTTGGCTCATATCTATTAAGTTAATAGCATCATGCTGTTTTGATAAAGTGCATATGTCTTGTATTGGGGCGATAACCCCACAAACATTACTAGCATGACTGATAACAACTAAATTAGGTTTGGCCTCTGAAAACTGGTATTTGATCTTTTCTAAATCAAAACTCAAAGCTTCACGATCCACCGGGAGAGTAAAAGTATTTAGATTGTTTTTAAGCTTTAAATAATTTATTGTCCTTAAAACTGCATTATGTTCAAATGGTGAAATATAGATATTGAAGTTATCGGATAGGGCTAAACCTTGTAATATGATATTTATAGCCTCTGTTGCAGAAGGTACTAGTACTACTTTTTTATTCGGACAGTGAAACATCTCTAATAAAAGAGATCGAGTTTCAGATATCAACCTATTTCCAGTTATATTTCCACTTCGGCCTGCATTCATACCATATTCTCTGTAATACTTGTCCATAAAAGTATATACTACTTCAGGTTTAGGGTAGGAAGTAGCTGCATTGTTAAAATAAGCTGTGTTACCCACTCTAATTCCTCCTAACACATTTTTTCAATAAAGTCCATGAGTATTTGCCTTTTTTCGCTTTCAGAAATAGATTGTCCCATTTCATCAATTGCAGTTGCAATTTCATTGTATAAGAGTTTTGCACGACTACTATATTCGGTTTTATCAAAGGTTTTTATAACCTCTTCACCACTCTCATCTACAAAAGCAATTTTGTATCCATTCGTTTTTTCAGTAGCCTTTTTTGTGGAGATATCAATCGATCTATTAAAATCGCTAATTACCTTTTTCGCATCTCCTAAGTAAGATAGAAATTCCGTAATTGTTGTTCTTGTCCAGTCATCAATTCGTAAGTTGGTAATCTCTTTAGCTAGTTGCTCAACAAATAATTGCTCATCATTACTAATTGATTTCATCAAAGCAAACATTCGATGTTCTCCATTTGGATACAGATGATCTAGCGTTTCAACCTTAAGAGAATCAATATAGTCTTTAACTATACTTGTTAATGAGGCAACCTTATTATCTGAAGTACTAAACATTGATTTTATATCAGAAATAAGATGTTTGATAAGTCCACCTTTAGCATTATCAAATGTACATTTTGCAGCATTGATACTACCAATGACTTCCAAATTAAAACTATTATAGTTAAAAATCGATAATAAATCATTGAATAAATAATCTCGCGCTTTTATATTTGGTTTTTTTAAGCTATTGATGAATTTAAGTTGTTCTTTTATTACAGGCATATCCTCGGTATTAGAATTAACGGATTTATAGATAGTTTTCAACTCTTTCGCATATTTCGGCAAATTCATATACCATCGTTGCATTGCAGATACAACATAGGAAAATGTGTTAAAGTCTTTTTCACGCTCAATGATAAAATCAGAGAAAAGTTGTGACAGTTCTTCTATATACTTTGTTTTGTCATCATTCCAGTTTTCGATATATGCTGTAAAGCAATCAGGAGTCTCATTAATACTGTTAAGTATATCAACTGTAATATTCACTTCTTCGTTTTTAGACTTAATAACTAAATACTTTTTACATGAATGTAAGACACATGCGATAAAGATTGGAATTACGCCTTTTTTAATTCCAAACCCACTTTGAGGTAATGTTAATGTGTCATACAAATCTTTAAAACTACTACCTTGTTGGCTTTTGGCATCATTGAAGAATTCTTGAATCGCCTGTAGTGTTTTGCACATATTTTCATCTTCTGGTGCTAAGTTAAGCTTTGGCTTTACACATTCATTTTCTAATATGCCCGTACGAAGTAGTGTACTACGCATAATTGATACATCTTGTCCTGTACCTGTTAATCCTAAGTTAATACTTAAATCATTTTCCAATAGTCCTGAAATAATTTTATTTCTGCTGTTAATCGCTACCGTAGGTAAGCTATCTTTGTTTATTGACTCATTATTTATAATTGGTGTATATGGATATATGTTTTTGCAAATTTCTGAAAGTTTTGCAGAAACCTGAGCCTTTCTTTTAAATAGCTGTTTCTCTCCTGAGTAAAAATACTCTGTATCACCTAATTCAGGCCTTGTATAACTACTAATATAACGGTTTAATACTTCTTCTAAATCTTCAATATAAATGTCATATTCATCAGATAGTAAGTCATCATCAAGACAAGCTGTTTTTAAAAGGTTGATAGCATAATATTCATATGCTATTTTTTCAATATTGATATATTTCTTTGGTAAAATAAACATAATTCTTTGATGATTATGTTTTCCACTCAAAATCTCTGTTCTAATCCTAATAATATCGTCTTCACTATCAGGAACTACTGCGTATACCACACCATCTGAGTGAAGATTTTCAATCTTTTTATCCCAGTTCTCGACCGTGAAGAACTCTAAACTATCTATGAAATGAAAATTTAAATACCTAGTAATCTCCATATCATCATTGTAAGCAGTTGGATACATATAGTTATCAAAGGATGCTTTATTTAGTATTTCTTTTACACTTATCAATGCACTTGTTTTTTGTATTGTTTTTTCAATTTCAGCAGAAATATCTACTCCGCTGCTTTCCTTAATTTTAAGGTAACCATTACTGCGTTTAAGGTACACAATACAGTCTTTTTCAATTAACTCCTTTAAAACACATTCAATTTCAGAAATATCTGAAACAGTATCAATAAATGTATCAACAATAATATTTTGAATAGGTGGTAATTTCTCAAATTGTTCTACGATATAGATTAGTGCAATCGTTTTTACAATTTTAGCACCTAAACTATTATCTTCTAGCTGTCTAAGAACATTTGCAGTGAGCATGTACATTTTATGTATATCACTTGTATATGGTTCTTTTCGAAAAAGGGGTTCAAAATAATCGTAAATATAGTCTGGTGTAAGCAATGTAAATTGATTCTCACTCGATAATAAATCGATATTTTGCTCTAAAAATGCAGGCAATGTATGCTTATTATCTGAAGATAAAAAAGTAAATAATGTACGTTCATTTTGAGCAACTTTTTCCGACAATCTTGGAAGAATAAATGTAGAAATTGGGTGCAATGGATAGCATCCTGAAATTGCAAACCCTGCATCTGATTGAGTTAGTATTCGATTTCCTTCTTCGGTGAATCTCTCTACAAGATTTTCTAATTCTTGTGTATGAGCTTGTTGAAATTCTGTCCAAAAGCTTTTATCTTTTTTTATAACAGTAGCAATTATTTCATACATTTGTGAAAAATTGTTGTGAAGGTTAATGTGTTTAAACCTTCCAGATACCCCTCTCCATCCATCTACTTTTTCTTTTGGAAGGTTTTTATCAATATAGTTAGATATGTCTTTATGTGAAATAAGCATTAAATGCATCTGTTTGTCGCCACTGCGATCACATTTCTCAGCAAAATCTTGTAGCAGTTTAATATCGCTTATTGTTGCATTTGCAATACTTGATTCAAGGTATTTACTAAATTCATCATAAATGATGTAAATCCCATTAAATCCTTTTGCTTTTAGTTTACCTACAACATCTTCATATAACTCAACAACATCCACATTAGTAAATGGATTAAATGAGCTTCCTGAAGTAAGCTCTGGATAGATGATATTGAACTTTTCATATGTACTCATATCGAATTCTTTTAATGCAATAATAAAATCCTCAACAGTCTCAGTAATGGATTTTGCAAACTTATTGTAAGTTTCAGGATAATCTTTACTCCATAACTTGATTGTTGCAATAGCTGATTTGAAATTAGTTTCAGGCATCAAATCTGATAAGTCTTCATTTTTTAGTGCTTTATGTAACGCACCTAAAAATGATTGTGTTAAACTAGCACTACTTCCACTAACAATAATCGGAAGTAGCTTTTTATCACTAGATATATAATCTACAACAAATTCATATAACTTGCTGTTTTGTTTCTTTATCTTATTTAGCAACGGTTTAAATAAAGTTTTATCTTTATGTGACAGAAGGGCCATAAGAATTAAAACAATATGAGATTTTCCCTTGCCGTAGGCACCGACTAAAAACCGAGCTCTGCTTGTGGAATTATTGCTTGTACTGAGCAAAATGTCCTCAATAACATCTATTGATGAAACTGTTGGAATAAAACTCTTTAT
Source organism: Paludicola sp. MB14-C6 (assembly GCF_030908625.1). GTDB lineage: Bacteria > Bacillota > Clostridia > Oscillospirales > Ruminococcaceae > Paludihabitans. The sequence goes on along the minus strand of NZ_CP133133.1, from coordinate 2,746,500 downwards.
TTTATTTTCATTGTGTAGATCATAGGCAATATTTATAGATGTTTGAAAGCCTTTTTCTACCCATATTTTTTTGTTTACCATAACTTATCTCCGTTTCTAAAGAGCTTTATGCATTAATTGTATTATAATATTCTTTAACACACCATTTAAACCTATCCTCAGCCTTATCTCCTTGGATATTGTTTTCGAGACGAATAACATCTAGTCCCGCTGTTCGAATGACTTTTATATAGCCCATTAACTCAATTTTATTTAGCAGTGTTGTAAGGGTTATCACATCAAGATTAAATACTTTACACAAATTCCCTTTATCATTTAATATCGATGATATTTTAATTTCATTCGATTCTTTAGCATTATCGACGATAATAGCTAATGCTATAAGTGGATGAATACTATCGATTTTTGGTGTACATTTTTTATATGTCTTTGTTTTTTTATTTACTATGTCTATAAGATTCAATTCTCCCAAAGGACAATCAATATTATTTTCAGGTTGTACCTTTTCAGGATTAGATTTCAAACGAGGAACATAAGTGTTAATAATACAGTTAAAGTCATCTGTTAAGATACGATGTGCTTTTTCATCTTCGCCGTTCATGCGAATAAAGTTATCAAGCTGCATAACAAATTCATCTCTTGTAAAGTCTCTTTGCTTAAATTCATTATAAAAAAAATACCATGCAGTAGCATCGTTAATATTAGTTGCTAGCTTATAATGTAATAACCACAACGTACCCATTTCTTCTATGTATCGATCATGCTCAAATATTATATCACCAAAATCCGTAAATGATTGATATCGTTTACCAGAAGATGGTTCTTCGGTTAACCCCACCGCTTGTAACCAGTAGCGTAGCGACTTAACCATATTAGCTCCAATGCCTAAAATATCCATTGGGTTTCCGTTAACATTCATGAAAACATATTTGTCATTGTTAACATTTTTCATACCTTTATATAGCCAGCCTTTTCTTATAAAAAAGGTATCGTGTGCTCTAAATTTCATATTTTATCCTCACCAAAGTTCACTTATTTAATTCATCTATACATTGTAATATCCTTGTAATTTCATCCTCAACATTTTTCACTACATTTTCAGGGAAAACGTATTCTTTTAATACTTCTTGATTTCCAACTAATTTCTGTTCATAAGATAACTCCAATAGTGTATAATGGGCCGATAACTTAGACAAATCATTACGTAAATTAGCATTGCTTATTAGCGCAGAATATTTAATAATAAGATCGTTTAACATTCTATTATTATCAATAATCTCTTTAAATAAAACTAAACTATTTCCTTGAAACTGTTGATTATCGAGTAAAAAATCCAAACAACTGTTATATTCTTTTCCCCAGATCTTATAAAAGCCATTGTATAACTGGGTGGTTTTTTTCGACAGTAGCAAGAATGGAAAATAAAAATTCTCTAATTTGTTTTGCAATCGATTAGCTTCTTCTTTCTTTGCTGCTTTATTTGAAGATTTTATTACCATTCTACTACTTATAAGTGCAACAACAATAGTACAAATTGATGGAAGAACTTCTTTTATTATAGTCCATAAAAAAAGTAATATTTCTATTAACTTATTAACATCGTTCTCCTGCATAATCTACTCCTTCGTCTTTAAGTATTTATCCATCATACATCCGCCATCTAGGTATTTAGCAGTAACGCACATTTTGCATCTTTTACACTTAGAATCATTAATCCGATACTCATCACCTATTATTGAAATTGCACCAAATTTACAAAGAGATTCACATTTTAAACACTTTCGACAAGCATTATATTTTCTTATTTGATATCCAATCATTCGTTGTAAATCATCATGTTTTACAACGTTCATGGTTTTTACTTTAACTGAAAACTTAAAGTCTCCTTGATTAAATGGTTGTATTGAAATGATAGGAACATTTGTCTTCATATCTAAAACGATAGTTTCGTTAATCATTTTTCTGCCAAGTTCTTTCGATATTTTTCCAAAAGGGGTAAACAGACAAATAAAACTATCATCTAATGGTCTACTTAACTTATATACCTTAGCGTTATCCTCAGCGGTACAATTTGTAAATCTAATTTTTACATCCTCCGCTGCTAAAACACCATTGCCCCCTTGTCGTGCTTTCCATTTACCACTATCAATATATACTTCTGGATCCGGCTTACCAACTTTTTTGGCGAAACCAATTAGAAACTCTCGCCATTTCGCGGCTTGTTCAGGCATATAGATTTTTGAAAGAAACTGTGCTCTTTCATTATTATTTGGACAACACCAACAACCAACTCGATCATAGCCTAATCTGTATGCGTCATTAAAATCAACATTTTCACCAAGCATATAAAGCCATATATCAATATCTTTCCATAGAAAAATAGGGGATGCAACAGTCTGTTTTTGAATCTTTACAGATTCAGCACTATCCTCTACACGATTATACTTGCTTCTGCTCACAGACTCACATTTTCTAATCCCATAGAAAGTCAAAATATCAGTATCACGATATAAGCTGTTAAGTACTCGCGTAATCGGGCCTGTTTTAAACATAGAACAGCACCATCTTAACATACGTGCAGGTGGCCCAATATCTTCACAAACAGAATAAAAATCTTGCTCTTTATTTTTAGCTACTTTAAAAATAGCTTTAGGATTATTCTCTCTAAATCTTTTTGCATACTCCATTGTTAATGGGAACTCTAACGTTGTATCCCCAAATATATGTACTAAACTTGGATTACTTAAAGCTCTTACTGTTAAATCTGCAGCTACAGTAGAGTCCTTTCCTCCTGAAAATGACACAACAATATTTTCACTAGGAAATTTCTCAGCTGTTGTTTTTATAAACTGAACGGATTCATCTATTAGATAATTTAATCGTTGACTATTTGCTTGCACAAACTTAGTTATCATTTCATTAAAGAAAGAATAATCATTTTGCTCTTTGTACTCCTCAAGGAGAGCTGTAATATTATTCACATTCTGTTTCTTAAACAAAGAAATAGGAATAATTTTAGCAACACCATCGATGTAATATCGATTATCTGAGACCCAAACAGTAGCATTTTTATATGCCAATGGTTTGGCTACTAATATTTCAAGTAATAATCGTTCTTCAGGAAACACAGGTCTAATATCTGCGCTCATATACTTAGTTTCACCATTACACAAAGGGCAAACATTTCTATCCACCCGATTAGCTTCTTTAATTATTGGAGTTTTACAATGATCACACCAATAAACCCATACAGGTATATCCTGTTCTGTAGCATTACCACAAAGCTCACATGAATTTTCATTTGTTTCTCTATTACAATTCTTACACCACAAAACAATACACCTCCTATATTGTAATTATCTCATAAACTATGTACCTTAAAAAGGACTCATAATTTCAATTCCATAGTATTCCTTAATATTATATCATAAATTGTCGTAAAGACCAATAAATTTATTGAAATTTCAATATATACTATTAGAAATAACTAAATTACTTTTAGCAATAATATGCAAATCGACTCATTTTCTACTCTTCAAAAGTTTTCTACTGCTCTAATTTCTATTACTGCATCCCACAATAACATCTTCGATTCACCATTTTCAAAAACTAATATAACTTTGTCAAGGCAACCATATTTGGTATCAGCTAAATAGAGTTTCCCGCAATGTGATTTGCACTCCCCACCTTCTAAATAAGTTACCTTGCAGTCTACATGTTCTTTTAAAAAATACTCGACTGGTTTTTGATTGCATTTCATGAGCATTTGTGTATTTACAAACTTTCTTTCACTTTCTTCAAATGATATGTCGAAGCCCTCAGCTTCAGCATTGATAATTCTGTTTGAGTAGCTAGATAGTTGTCCATATATATTATCTGCGATTTCATGCAAGCTGCGTTCAAAAACAGTTCCTTTTGATAGCATTTTTAAGCCAATTGTTAATGCGTATATTTGACCTGTATCCATAGCTAAGAAAATAGGATTTATTTTTGACGAATAAATATTAGTTTTACGCTGTAACTTTGATATTTGCATAAAGATACCCATAAATTCAAACCCATTTTGCAGTTCACTTAAATCAGAATCCATTGTCCGATCTTTTACACCAAAGTGCTCAGCCAATGCTAACCTTGTATTCTTTTTATCTGTGGAATTCTCTTCATGTTCCTCATGTAAATAGGTAAGCATATTTAAAAGCATAAGGTGACTTGATTCTGCAGCTTTCAATAAAACTCTCTCGACAACGCAATACAGTTTTATTATTATGCTTTATTATGAAAATTCCTAAGTATGAATGTACAGTAACTATTCCCAACTCTTCATTTTTATTTATTTTGTTTACTTCAGCATTTATAAATTGGTTGGTTGTAGCAATTAAATAATACATACCAGCTATATAGGAATTCACACCTTTTGTACTTTTTTTTGATTAAAGGATACTTTTTCTTTTCTAGATAAATTAAAAAAACTCATTGTTTTCTCTCCTTTTAATAAGATAAAGATAACAATGAGTGTTATGATGTATTATTCATTCATAGCCTCCTCATCGTTGTTAGCTGAACCACCTTAGTAATCTACTAGGTTGGTATGAGGTCATCGAGCTAACTCTCTACCTCAACTCTTGATAATTGGCAATTTATATTTTATATAATACCATATATTAGTTCTGAAATCAATAATAATATTTTTGTTTTCACCTATGCAAAAGCATATGAACAACTCGATCTAGAAGTTATTTTTAATACCATGGCCCTTCTAAATATATGGAAAAAACACATTATCCATAAACTTAGCTTTTGGCAATGCAAGTATCTCAGCAATGGCTGCACTTTCAAAACACCAATATCCGTAATATGTATTATATTTATTATTTAAAGTATCATACCACGAACAAGTATTGCACATTTCGTACCATTGATTTAAATAGTTTTTCAGTAAACAAATTATACCCTAATATTTGCTATTGGGCAACAAAACCAAAAGTTTTTTATCTTTTCCTCATTTACATTTATTTTATAATTTAGTATAATTTTATTAAAATGAAATGAGGTATTTTTGTGAGCAATAATTTAAGTACAAATGAAGTAAACAAACTACTAAAAAGCATCTATGAAAAATGGTATGAAACTGTATTTATTAAAACAGTTTGTTACAATAACGCCAACTATTCAAACCCCTTATATATTAAATGCACAGAGGCATATGCTAAAGCGAAAAATAAAGTAATGATTATTGGTCAAGAAACACACGGCACCTGGTTCAAAGATTTAGCTAAAGATAATGATATTGAAATCCTCCAAAATTTGTATCATAACTATCTAACCAATGATTATGCAAGTAATGCTTCTCCATTTTGGAAGTTTGCTAATGAATTTAGAATGGAAAATGAATTTAATATTATATGGAATAATATCACCAAAGTAAATTTTTGTAATTCAGAAAGCTGCAAAATAGAGCAAGACATAGCTGATAAACTAAATTCAGACTTTAACTCTTTGACATTATTAGAACATGAATTAACTGTATTAAAGCCCGACTATGTTATCTTGTTATGTGGTCCATACTACTCCGAATCAATTGCTACCGCTTTAAATTTATCAAATACTAAATTAGTTGCCCCTAACTCAAATCAACAAATCACTGAAATTAACCCATTGACTATTAACCAAAGAATACAAACAAGTATAAAAAAATTACTTTGGACATATCATCCCAATGCACTGTCAAGGAACCAATATTTAGAAAATCCTTATACGATTTCACAGTTAATAAAAAAAGAGATGGGCCTCTAAAAATATACAATTTGTCAAAAGAAGCTATATGCATAACCTGCATATAGCTTCTTTTTATAGGTTTATTTCACTTGGTTAGCTTTCTTAATAGCTTAACATTACCCTATTTATCATAAAATTTCCTAACCATTTCTTTAAACTGTTCCTTAACTTCTACTGGTGCTAATATTGAAATATCACCGCCGAATTGAAATACCCATCCATAAAAAGTAGGGCTAACCGCTACTTCTACGATAGCCTTAAAGTGGCCACCTCCTAAACATGTAGTTTCTACTTCTTCACCGAACCGATCAATAATGGCTTTCATTAAATCATTTGTGCATTTTAACTCAACAGTTTTTGTCTCTCCATGAAACATATCAAAAATATTTCTAACATAATCTGCACCATTAAAATCATTAGGTTTGGGTATGCTATTCACCTCAGTTATGTTTACACTCACAATCCTGTCTGCTCGAAACGAACTAATCTTATTATGCTTATCACTAAAACCAATCAAGTAGTAATGGTCCTCATTCCAGCAAAGGTAATAAGGACTAACCTTGTAGATATATCCATCATGTTTTAAAACCTGTGTTTTATCTTCAAGATACTCAATATACTTAAATTCAATCTGTTTACTGCTATTTATGGCTGCATGAATAGTATCTACAGTATAATAAATCTGTTCGTTATTCGGCTTAATTCTTTTTTCAACATGAAGTTGCCGATTTAATTCTTTTGCTAAGTTCTTACTTGTAAGATTTGATAACTTGGTGATTAACTCATTACTTTTTTTGGTTGTTATAAACTTAGATGATTCAACTGCATCTACAAGAAGTTTCAACTCAGGCAATTCAAATTTCCTATTCCCTATAAAATACTTATTTTGAGTGGATTTGACTGTAATAATATCAATGCCAAATTCAATCAGCTGTTCAATATCGGAAGCTATGGTCTTGCGATGAGTTGGAATACCAATAATGTTTAAATATTCGATAATATCATTAGTTGAAAACTGATTTTCCTCATCGGAATTCTCATACAGAAATTTCAAAATATATAGTATTCTTAGATTGTTTTTTACATCCATGTCATTTCCCTCGTTGTTATAGTTTTTATTATTTGCAATAACAAATATTCATGATTAACCTTACTGTTTAAAAAAGCTACGTATTTAGTATTATAATATTAGATCATAAATCCTGCAATGTCGAGTTTTATATATCTATATTTGTGATATTCCTCTTACTAAGCATTTATATGAACTAAATAAATCGTCAACACAATCACTTCAGTCTCGTTTTTCACTATTTCAACTGAGTAAGTAATTTCATTCATTTCCCACACAATTTCTCTTAATAAATCTTCATTTACTTCTAGCGCATCTGCATTGTCATTGTCATAATTTCTCAATGAATATAGCTTTTCAAAATAATTGGCTAATACTTCATCCCACTGAATCCCATACATATCATTATCCGAATTCACTTTAACCTCATCATACGAATTGTCAGCAATAATCTGTTCAATCTTTTGATCATATTCTTTGTTGATTTCACTAATTGCTCCCGTCATTGGATTGGGGTTATCTATATTTGAATTATCCATCCCAAACAGCGAACCAACCATAAGTGCTACGACACATAGTAAAACAATTACAACCACTGCTACCCATCCACCTGCTGCAATAAGTGCTACAATACCTTTTACAGTAGCGACTGTTGCCTTGACGGCAGCTACTATTGCTTTCATTGCCACTTTGGCGGTTGTTACAATTGCTTTACCGGTTACTTTTGCAACTTGAACAGTTTTCTGTGATGTTTTGATTACAGTTTGGGCTGTTTTATAAGTCGCCTTCGTTGCTTGTTTTGTGTTCTTTATTACTGTCTTAGTGTTTTTTATACTTTTTTGAGCAGTTTTAATCGTTCCTTTGGTTGATGTCTTGATATTTTTTGTCGGTTGGAGTGTTGGTCTAAGAGATTTATGAAGTGAATTTATAGTATTTCTTTTCATTTTCAAATCATTATATACCCTTTGGGATAATACCCGTCCGTTTTGCGAAAATTTATCAACACTTATTTTTGTTAGCTCATTCATTTTTGTAATTGTGGTATTCGTTGCATAATCATTCGGTGATCCATCTGTGGCGCTAGAATCCTTATCCATACTCTTTTTTGTTTTATAAGTAGCGTGTTTCATATGTTGCGATAACTGCGCTGCCCTATCTAACACTTTAATATCATTCTGTTTATTTTTGACTTTTATTTTTTCCATCCTATCGTTCCTTTCATTTGAACATAAAAAAGCAACTACCTTCGAAAAGATAGTTGCTTCATTGTTTTTATTATTGAAATAAACTTTGCTTTTAGCAGCCATTATTTATGAATTTTCTCTTTATCTACGAAACAAGCCATTCTTCCTTTGGTAGAAAGGTTCCACACCCTCAACAGCTTGTGAACCAAAAGTATCTTTAAATGGTACCATATCTAGATACATATTATTTAAATATGGGCTTGCAGCATTTGAAATTAAACTAAAAGCTTTCTTGCGATCCCCTTCGAAACCAACGATAACTAAATAACTAAGTTCACTGTCCTTTTCCATTAAGCGCAACCACATAGTATTGATATCCTTATCGTGTTTTACTGCTTTCTTAATAGCATTTATCATATCAATTGGATAGTTAGCAGGTTCACCTAAATGTACCGTTGTGTCTTTTTCGACTGTCATTTCTGCATGCCCTGTTTGAGTAATCTGTTTTATTCTCCTAAGATGAATTAACAGATCACGATCTATGACAAAATTATCACTAAATGGATTCACTACAATTCCGTGTCCATTTTGCTTATCAATCACCATTGCAGCATAGTCATCAAATGATAGAATTAAAGTATTCGGTTGAGTTCCTTTTACTTCATCCCACTTACTTAATTCTTCCCAATCAATAAATACTGGATAATAACTTGCTCCTGTTTCTGTAGTTAGCATCGGAAATGATATTGTGGTATCTTGTTGAAATACTGCAGTGCCATCCCCATTTTGGATTGGATCATTCTCCATCTTTATTACAGAAAGAAAGTAAGCATTCATAGCAACTTCTTCACATATGTCATTTAAAACAGCATTCAATTCATCATTCGTCAATTCTGATTTTCGTTTTAAAAATAGTTGTTTTAATTTAGGGTTTTCTAGAGGTTTATTAACATCAACTTTCATATTACATGCCTACTTTCTAATTTATCTACTCTTTTATTATATTTTACCACACTTTTCCATCATATTCAATATGTACAGCTAGGCAAAAGCCTTGCTGTTTTTTCATTCACCTGGTTTGGTAGTCATAAGATTATATAGTTTCGTATTACGAGGAAACTTATTTACAAAAGGCACAAGTGATGGCCCTATTTTTATCAGTCCATGTCCTGCATCAACATTTGTAATATACGACAGTTGTGTATCTGAGATATTAAGCAGTTTTGCAAGTTCTATTCGATCAGTTGAAGCTTGGTTTAACATAACAATAAACTCTGAGTTTGCAAGCATCGTCCTAGCAGTATGGCTTTGCAACATGTCACCGACATTTTGTGTGATACCAGTACAGAATGCTCCATATTTTCTGACACGCTTCCAAAGAGTAAACAAAAAATTCGCAGAGTACTCATGTTGAAACAGTAAATAGATCTCATCAATAAATACATAAGTGCTAATTCCTTTTGCGCGGTTAGAGGTGATACGGTTTAAGATGCTATCTAATACCACAAGCATACCCACGGATAATAGTTGCTTTCCTAAATCTAGAATATCATAACAAACAAGGCGACTTTGTGTATCTACATTTGTTAATTTAGAAAATGTGTCAAATGAACCACTTGTATAAAGTTCAATAGAAGTAGCAATGTCATGTGCGACTTTTTCTTCTTGTTGTAATAAAATCTCTCTAAAATCATTTAGAGTAGGCGGGTTGCCTTGATAATTTCTACTTTGATAGTCACGATAAACGAGCTTCGTGCAACGGTCTATAATTGATTTATGACTAGATTCCAATTTGCCGTTACCCATACACTGTTCACAAAGTGACATAATAAATTCAGATTTTAGAGTAATCGGGTTTGCACCATCGCCGTATTCACTATTCATATCCATAGCGTTAATATGGTTTTCACTCGTAGCAGAGATATGAATGACTTCTCCACCAAGCGCTTTTACAAGAGGGGAGTATTCCCTTTCGGGATCTAGAATTAACACCTCCGCTTTGGGATTTGATAAAAGTGTCTGCGTGATATCAATCTTACCCGTCATACTTTTACCACTACCCGGAACACCTAATATAATTTCATTACCGTTTAACATTTCTTTTCTATCCACCATAATTAAATTATGTGATAACGCATTCACTCCATAGTAAATCCCATTCGGGTGACATATTTCTTGTACTCGAAATGGAATAAATACTGCAAGGCTCTCTGTTGTGAGGGTACGCAATGCATCAATCTTTCTACACCCATAAGGTAATGCTGTATTCAGTCCATCCATCTGTTGCAGGTTTAATGGTGCTAGTTGACATAAGTGTTTTCTTGCAACACTTAATAATGTTTCTGTATCATTGTCTAGTTCAGCTTTTGAATCCGCTGTGTGTACTATTGTCATAACGGCAAACATCATCCGCTGATCTCGAGTTGTTAAATCATTCAGAAACTCTTTACTCTCTTTGCGTTGCTGCTCCATATCATATGGAATTACTGCTGAGAAGTTATTATTCTGATTTTGTTTTCTTTGCCAGTTAGTGATGTTAGTTTCTACCCCTAGCAGTCGATTCTCTACCTCTCGAACCGCTTCATCTGTCGGAACAGGAATTACATCAACACTCATCATCATGTTTTTATTCAACTCACACAATTCTGTAACCATGCTATCTTTAATATAAGAAGCGTAATCCTTTAAGAAAATAGCTCGCCCGTATCGGTTACCAATTTTAAAATAATCTGTTTCAAACTCAAAGCTGTTTGGACAGATATAGTCTTTAAAATCGTGTCCCTTTTTCATAGCATCGTATAAGCTAAATTGACAATCTTCCTCTTCATGGTTTCTAAAAAAATGATGAAACACACGCAATTTCTCAATGGTATCCAATTCAACGCATTTTGACCCAAGATGTGAAAAATGGTTGATTAAATCACCACCTACACGAGCAAAGTAGTTTCTTGCTTCCTCAATATTCTTTTTCAATACGGATATTGTAATATACTTTTCTTGCACAACACTATTGCCGCCTGTTGCCTTTTCAACTAGCATGTTATTGTATTCCTCACGATATTCATCATGCCCATCTTTAGCTAAAGGAAGCAAGATACTATTCTCGAAGTTAAATTGATTGAGCTTTCTATTGTTGATTGTAATTTTGGTTGTAGCTCCACTATCCAAAGAATTTAGCAGCTCTGAATATGCTAAAAACATAGCTTCCTTATCTTCTTGAGACGCCACGGTATAGTTTATATCCGAAAACATAAAGGTCTTTGCATACTTATTGCCAATGAGAAAAATACCATCTTCCCATATCTTTTTGATTGGAATAACCTCCTGTGCTCTTTTTACCGGTATATATCTTTCTTTGTCATGCTTATATAGGTTCTTTAATGTTTTAATCATGTGTATTCATACACTCCTGTTCTTTTGATTTAAGATAAGGCTTTAAAGCCTCGTAATAGTAATTCGTCTGTTTGAATGGTAACTTTTTTGCATTTAAGAACTCTGATTTTATCCATGTCCATACTAATTTTTCAGTGGTCATACCGTGATATTTGATAAAACCCATAGCTGCAAATGGTGATGCACCTAAAATACACATCCAACTTACAGTTTCTGTTCCAACAATATTTTTTAGACCAAAGTACAAAACAACCGCTACGCCAACTGCGAGTAAAGAAAAAATGAACTGCCTTAAAGACAGTCCAAAAAACATAGATTCCGTGTAATCACGGATTTCTTTATTGATTTTAACTTCCAATTTTTTGAACCTAGTATTCTATGATGTTAAAAAAATCGCTACACTTTTGAGTAACGATTTTTTCAACTATTTTATTAGCACTCTTAAATATTATACTATCGCGCATTTTTCAATGGATTACTTATTTATAGAGTAAATTTTAAATTTATCCATTTGAAATATTATCCTCAACTTTTCTTAAAATAAATTTTGTTCTTTCAACTGGATATGGTACACCTATCCGAGTGTATTGTCCTACGGAGACTATTTTACCTTCTGTTTCTTTCCGTTCTTCACCAATGGGGATAATGACTGTATCACCAATTTTTATAGTAGTGTCATTTGTTCTAAAAGAATAAGGTCGAGAGGAGAATGGAAGAACTACTCCACAATAAATATAGATATCTTTATCATCAGATATTGTTGGTACATTTACCCGTTCTAAATCTTTCTTATGTCGTTCTTCACGCTCAATTTTCCGCTTTTCATCCGCTTTTGTAGATAAAACTTCTAAGAAATCATTTTCAGTTTCGTAATCTTCAGGATTGAGGTCGCAAGTTTCACGGTTCTTAAAACTTTGCCGCCATCTGTATTTTTCTTCAGCTAAGGATTCAAGATATTCCTTTTCGTTATCGTAATCGAGGGGGTCTAAGTCGTATTCTTTTCCGTCGGAAACAGTCTGCCTCCAAGCATTGCTTCGTGTATAAGCATATTTGTCACAACTCTGCTCGACGTCTAGCTTATATTTAGCTATATCTTTTTCCCACACTTCAATTTCATCAAGTATCATTTCGTCCTGATAAGTTTTAATGAGTGGTAATAATTCTTGTTCTACATACTCTATAGTTTCAAGTTCCTCATAATCTTTAGAAAAGAGGATAACTCTGTCTGTTAATTCGTTTATCTGTTTCCATTCGCCGTTTGCGATTGTAAGACCATCCTTAAACAATGCTTTTGCTGTATCAGGTAGGTTTTGCTTTATTGCTTCCACAACAAGTTCTGATAGGTTGTTCGCCAAATCACCAGCTTCGGCGACGACTGTTGTCCTAAAGTCCGGGTGTTCACTCATGTATTTGATAAGAACTACCATAAACTCATTTGAAAAGTCGGAAAGGTAATCAATGCTAACGTTTGTAAGTTCTTCTTTTGAAAGAATATCGTGTCCGGCATAAGGTAGGAACTGTTCCAAGCACCACTCCCACACTTCCAGACAAAGAGTAGTATCCTTTTTTGCTATCTTTTGAAGCATCTCGGAGAAACCAAATTCTCTCGTTTCATCTTCATCGGGTAGTGTTATAGGTAAATTGAATTTATCTTTTACTGCTTGACAATATAAAAAATCTCCATCATGTGTCAGGTAGTTGGCTGCAATAACTGTATCAGCCTTTTCTATAATGAATTGACAACGTTTCTTTTCGCTTTGTTCATATTCATCATCACTGTAAATATCAAATTCACTGGCTAGGGTATAAGCGGCATTGTACCTCCGTTTATTGGGAAAATCTGCTTCTCTGATTTTTTCAAGTTCATCAAGGGCAGGACACTCAACTATAAATGAAATTGGAATGTTCACTACATTTGAACCCAACCATACTTTTCCAATATTTTCATCGTACCCATCATCGCAACCATTATTCCAAGCATACTCAGCTTCTTCGAGGGCTTCGTTGTATTCATCTTCCGTTTCGTAATCTTCTGGGCTGATTCCAAGCTCTTCGCTATCATCACAAAAATCTTGCCATTCGTTGTTTTCGGAAGCATTAGAACTAAAGTCTAAGTCATTATCAAAAGAAATGTCATCTGTTTCATTATCCTCTTTTGTAGTTTTCTCAAAGAATTTAGAGGCAATAAATACCTCGTCTAAAGTAGTTTTACCATCACCATTGAAATCAAACACGCCACCAAACACATCTTTATTATGATTATCAAATAATCCCATTCTGCTACCTCTTTTCTCTTTCCATCAAATCGGGAAAGTTTATTTAATCCTAATTTGGTTGTGTCATCCCATAAAGTATTCAATAAATCTACATACGCGAAAGAAACGGCACATTCTATTTTTGCACAATTCTTTTCCAGATAGAAGCCCAATACTTTTTCTTTTTGTTCAGGCTCATATTTGTTGTAATTTGTCATTTTGAATTCACACCTTGATTGATTCTTATTATATCAGATTTCTATATCAAGGTGGTACAACTTTATTAAATCATGACAATCCAAAATAAACAACTAACGAACTGCACAAAATACAACGATATCGTATTAACACGGATTGTATTCCTGTAGTTTGTAAACTCATCATCTCTTTTACCACTTCATAAAGGTTTTTTTATGTTTTAATCATGTGTAGTCATACACTCCTGTTCTTTTGATTTAATATACGGCTTTAAAGCCTCATAATAGTAATTTGTCTGTTTGAATGGTAACTTTTTTGCATTTAAGAACTCTGATTTTATCCATGTCCATACTAATTTTTCAGTGGTCATACCGTGATATTTTATAAAACCCATAGCTGCAAATGGTGATGCACCTAAAATACACATCCAGCTAACAGTTTCTGTTCCAACAATATTTTTCAGACCAAAGTATAAAACAACCGCAACACCAACTGCGAGTAAAGAAAAAATGAACTGCCTTAAAGACAGTCCAAAAAACATGGATTCCGTGTAATCACGGATTTCTTTATTTATTTTAACTTCCAATTTTTTGCCCCTTTCAAAATTTATTTGTCATATTTCCTAAAATGGAACATATAATAATAGTAGGTAGCTACTCGCTACTTGCTATATGCTATTAGCAACATACTAGATTAACAAAAGGAGAAATACTTATGATTATTACAGCTAACACCGATTTACAAACACTCCTTACTTATGCACTCACATACTTAACAGATGTGGAAACAGATGAAACTTTCATTGTAAAAGATCTCTTTCGTGGATTTGAGTGGCATAGAATTTTTGTAGGCAATAGAACCAAATTAGGCTCTATGTTCTTCACTTATGCTCAAAATCAAGGTGCTCATTTAATGACCCCATTAGGTAAAACTCCTCAGAATCAACAAATATATAAAAAGTTATAATATTCAAATAAAACAGAATCTTTCACATAAAACGAAAGCTTCTGTTTTATCCTCCGAACATCATTTCTTTTACTACCCGGTCGCACATCTTAACAGCACCTACTAACACTAACATATTAAAGATTAACTCCCCAATATAACTCCATACCATTGTTACAGCTTGTGCACTCGAATCAATAACAGGTGGGCTATTCGCAAATGTAGAGAAAATTACGCAAGCTAGCACTATAATTGCACCTTCTAAGCAAACTGCAACATAGCTTTTTAAAAAGCTTTTACCGACATTTTGTGTTGGTTCACCTGCAAAACTAGAAAGTGGGATTGGTGCAATTGCTGTATACATATATAACTTAAAAAATCGTCCATATACAGACATAATCATTACGAATGATAGAATCGTTATGAATAAGCTACCTATTAGTGTAACTGCCCATAACGGAATGCTTTCCCAAAATCCACATTCATTGATAGCATTCACTATTGTATTTGGTAGTATTGTTTGGTGCGATGATCCTAAACCTGAATGTTTCATAATGGTAGATACTACTCCTTGCACAATTGCAAAGAGTGATAACATAAGATCAAGCCCATAAGTTATGACTGCTTTTGCTATTACAAATCGTATGAAAAGCTTTAATGCATGTTCTGGCTTTTTCACTTCTGCAAAACTGCCACATGTCTTTACTACTCCCACTACAAAAAATAAAACAAGCAACGCGTATCCGATTGCTTGTAATCCACCATGTATTGAAAGAACAATCTGCCACATTTCGCCCCCTTTAAAACTTTGGAGCGACTGTGTTAGCAACTGCCATATTTCGCTCAACTTTGTATTCCAGGTATTTAGCGCGTTGTTTAGATTGTCAACAATCCAGTTGTTTGACATTTTATCACCTACCTTTATAATATTTTGACTTTTGAAAAAAATATGGTATTATTTATATATAAAAATCCAATTCATATTTAAAATACAATTGGCTTGTGTACAGTATAGTATTGAGATATATTGTGTTTTTCACAATAATCTTCCAAAGAAGTTTACATTGTTAATTAAGAGTATTGAAAGTGGGGAATAACATTTGAAAATTGATTTTAGCAGAAATATAAACAATAATTTTATTGAACAAATCCTGGAAATAGATAACACTATTTACCCTGATTATATGTGTGGCTCGTACGAGTCAATAAATCAACGATTCAAAAAAAACCAAGATTCATACATTTTAGTGTATGATGACAAAAAAGTGATAGGATATTTCTGTTTTTTTCCTATTGTTAATAATCTATACGAGTTAATTCTTAAATCCAATAAAATGTTTGATGATAATATTTTGCCAAAGGATATTTGTGAATATAGCAGCTTTAACAATCTTTTTTTAATTTCTGTTGCCATTCTTCCGGAATATCAAGATAAAAAATCAATTATTCTATTAACTAATGGTTTTAAACAATTTTTGAAAGAGAAACTTGAGGAAGGTTGTGTCATTAACTCAATAACCGCTACCGCTGTTTCAGAAGATGGCAAAAAGCTATTAAGATATCTATGTTTTGATAGTATAAGAACCATTGAAAATAGTTACGAATTATTTTATTGTGATAGTAACGGGATTGAAAGGATGATAGCTAGTGAATGAAGACAAAATAGTAAACAGCGATATTTATATTTTAATTCCTTGTGTACTTAAAAACAGCAACGTATCTATTGTGGAAAATGAACATACAAAATTATCGAATGTTTACATTCAAAAGTTACAACAACAGTCAAAATATGAGTGTAGCAATAATATTTGTAGCCAATTAACTCGAAAATTTTTAGGAGAATATGGATTTGCTTGTACGGGAGATAATTATGCTGATATTGAAAAAGATGGAATTCTTAACGATGGACATGCTGTTTCATTTGAAGAAGTCCAATTAGTCTTAACTGAACATTATCAAACAGGTCTTTTTATATTAACCATAATTATTCCCCAAAACAAACATGAGATAACTTTTATTGAGGACCAGATATCTACAGACCATATATATTTATCTAACAGTAGTGAAAGCACCTATAGACAAATAGATATGTTTTTACTTGATGAATGTGGTATTGTAAGAATTGATAACCCCAAATGCATTGTATGTTTGCCTAAAAAGCCAGATGAAGAGAAAGAATTTCATGCTATGTTAGCAGGTGAAGCCTACAGAAGTGAATATGTGAATTATAATATAAAGTCAAATCAACTTAAAGAAATAGCTGACAACAATATCGCACAATATGACTTTTATGAGGCATATGTGTCCTCTTCGTGCCTAATCTATATCTTTAATGATTTTTCTAATAGTTATATTAACAATCTCGACAATGAGATAGCAATCATATTTATATGTGAGTTAATATTATTTCAAAACGCCGCAATATCCAGAACTAACCAGCGAATTGTGACAGAATTAACATCTACTAATAAAATTTCATTAAAAAATATTGAAGAATTATATACTGAGTTTGGAAAAACAATAAACTTTTGGAATATCAATAATTTTAAGTATATTCTTCCTCAAAATCTATCAAACTCTATAGCTAAAGCTTTTAAGACTCCTGAATTGCTTGAAAGCTATTATAGAAATCTATCTCACTTAGAACATATTGTAGAGCTACATAGTAGTCAGTCGGCAGAGCGCGAAAGCAAGGTTATTAATGTTATCGCTATACTTCTTGCTGTGATTCAAATTATCCCACTGCTAATAGAATTGGTCTCTTATCTTAATAAAGCAGATAGTTCAATTATATGGCCAATAGGAATAGTTACTTCAAGCCTTATCTCATCTTTAATTCTAATTGTTATAGCGAAGAGGTTAAATGCACGGAGGCGAAAACGGAAAGGTATTAAATAACTATAAGATTCCTACCCAAGAATATTATTTAACTAAAGAGTAAATAACACTCATACTGTATATTAACAGCCTGTTTTGCAACAGGCTGCTATTTTATTTATGCTCCGGTAATCAAATTCAAAATCTCTTTAGCAAAAGTAATAATAACACCACCTGCTAATGTCAAAAATCCATTCGCTCTTTGTGATGGGTCGTGAGATTTTAGAGATAAACCAATTTGCACAATGCCAAAACCTAAAAGGATAAGTCCGATGGCTCTAATGATACCGAATATAAAATCTGATAGGTTGTTAATAACCGCCAACGGGTCACCACTAGCTGCAAAGACAGTTGATGTCATAGCTACAGTTACACAGCAACAAAGAATAGCTGCTGCATAATAACGAAATCCCTTTTTCATCTTACTACTCATCAATAATTTGGTTGTTCTCTTTTTATTTTTCATCTTTCTTTTCCTCCAATTTTTGTTTGAATTTTTCTTCTAATTCTTCTTCTGATAGAAGTTCATAGTTTAGGTTGCTAACATCAAATTCAATTCCTTTATTTAATAAAGTTTGGTCAAATTCAATGGTTGCACTCGAGTATAAATCTTTGCCATGATTAAATGAAGAAGCACCACCATCTGTTGTAAGCGCAACATTAATATGCTTTAAAATATGGAATTTCTCATCCAATATAGGCCGCTCTCCACGAACAAACAAGAGTGCGTACTTATTATCAAGCATACGCACTTCATCTGGTGTTAAGAGTTCCCGCCCTGTTGTTTGATAGTTGGTAGAATAGCTTCCGTTTCGCCCTTTGCTTTGTCCGTAGGTGTTTGTGTCTATCGTTTCCTTACCGAGTAGCTTTGAAACATACTCATGGGTAGATTGCTCATTACCACCAAGATATAAAAACTCATCACAGTTACCTACAATACTTTCCCATTGCTTTTCAAACAATGCTTTGAGCTGTGCTAAGTTTTGAATAATAATTGATACTGATATCTCCCTTGAACGCATTGTAGAAAGCAACTTATCAAATTCATCCGGTAGAGCCACATTTGCAAACTCATCCATTACAAAATGAACATGTATTGGCAACCTACCACCATGGATATGGTCTGCTTGATAATAAAGTTGTTGGAACAGTTGCGTATACAACATACCAATTATAAAATTAAAACTGCTATCATTATCGGGGATAACTCCGAAGATAGCAGTTTTCTTTTCGCCTATGTTCCACAAATCAAGTTCATCTGTTTGTGTTATACCAGCAAGCGAATCAAGGTTGAATTTTTCAAGTCGAGATACCAATGTAATCTGAATTGACTTTAGGGTCTTTGCTGAACCGGAACGATAATTGCGATAGTACTTTAATGCAATGTGATTCGGTTCTCTGTCTTCTAGTCTATTAAACAATTCATCAAGAGGACTTTGATATTCATCATTATCTTCTCGAACTTCACCTGCACGAATCATCTCCATAACCATAGGAAAGTTTTGTTCATCCTCGGGTGCTTCATAGTGGAGATAAAAAACGAGAGCTAGCAAAAGCATAGTTGCCGCCTGATCCCAAAATGGATCTTGACTCTGTGAACCTTTTGGTGTGGTATTCTTAAATAAATTCGTTACTAGCTTTTGAATATCATTATCATTATGCAGATACACAAATGGATTATAGCAATGGGATTTATCCATATTGATTAGGTCAATCACCTTGATTTCATAACCTTTATTTTTTAATAGATTTCCCGTATCTCGCAAGAGCTCGCCCTTCGGGTCAAGTACTACAAAAGAAGTATTTGCCTGCATAATGTTCGGTTTAGCGTAGAATCTAGTTTTACCTGCTCCCGATCCACCTACTACTAATACATTTAAATTTCTTCTATGCTTTCGACCATCTAATCCGATTGCAACATTCTGTGTGAGCAACTTATTTTTCTCATTATTTCTATCCTTGTACCTTTTATTGACAATCGCACTGACACCCCATTTTGCACTACCATGTTCCTCACGCCTTCGATAATTCCTAGCTGTAGAAAGATATATTCCAATTCCGAAACAATAACATACAAGAAAAATGAGGATAGTACGAAAACTATCCCCACACCATACTATTTTAAAAGGGCTCTGCAATGTTAATGATAGATTTTCTAGTATTTCCAAAAGTCCACCGTTAAGAGAAGGTGCAAAAAGTGCCCCTAACCAAGTGATTGGTATCATACCTAACAAGTACAGGATTAGATTTTGTTTTGATAGTTTATCTTCCCGCACGGTCCACCTTCTTTCCTTTTTGAGTAGGGGCATCTATTATTTTAATTAGCAAATATCCACTTCTTCTGTAGGTTTTTCATCTTTTTTCAAGTCTGTCCTAAATTCGTTGACAGCCTTAACCATTACCCTGTATTCAAAATCATCGACTGCAATTACTCGCTTGCTTGTTTTCATCTCAAACTCCTTATCTTGATGATATAGTTCTAGTTTCACTTTGCTTAGCTGGTTCTAAAACCCTTGCCATATTAGTAGTTAATTCATTTGCACAATCTCTTATTTTTGCAAGTTCAACACGAATATCTTTTGTAGACATCTCTTGATAATGACTTGGTAGCTGTTCAAACGAGTAATTACTAACATCAATACCATTTCTCTTGCAAACAATATAAGATACACAATAAGCAGCAAATGAATTATTAGGATTAGTATAATTACCATTATCCATCATAGCATAAGCTATTTGACTAGAAAGAGAACGAAAAATATCGTCTCCATTCATACCAGATTTAATATGAATTTCTTTTGTTTCATGTTTATAAATCGCGCCAGTATCATTCGGGAGATCATCGCTAATGTTTACAGGAACTGGACAATTATTGAGTAACGCTTTAATAAGAATTCGGGTATCTTTTTTCACAAAAGAAATTGGTGTTTCTTTTGCGGTAGTTTGCGTAACATCAAACATCTTTTTCGCATTATAAGAAACACCAACCGATCCATCTTCGCGCTTAAATTGGTCCCCTGGTTCTAATATAATTAGTCCTTTTTCACCTTTCTTAATATAGATATTGTTATCTTTCCAAGACTTAACATCAGCCAATTTCACAGCGTCAGGTTTTTGTGCTGCTACCAACAACGCATTACCAACAGAATATCGATCAAACTTACTTTGAACATTGAGATATGACTTGAATAAACCCATATCTGCAATAAGCTCTTTCGCTGTTTTATCAATTAAGGCATACGCATCATCTCGCATCTTTTGTTTTTGCTCTATCCACATTGATTTATTAAAATTCGTACTGCAATTGTCTTGGCTTTTAGGCAGTGTATTATCTTGTATTATTCCATCGTAATTATCCATAACTATGATCTCCCTTTCACTTTCTTGGATTTCTTCTTTTTAGGTGCTTTATGGGTAAGTTGCTTTTGCGGTGTGCTTACCTTTGATGATTCCGTCTTCTCTCTCTTTATTTCATTTAGTTCTTTACGAACAGATGGCCTATATGATATATCATCTTTACTAGAAACACCCTTTGCGGAATTTTTTTTGCTCTTTGAGGTAGGCTCTGACGGAAAGGATTTTATCGTTTGAGCCATCGTGGGGTTTTGATTTGTGGGTTGTTCCTTTTGCGTTGGCTTTTCCATTAACTTATCTATCAACTGATCTTTATTATCCTTAGATTCATACCCTTTATCAGCTTCTTGTTTTGCTGCATGCTTAGTTTCCTTATTTTTTACTAGTTCACTTTTTATAGCTGCGACATCAACACATCCAAGCTGTAGTCGTTCAAAAATTCGGTTAATCTTTGAAGCATCTTCCGCTCTAACCATAATATCAGATAAGCCATCCGTGATATCTTTATCACGCAAGACACAATAAAGAACACCATACTTTTTTGCGACTTCGGTAAACTTCTGCAAGTCTTTATCGTTAATCGAAAACACCTTTAGTTCCTTACCACTTTTAATCATCGATGACATTCGCATTTTCCCTTTGGTTTTGTTTTGCTCCTTTGACATTGCATAAAGCATCATGGCAAGTTGTTTAGCACCAGCACCAGTTATTTTTGCAGCTACTTCAACCCCATTGAGACTCATCCGAACAATTTGTTCTGCTACATCTCCACCTGTATTCACGATTCACACACTCCTCCATTTAAGATTTCATCTTGATTGATTCTTTTGTTTACTTAAGTTTTTCCATTCACCCATTTCTACAGCAGTTCGTGCTAATTCTAAATTGCTTCGCATTTGAGTACTTCTTTCTTCAATTTGATTACATAACTTCACCTCTCTCCTGATTTTGCTCAATTCAGTTGATATTTCTTGAATTTTACCTTTGACAGCTACCTGACCCACAGTATCATTGCTTCTCACTAACCGTTTCAACTGACTTCTTAATAACTTTCGCTCATCTAATAAATTCGGTATATACGCTTCTACTGTAGACTTATACATCGAAAGTCCTTCAGTCGTATCTATTTTTGTTCTACTAAGGAAAGTACAATGTGCAATTATTTGATTGAACTTTATTAAGTCGTCACGCAATAAAAAATGCATCCTTCTATTAGAAGATGGATGCTTCTGTATGATTTTTAACTTGTAACAATAATAGTAATATAAAGCTCTTAATCCACTAACTTTTTTCATTGCTTTATGGCTACCGTTAAACTTTAAATATTTAACTGGTTTGCTTTGTTCTTGAGGAAAAGGTAGTTTTCTATTCCTATTTCTAAGAATACGATCCTTAATAGCTTCAATTGTGTAATTCTCTCCTAGCTTATAGAGTCTAAAAAAGCGTTGATGATTTACTGGCCGAATTGCTAGATACTTCACTTCATTTTTTATCTCATACCCCATAGATTCTACTGTTTGCCAAAACTGATTTGTATTTGTTGACTGCTCAATTGCATAATCGATATCACTACGAATAAAACTTCTAACGGTAGGTTTATCTTGTTTCTCATTCATATATTCAGCATAGCTTTTGGTATACCCTCGTTTTGGGTGTTCAATAACAGATAAGCTGTATTCTTTACAGAGTCGATCAGATGTTTCTCTCATTTGCATATAGCTCTGTGTACATGCATGAAATCGTGAACCGTCTATATACGAGGTAGCACATACAACAAAATGATTATGATAATGATTTGTGTTTAAATGAGTTGCAACTACTACCTGAAATTTATCTTCCCATAATTCATTTGCTAATTTAATTCCTATCTCATGGGCTGTTTCCGCATTCACCTCTCCCTGCTCAAAAGATTGAAAGCCATGATATGCAACAACAATCGCTTCCTTCACATTTTTCTTGTGTGCCAATTTCATTTCTTTGTACGCAGTCTGCGGATTGCAATTCACTCCTGATACATAAAACTTTTGTTCCGTTTTTGATTCTTCACTAGCATAGTCTAGAACTGTTTTAATATCTTCAAAATCTGTATTATAAGTCTTATCTTGATTGCTTACATAATCAACAAGTTTATCAAGCCGATTATGAACTGGCTTTATTTTTGTAATCGCCATTAAGCATCACTCATCCTTGGGATTGTCGCCTCGATTAACTTGAAACATATATCATACAGTCTGTTGGTATTATCTCGATAACTTGGAACATCAATCATTTGTAAAACATGTGCTCTATTTGCAAGTTGATTTAGGTTATTACCAATTCGACACAACTCATTATGGACCTTATAAAATATATCTGGTGGTATAGTAACAGGAACTTTATTTTGAAGTAATAATCTTATATATGCTTCACGAGACAAACCTGTTTGCTTTACTTTAGCATTTAATTGAATCATTTCATCTTCTGTAAGTCTAATAACAAAACTATATCTTTTCAATCTCATTCTCCTTTGCATAGGGTTTTAGGGATTTTCCCTAACAAGTCGCGTTTTGATATCAAAAGGCAATGCTTGCTAAGACAATCCCGCAATTCAATCTCTACCATTCTACAGTCCACATTAACGCCCATAATCTTTCATAGGTTTAAAGGGAACAGCCTTAATCTCATCGTTTATTTTTATAAATCGTTCCGGATATTGAAATCGTATTTGGTAGCGTTTCAGTTGTTCCTCACTAAGACTTTTAAAATCATCTTCACCCAATCCACATATAAAAAAGTTACCTGCTAAAATATCTATCATTTCGTTGTCGTCAGAGTAAATTGCTCTATTAAGTGGTAACTGTTCGAGTTTTCCCTCCTCATTACATACAATAGCCACTTCCTCATTATAAGGGTACAGTGCTTCAATATGTCCCCCAACGATAGCTTGTAGACTTTCAAGAGAAGAATCAATTTCTATTATCTCAGCTTTTTTGTTTGGTTTCACTACAACCACTTTCATAGTGTCTTGTGCTTCTTCGGGTGGAGTAAACTCAACTTTTTTAAATCCCAAACTGTCGCAAAAATAGAAGCCAGTTTCAACAGAAGGTACAGTCCTATCCTGTAAGTCAAACACTTCAATAGTACGACCTACATATCTAGCTTCTTTTATATCCTCTTTGAACTTTTCTGCGTTAAAGTAATCTACTTCTTCAAATGAATCAGAATCATTATAGAAACGAATCTTTCCGACTAAATTAAGGTAATCTCCTTTTACCTCTACAATATCTGAAACAGATAATGAGTGTCCTTTATAGTTAGTTGGGTGGGTGGTATTAAACATTGTGAAAACTGCCTCTAGATCCACACAATTAACCGAACCTTCAAACACCTTTTTATAGATACTAAAATCAATATGTGCTTGCCTTTGATGCCTGACTGTGCTTTCAAGATTTTCAAATTTCACTCGATTCTCATCAAGTTCATGATCAATCTGGTAAATGCATATATCCAAATTAAACTCCCCTTTCATCGTTCGTAATGATTCTTATTCCCAATACCCATCAAAGCTTTCAGTTGATCATTGCAGTCTTTTCCACTTGTAGGTGGTTCATCAAAAACAATATATTGATCTGATAAATTTTCAATAATGGCTTTTGATGCATCTCTACCAGCCTTATCGTTATCTAGATGTAAATGAATGCTTTTTATTTGTGGTTGTTCTTCTAGTAACTGTTTTAGTGGTAAAGGAATGGTCAAACTCTCTTTTCGTTGTTGATATACACCCGACAATGATAAGTAATGATCAGATTTCCAGTCCTTACCCTCAAACAGCTGTAATGTAGCATAAGATAGTAAATCAATTGCACTCTCAAATATATGCAATGTTTCACTTTTTTCATTGGATGGAATAGAAAAAGAAAAGCGTTTGTCGCTTCCTGATAATTCTTTCATAAATCGTTTTTCACCTGTGCCACGCACAAAAGCGTATTTAGATAGATTATCTTTATTGAATCCTACAAACACTGCATTATGATATTTCTTGTCTTCGTATAAGCGTTTAGTATTGATACAGTAATCAATAACCACATCATGAATCCCTCGATTTTTTAAATAACTTCTTACTTTTTCATTGTTATCATTCCTTTCGGGCAAATAGAGTGTTTTGTCATAATTGTTCTCCTGTTTTTGGGTATGCAAAACGGGTGGCATCTCTGCCACCCGTCCATCAATTAAAGATACTGCATCTGGTAGTGACATTCCCTTCACCTTAATTAGATAATCCAATGCAGTCACTCCACCAAACCCTCTCGACCACCAGTACCATTTACCATTCGAGATTTTCAAACTATCATGTGCTCTTGTAGTAAAAACACTTCTACTTAATTGAATCAATTCGTTTGGCTCATAGTTTTGCAGATAAGTAATTAGATCCATCTGTTTTGATTTTTCTAATCTCTCAGGCGAAACATAGCTCATATTTATATCGACTCCTTAAAATAAATTAAGCCAACAAGTAGTGAAACTTGTTGGCTATGTAATAGTAACTTGCTATTTTATTATTTTTATGAATTTTTTCTGTTTACCTTTACGCATTTTTGCTTTTTTAAACTAAACTTTCTGATACTCCCACTTTATTTTATACTCTATCCCTGAAATTTCTCCTAGATTAACAATATAGTTTTCTATTAGTTCCTTTGCCCTATCTTGTGCGTTAATAAGCAATGCCGTATTTCTCATAACAGTTTTCTCCATTTCTTTTTGAGCATTGTCTATTGCTGCAGTTTTCTCATTTGCTGTTATTTCATTTTTGTTAAACCCATCTTGATTCAGTACCAAAGAATCATTGTTAAAGCTTTTTTCATCAATGCCAATACTTAATAATTTAGCGTTAGGAATTGATATTGTTACATTCTCACCATCAACTTTCATGTTTACCTTTGCCATATCTATTCCGATTTTTGCAATTCCCGTGTATTCAAACCAGAACTTTCTATCTTTTTCCCAAAGATGCCAAACACCAGTTCCAGCAGTTTTTTCTGATTTAGCTACATTGTTGTAAAAGCATTCTAAAGTAGCCAAATCACATATTGATCTAACTTGCTCTATGCTTGGTTGTTTGATTAAAGATGATTTAACTTGTTTAGAACAACCACTAAATAAACCTATAGGTAATATAAAAACTAATAATATTATAATTTTTTTCATTTGACTATCCCCCTTACTTAACGTCTACTACATATTCATTATCAACACTTTTAATCCATGAGGAGAGTAAACCTTTTACAGATTGAATAGCATTTTCTTTTGCAATTATATGTAGATTTGTTTTTTGATCAACTCTTTTATTTAAATCCGATAGGCTAGCCTTATATGCTTCTTGTACAATATTATCTGTATCATATTTATCTTTTGTAAAAATGTAGTCCATCGTTCCAGCATCTACTGTAACATCTTGTATCTCAACATTCGGTAATGTAACAATTACTATTTTATTTCTTTCATTAACATCAATTTTAATTTTATTAAAGTTAATTCCAGCACTTACTTTACCCTTATAAGCTACAGAATATTTCAAATTTTTCTCATCACGTTTTCCTTGATCTGAATCAGTGTAAACTTTTGCAACAGCATTATAAGTGTACTCTAATGTAGATAAATCCTCTATTCCTATAACTTTTTCTAAAGAAGATTTTGAAATTGTAGTTACCTTTCCACTTTCATTTTGAAACATGGTAAACTTTAACCCTAAAACACAACCTGTTAAAACAGCCAAAACAATAACAACACATATTATTTTGTCTCTTCGCTTTAATCCCTTAAAATAATTCAATAATTTATTCTTTTCCATCAGTTTTACGCTCCTTTTTACATTTTTAAGTTAATACCATAACATCTCTTGTAAATTTCGCGAAAAAGTAATTTTCTAGCATGTTGATAAGCGAATTACATTGTGACCTTAGTAATAACACATAGTTTTTAGCTATTATTATTCCATATTATACTATAAATTTACGAGAAAGTCTATATTTTTACTATCTCTCAGGCGAAACATAGCTCATATTTATATCGACTCCTTAAAATAAATTAAACCAACAAGTAGTGACACTTGTTGGCTATGTAAGAATTATTATAGTTCAGCAATAAAATAGCAAGCTCTGCTACACCGTATAACAGAGCTTGCTATAAAATACTACCTTGTATGTTGACATGATGATTTTTCTTGTTGTACTTTCGTTATAGATTCACCATCAATAATCTCATTTTCCTTGTGATCCATATTGAGCAATATATTCAACTCATCTAATCTAGTTGATTTTGATTTAAGCTCATCTTCCTTTACAAATGGCTTTTCGACTTCAATCTTTGCATTTTCAAGTTGAGTTCTACTATTTTCTAGAATTTCTTTACATGCTTCTAATTTGGATGAAAAAGAATCGAGGAGATTATCTATACGAGTGATATTACCATGAATATCAGTGCCTAAGGAAACTTGATGACATAGCGCATTTTTAAGCGTTATCCTATATTCTTTTGCAAAAGTATCGAATGAAAGTTCCATTCGAAAGCCACGATAACTTCCAACCAAAATGGGATCAGGTGAAATCATCTTTTTACAAGTTTCAATTAGTGCTGCACCTGCACTCTTTTTATCAATGTATGTTACTCCATCCACATTCATTGGTGAAAACCCATCTTCATTTGGTTTTGTACTTATTACTAGATGTTCCATATCCACTTCATATCCAATAATGCGTTCCTCATTTGCTCTAATTTGACGGGGTAATACTTTTATAATCTGATCCTCTAACGCATACTTTTGACTCAAATGATTAGCTTTTAGAAGCTTGAGTCTTGAAACATCGATATCTAAGTCCATCTTTTCTTTGATATACGGATTACCAGTAGCTAATGCTTTGATTTCTGCATACGAAAGAGCGGTTTCATCAATGTCTTCAGCACAACGAACAGGTGATTTAGAAGTCATAATTTGACTAATAAACTTCTGCTTATTTTCAACTAACTGGTATAAATACGCATCAAATGTGTTCTCTGTAACATAACTAAATATATCAATTAAAGAATTCTCATTGCCTTGTCGAATAATTCTCCCTTCGCGTTGCTGTAGATCACTTGGTCTCCACGGACAATCTAAGTGGCGCAATGCTATAAGCTTTTGCTGCACATTTGTGCCCGCCCCCATTTTTGCAGTAGATCCAATTAGAACCCTTACTTGACCATTTCTTACTTTTCCAAACAACTCTTTCTTTTGTACTTCTGTATTAGCATCGTGAATGAATGCAATCTCATTAGCAGGAATGCCTTTTAAGACTAACTTTTGTTTGATATCATCGTACACATTAAAACTACCGTCATAATGCGGTGTGGATAAATCACAAAATATCATTTGAGTAGATTGTTGTTCTTTTGTTCTTTTCCATATCTCATGCACATTTTCAGCACACTTACTGGCTTTATTTTCTTCATCATCGGGAAGTAACGGATTAACTAACCGTTGGTCAAGTGCGAGTTTTCTACCATCATTCGTGATTAGAAGCATATTGTCTACTGATGAATCCACCATCTTATTGCGAACTTTTTCTGCCCGATCTGAAAGAGAAGTAACCATTTCTTTTTGTTGTTCCGTTGGTTTTAATACTACATTATGATAGTTTGCTTTTGGAACAGGAAGATTTAGTGTGTCAGCAGTTTTGATATCTGCAACATCTTTAAACATCGACATTAACTCAGGTAGGTTATAGAATTTTGCAAAACGCGTTTTTGCACGATACCCTGTCCCTTCAGGTGCTAGTTCTATAGCAGTTACTGTTTCACCAAAAGTTGATGCCCAAGAATCAAAATGTTGTAACCCACTCTTGGCGATTGTGCCATACTGTAAATATCTTTGCATAGTATACATTTCAACCATAGAGTTTGATATTGGTGTGCCGGTCGCAAAAATAGTGCCCCTACCTCCAGTAATTTCATCAAGGTAACGACACTTCATAAATAAATCTGAACTTTTCTGTGCTTCTGTTTGGGCAATACCGCCTACATTTCGCATTTTTGTATACAAAAACAAGTTCTTATAATAGTGTGCTTCATCAATAAACAATCTATCAACACCAAGTTCTTCAAATGTTACAACATCATCTTTTCTACTTTGATTGTTTAACTTATCTAGCTTTAATTTGATTGACTTTTTGGTCTTTTCAAGCTGCTTTACCGAGAAATTATCACCCCGATTTCGTTTTAACTCTGAAACTCCTTCAATCACTTCATCAAGTTGTTCTTGCAGAATACGCTGTTGGCGTTCGATACTCATTGGAATTTTCTCGAATTGTGAGTGTCCAATAATTACAGCATCATAATCTCCTGTTGCAATTCTTCCACAGAATTTTTTTCTATTTTTTGTTTCGAAGTCCTTTTTGGTTGCAACTAGAATATTGGCAGAAGGATACAATTGTAGGTATTCACTTGCCCATTGCTCTGTTAAGTGGTTCGGAACAACAAATAGACTTTTTTGACACAAACCAAGTCTTTTACTTTCTTGTGCAGCTGCTACCATTTCAAAAGTCTTGCCTGCACCAACTACATGAGCGAGTAAAGTATTACCACCATACAAAATATGTGCGATTGCATTCACTTGATGTTCGTGCAAACATATTTCTGGGTTCATTCCACTAAATTGTATGTGTCCCCCATCATATTCACGAGACCTAGTTGAATTAAACTTTTCATTATAGATTCTGCAAAGCTTTTCTCTTCGATTTGGATCATTCCAGATCCATTCGGTGAAAGCTGTTTTAATTAACTCTTGCTTTCCTTGAGCAAGAGTTGTTTCTTTTTTATTAAGGATCTGTTGTTTTTTCCCCTCAGCATCCTCTACATAATCATATATACGAACATCATTCAAATTCAGCGTTTCTTCAATAATTTTATAGCCGTTTATTCTGCTTGTACCATATGTGTTATATGCTTTAATATTACCTCGGTCACGACTCTTCCCTTCAATATTCCATTCAGAAGTAAAGTTGGAATAATGAACTTTCATATCCCATTGCATATATCGTGGCGTTGAAAAGAGTTCAAAGGTAAACTGACGAATAATCTCTGCTGGGATCCATGTTGCTCCAAGTCTAACACTGATTTCACTTGCAGTTAAATCTTTAGGTTGAACAGCTTCTAATGCCCTTACATTTTCGGCGTAATTACTTGGATCAGCTTCAAAACACTTTCTTGCAACTGCTAATTTTTCTCGTACATTACCTGATAAATATTCATCAGCAGGTAAATACTTGTTTTCGCTATCTATTTCTGATTCATACAACGGGTTTAGAAAAATTACGCCCTTTAAATCCTCAGCAATTTGCTGTTCCGTCTTTCTGGTAAGCGTACACATAAAATCGATATCTACCTTGGCCTTTTCAGCTAGTGATACTGCAAGTGCTTCGCTAGAAGTATCTACGAACACTACAGAAGTGCGTTGTTTTATTGTCCTTCTACTGAACATGTCAGCTTTTTTTACCAGTTCTCCATTTTCATCTATTACTTCTAAAGAGCATAATAAGCAATAGGAACTATCTTCGGAAAATGCTAAACTATTTGCGCGTGAATTGAGTAAACCATATTTTTTTGTAAAGCTATCATAAAGCTTATTTAATTTTACTTGTTCCGATTGTATATCATCGTCAGAATAATCTTCGATTTGATACTCGATTAACATTCGCACACAATCTCGAATTTGAAGCATACCCTTAATACGATTTTCAGCAGTAACTGACACTTCAATAAGATTCATCCGAGAGTTTTCTCTAAAATAGATTTTCCCATCCACTATTGTATAACTAAAGTTGCGGACACTTGGATCAGCAGGTATAGAAGAGGGTTCATTAGTACTTACATCATCAATATCATATTCTGTAACTTCTGCATGGAGATTTGCTATTGCATCATTTAGCATTGATTCTAGATCTTGATTCTCATATGGTCTACAAGTACTATCTAAACCATATTGTGTTGACTCCATTACCATTTCGCCCATAACCATATCTGGATTCTGGACAAAATAGCGGTTCATCTTAATACCACTTTTATTCGTATCAAGATAAATCCAATCTGGCTCAATATCTATTATTCTATCTCTCTTTTGGAGGAAAATGATATCTGAGGTAACCTCTGTTCCCGCATTTGCTTTAAATGCCGTGTTCGGTAAACGGATAGCACCAATTAACTCTGCTCGCTGGGCAATATATTTACGCACTGCCAGATTTTCTTTATCTAAAGTTCCCTTAGATGTAATAAATGCAATAACACCACCAGGTCTAACCTTATCAAGAGCTTTGCCAAAAAAGTAATCATGAATTAAAAAGTTATGCTTATCATATCGTTTGTCGGCAACCTTAAACTGACCAAAGGGAACATTGCCAATTACAACATCAAAGAAGCTATCTGGAAGATTTGTTTTTTCAAACCCTTGAACTGCAATAGTCGATTTTTGATATAACTGTTGTGCAATTCTTCCCGTAATAGAATCTAACTCCACACCATATAGTTTAGAATCCCTCATACTTTCAGGTAGCATACCAAAGAAATTACCAGTTCTAAAGCCCATATTATCTAACGCTTTATACATAGATTGAATTATAATCGGATTCGTGTAAAATGCAGTTAATGTACTTTCTCGAGCAGCATCATATTCCTCTTTCTCAAGCAAGGTTTTCAATTGCATATACTCATTAGACCAAGACGATTTGCTGTCATCAAAAGCATCTGACAGCCCACCAAAACCTACATACTTTGATAAAACTACTTGTTCTTCCGGTGTTGCAAATCTATTTTCGCTATCAAGTTGCTTGAGTAATTTGATAGCATTGATGTTATTTGCAAACTTTTGCTTTGGTGAAAAACTCGCATTACTTGTTGATATATTATCATGTCTGAAACAGAAATTATGGCGTTCTGTTTGCGATATATTAGGATGCAAATCAGGTAATTGTTCTTTTCCTTTTGTAGTTTTAAGAGGTGCAATCATTTGCTGACCTTGATTTTTAATCAAGTCCCTTACAAACTCAATACTTTCGCTACGAAAGATTGGAAAGCCAACACCCTCTTGAAAAGTAATATCTTTCAGTGAAACTTTATTTTGATCCTCATCAATAGAATCAATGACAAACCCTCTATCATCAATTTTGATGGTTTCTCCAATTAGGTGATGAAGTGGATTTACCTCCGTTTCTTGTTTGGGTGAGTTATCAATCGTTTCATTATCAGTTATTTCTGCTGATTGGTCAGCCACTTGCTTCACTTCATGTAATAAATGATTGTTTAGGTTATTTTCTTTTATTCTTTCATCAAACTCATAACGATTCATTTCTTTATTGATTATTGGAAAACTGCAATCATATAGTTTAATGACTTCATCGTTATAGGATAATATTTGATATTCACTCGCACCAAGATAGACAGTATCACCCAATGAGAATCGATACTCTTTTGGAACATTATTCACTATTTCAGATTCATGAGAGATAATCTCTGCGACTAGCTTTTCTTCTTCCTTTCTCTCATTACGATCATTTTCCCACTTCATATACTGAGGTAACTGTTCTTTTTCTTTGGCATTAAGATATCGATCTGCTAATATTAGCTCACCAATTCGATTCGCTACCCTAGACCAAGGCAAGAGAATTTCTGCTTCAGGGCTAATAATGTTACCTCTAGAAATCTTAATTCCCTTTGCATCGTGACCTTCATCCAAATCCCTATCTACAACAGCAGGGTAAGCCCCACCCCACCCATATTCATTCTTAAGAAATACAACATTTTCTGATTGTGATGTGTTTTTCTGATACCATGAATAGATACGATACTTACCATTTTCAATACCACTACCACGCTGTAAAACAGCATCAATATCTTCTTGACAAATAGAGAACGCAGAGTTTTTTTCAACCTCTGCGTTCTCTATCTTACTGATTTGCTCTTCTTCGGAAGGTAACAGATCTAATTGTCGATGATCTCCTTCAGAACGATTTCCTCTGCTGCTTGTTTTATCTGATTCATCATTCCCACCCATTTCATTTGATCCGTTGCCTTTAATTCCTCTGTTATTCCCTGTTGTTGTGCCATTTGCGATACCATCATCCTTACCTGATTCGTTGCTATTTGATCGATCTCTTCTAGATGACTGTTCAACTTGCCCGACATCATCATCCCTGCGTATATCCCGTTCTTGTGTTCCTTTAGATATGTCTTCCGTAACATCCCATATTTCCCGATTAGAGATCTCTTCGGAACTTCTAAATTCGGAATTTGATAATCGCCCTGCATTGTATATGTCAGATTCATGTTCAATACTCCCTTCAATTATCTTTGTATTCTTATAATAGATATTATTTTCTTTTTCTGCAATTGTACGAATTTGTTTCTTTTCTGATTTTTGCAGATTTTTAATAGTTTCACCAATTTCTCTTAAAGCCATTTCTGAAATATCGCTTGTTGCATCGCCTAAAACTCCAATAGCTTCTATCGTGTTAAAGTCAACTACTTCTTTAAAATCAGTACTATCAAAATACTGATCAGCATCTATATCACAACGACTTAATAGCATGTATGCTACTGAATTTTCAAGTAACTTTTTAAATTCTATATCTAAATTTATTTCATCAAGTTTTTCTAAGAAACTATCTTGAAGCACAGATGTAAGCGTTGATAGATAATCCGAATAATTATCTTCAACTACATTTTTTGCTGTTTCCATTAGTGTTAATGCAAAATCATCTTTATTGAGCAATTCTCCAAAACTATTTTCAAGAGTTTCTATTACACCATCTTGAAATGCATTATTCATCTGCCATAGATATATTGACCGATCAAACCGAGTATTGGTATCCGATATATCAAATACATACCTTATTTTGTACTCGTTGAAACTATCATCTAGAAGTGCTATACCCTTTGTTCCACGATTCACATATCGACCTAGCTGATTCCATATTTTCATTGATGCGCAGGCAGTTGCATTGGGTTTTTGTGCATAAATTAAAAGCTGTTCTTGATATTTGTATTTATAATTCCAAGAGGCAGTAGCCAAGAATTCTAACCATATTTGCGGACTATCCGTTATCTCATGTGCTTTCGTCGCTGCAAGTTCAGTCATAATTTGTAGTTTTGTTGCCATTTTTCATCCTCCATTGCTAACATACTTTAATTGATATTTCAATTTGATAAGTTGGAGTGTTAAGTGTTGTATTTAGTAACCCATTCTTTGCATTCGATAATTTTGTAATGCGACTGTTTAGTTGTGCAATGGTTCCATTCATTTCATCTTGATTTGAAGCATAATAATAGCCATACATATCACTACAAATAGGAAAACCATCGCATCGTAGTTTGTTTACAATCTCTCGAATTCTTTTTCCACTGATATCAGTCATGACCACCCGTGACAACGGGTGGCATGCTCTAACCCTATAAGGGTATATTACTGGCTATGTCTAAAGACATATTGAATAGTCCGCCAACCGCAAATATTCTTCAGGCTACCCCTAAAGGGGTAGTCTGTTTTGCCTTATTTTTGTTTTTCTCCTGTAAATGGATCTATATATTCTTTTAATGTCATTTGGTCTCCTGCTATATCTTCTTGTAATTGATTCCTTATATACTCTTCAATCACTTTTCTATTTCGTCCTACTGTATCTACATAATACCCTTTGCACCAAAACTGTCTATTTCCATATTTGTATTTCAAATTTGCGTGCCTATCAAATATCATTAATGAACTTTTTCCTTTTAAATACCCTACAAATGATGACACACTCATTTTTGGTGGGATACTCACTAACATATGAATATGATCTACACACGCTTCTGCTTCTATTATTTCTACTCCTTTATGGTCACATAGTTTCCGTAATATTTGCCCTATATCTGCTTTTATTTTTCCATATATTACTCTTCTTCTATATTTCGGTGCAAAGACAATATGATATTTGCAATTCCATTTTGTGTGTGCTAAACTTTGATTATCCTTCATGGATATTCCTCCTTCGGTTTTGATGTGGTTGGCGAACCTACATCTATTTTACCCAAGGAGGTTTCTTATTTCTGCTCATCGGCTTCCGCCTTTTTTGAACCACAGGCATAGCCCGTGGTATTCTGTTACACAAAAATAGCCTCAAGCGTTTTGCTTGAGGCTGCTCTTTCTTTACCCTTATGTTTATAATATAAATACTCACATAAGTCTTCTTCAATATTCATCTTTAACATATTCTATTTTTAGTTCTACCTTTCTAATTGTTTTTGGGACTTATATGGTTTATAATCATTCCCGTTTTTCTCCATACATTCAGCAAATTCGCAGATGTGATAACTCCGCCCGCCAATATCAGTATGATACTCATCAAGATACCTACATATTTTGCTCATCCGTTCACCATTAGACAATGTAATCGTAATCTTCCCACCATCAGGAATTGTAAATAGGTCTTTATAGTGGCTATCAATAAACCGAATCTGATTTATTTTTTCTGGTATTTGAGGATCATTTTGATAGCAATAAATATAGAAGTTATAGTCACCCATTCCCGGATTACATCGAATATAATATTTATAGTCGTCTGTTTTGACACAAAATCCGTAAGTTGATTCATCTATCATTGCATTCTTGTTATCATTACAATAACCAGCCATAGATACACGATTTTTAAGAACCTCATTGTCGCGCAGATATTCAATGATAGTTTTAAACTCCTCCTTAAACTCCATTGTATTTAGCACTTGTTGATGATCAAACCAATTTTGGTAAAACTCATTTCCTGAGCCAAAATCGCCACGATAATGACCAATACAGCCGCGCTCTAAATCCTTTGAACTATCTGAATATAGCATTGCTTTTTTGGAAGGCTCTACATAGTCAATATATAAATCCGTCATCGTTTTACCTCGTTTCTATTACAATTTAAACTTATTTCCCTACATACCAATCATCGTACATATTTCCATTAACAAATAGATTGTTTGCTATGGCCTCGGCACTTAGCATGCCTGCTGGAGTCCAGCAATCATAACTATACAGTTTTACTGCGTAAGTTCCATTCGGAAACCATACCGGTATAAAATGAACAGAATTTTGATTGACAGCAAACTTATTTGGTATGAAAGTAAACTCTCCTAGCTTAGTGCATTTGAGTGTTGAAAATTTTGTTGGCTCACTAACATAGCTAAACTCGGGAAACAATGCAATAGCCCTTTGTGGATAATTATACGCATTTGTTGGTGCACTCAGCCCATAAGGAGAGGATAGATCACTAACACCTTTTAGTGTAATTCCATATCCAGATTTACTAATCCATATATTTTTAGCAGCATTATACATACTAGATGGGTTGGTAGTATCGGGGGTAAGCTGAACAGTTTCATCCAGTGAAACTGAATAAGTTTTCTTTTTATACCACTCATTTTCCCAAGCCCACATTTCATAGGAAATACTACTTTTATTTAACTTAGCAAATGGTTTTGTATTTACTGGAGTTGTACTACTTGGAATATTATAATCTTTGGGGTTACTTTCAAATATGGTATTTGGTGTATCACTGTTTAAATTCTCAGAAACAGTATTAGTACCCACTACATATTTGGTTTTCGATCTATCAACTGCTAGCGATACACTACATCGTACTTTTATGCTTGAACTGTTATAACTTATAGGTACGCTCCATTTGAAATATACAATATTACTTCCCATTTTAGGTATTACAATATCCTGCACAGTAGCCGTAGCTACAACGGCACCCGTAGTAGGATGAATTGCTGTAAAATCTGCAACCAATTTATTAGCAGGCGTAATATCAAAGGTGGTTTTTGAGTCTTTATTGTTAATTAGAAAAGTAGAAATAACTTCCGTATCTTTTCTATAATCTGCGTTGGGTTCAATGAACTCTACATCTAAGTTTGGAACAGCTGAAACGACATTGATACTTGATGTTTTCACATTATTCGTTGATACCAATTCCTTTGATCGATCGCTGTAATTCACTCTAATCTCCACTGGTTTTACACCGATACCACCTATGGCCTTTAAAGAAGTTGATACAGTTAGATCACCCCACACTTCATAACCAGTGCCATTACTTGCTGTACTCGCATTTTCTTTTGTAATCGGAATTGTGTAGTTTTCACTCTTTTGCAGGCTACCATTGTAATAGTATTCAACAACCACATAGCATGGCGTTGGTTTTACTGGCTTAACCCAACTTGAACTAGAAATATAATATCCTCCACTTCCACTACAGTCTGGACAAGTTCTTTTGCCGGAACTACAAGATGAACAGCTTATTGTATACGCTTGCGTTTTACCTGTTGGACAATCGCATTTATGGTCTGGAATACCGCATGTGTTACCATGTTTGGGACAGCGATTACTACCAGTTGATGCCGTAAAGGAACAATACCTACATTTATAATCTGTTCCGTTACAACTTGATTGACATTTTGGATTGGATGGTGCTTGACATGGTATGGGTCGGTATTTGGTTAAGCTTCCTGTTCCACTACATGTAGAACAGTTAATCCGACCCGATCCACCACATCCTCCACAATTTACCCATGATGAAGATGAAGTCCAACTTCCTTTGTTAATTGCATAATAACTTAAATTTGTTTCAACTATAAATGATTCATTTTCTCGAATTGTATCAGCTAAATTTACTGTATTGATAGCAACATCATATTGCTGTGCACTAATTGATGCAGCCGATACTGCTTGAGATGTAAACAAGAGTGCTAATACCAATGTAATACATATAAAACGCTTAAACATTTTTCCTCCTAAAATAAAAAAGCATAAACAAGATGTTATCTTGTTTATGCTTTTTGTTCCTATTTTTTATGGTGGTCAGGTTGTGAATGATCTACATAGCCAAAATCTTCGAGTGGATAGTCTAAACAATACCATTGATCTACACTCAGCCAAATGGATTTATGGGAACAAAAGTATGTCCATTCCCCAACTCCTCCTTTTCCATATGGCCACCATTTCTTTGCGCCTTCTTTCACAAATTTATTCTCATTAATAATAGAAGTATATCCGTCACTGTCTTTTGTCATTGTCAAAGCTGGATATTTTCCATATACAGCCCATTCATATTGATCAATATAGGTTTGAAATCCAATATGGTAATACGCGACTTCACCAAATACCGTAGTTGTATCTCCATGTTGTGGACCATTAGGATTAGTTGGTGGATTAACTGGCGTTTCCTCAGATGATGTAGGTGGTGAAATTGGTTTGCTACTGACTGGGGGTTTAGATGTTTCAGAACTCGTTAGAGATGGTTTTGATGCGGGTTTAGAGGAAGATATTTTAGATGAAGTTTGTTTTGAAGTGATATCTCCGTCCACTTTAATGTCTGGTTCCTTTGAAGATACATCAGTTAACTTGCTACTTGCTTGAACTTTATCGATTTCAGGTAGGATAACTTGTGATACATCGTTACTAACGATGTCACTACTTTGATGTGCAGAACCCACTGGCTTTTTAATAAACATCATCATTAAGACAACCGTTATTGATAGTACGATCAAACCAATTATTATGATTATCAAGCGTTTCTTTTTACTCATTATATCCACATCCTTTATATTTTTATTTGGTATCTTGATTTTACACGAATGGGTACCATAATGTCAAAGCTGTGACTACTTGCAAAATTGATAGGAATATGCATTTTGTAGTACGCTGTAAGGTTAAGTGTATTATCTATTGTATAAGTTACTTGTGGAATCGTCATTTTGTATACCACATTACCATCAGGCGTGTTACTCAATAAAAAGCCATCACTCACATTTAAGGAAAGTTCATCTAGATAGGATTTAGTAAACATACTTTCATCAAATGATTCATTTAAATCATTTCCTTGCTTAATTGAGTGAAATATCTCTCTAGAATTATGCATAACGAAGCTATCTAAAACTCGCTGTGTATTATCTTTTGTGGTCTGAATAGCAGTCATAGTGCTTGCATAAAAGAGGATTAAAGCTAATATCATAGCAGTTATTAAAACGAGTGCAGCTGTTTTAATATAGGTCATATTTTTCTCCTTATTTCCAATACCTTTGTGATAATCCACTATGTTTTGCTAATAATGTGATTGGTATTTTAGCAGTCCCAAACCCCTGTAAATAAGCATTATAACCTATCGTAAGTTTGATGGTTTCACCAAGCTGTACGGTTTTAAGTGAAGAGTCATGATAGGTTGTATTCCAATCAACTGAAGGAGTTATCCCGATTTCTTCAACAAGTTCATTGTACCGGATATCTACATCTCCTATGGTTGATCCACTAGATGTTGCTACGAATATCATTTCTTTCGCAAAGTAATCTAGATCTTGTTTTATGGTTAAGAAGCTAAACACATTAATTGATAGCACCAAAAGCATCATCGAAACCAACACAGATACCACAACATCTATATATCCCTCTCCGCGCTTATTTAGGAGTATTCTTATTTTTCTCATGCAAACATCGCCCCCAAACTAGTCATTACCTGCATTGTGATGACAACTAAATAAATTGCTATAAAGCAAAATAGCAATAACATCGAAAGGCGTTTCACTTTTGATGGGACCTTTTGTGCTTCTAATTTAAGATATTGCCTTTGAATATCTGAAAATTTAATTGATAAAGAAGACCAATATGTTAATGTTTCATCACCGCGTATAACTGATATTAGTCCACGCACAACATCAGATAGCATTGTACTACCCACTCTACTTTCAAGTCTTGTCAATGCAGCTTCATAGTTACCGCTTCTCATATCAGCTACTGTTATTTTAAGCTCTAATTTTAATTCATGCCCTGCTGTATTGATATATTCATCTAAGATAGTAAGAACATCTCTATTATGAGATATCTTTTTTTCAATCGTGTATACCAGTCGCGGTAATTCGAAATCAATTCGATGTCTCCTTACTTTGATCCTTTCTTGTATGCCTTTTGCTTCTTTAAAATACACTGCAATTGTGAGTGCGACTATCAACGGCGTAATGAGTGGAAGAACAAAAAAAGCAGGTATTGTGAGTAATCCACAAATTCCTGCCTTTAATAAAGCATTTGCAATATGCACTTCAGGTGTTAAGTTAACTCCTGCTGTTCGCAAGTCTGCAATCAATTGTAAACGCTTGTATTCATTTATTTTTATGAGTTTAGCAATAAATCTCAGGACATCATTTTTCCAAACTACGATAGCAGATGCACTTTCCCCTTGCCTTTTTAATAAACTCATATATGCTTTGCTCGTTTTCAAAAATGGTATTCTAAACAAATCTGAGATTATAAAAAATAGACCTATACCGACTAGAATACCAATGGCAATTTCAATCAACTTGTCACCTCCGCAAATAGTAAAACCGTCACTAATGTGACGGTTTTGATCGTTATTATATAGTCTAATTATTCGCTATTATATCTTTCATCCATTTTACAAATGGTGTGCGGTTGTCTCTGTTTGATTTGTTTCTATAGTACCAATCATTTGTAACAATATAAGCTCTACCTTTGATAATAAACTTATTAGGATAATATCTTCTATTACCAGTTGCATCATGAGACAACTCTTTCTCGACTACATCATACTTATCGACTTCTTGAAGTATAGGATATTGACAGTAAAACTTACTATGACACAAAGTATCACTTGTAAGAATATTCATTGTTTTATCATTTATTAAATTATTACTATCCAAGATATCAAGGCATTGAAAGATAAATTGCTTATTAGGTAAATCGAACAAATAATCCATATACTAACCTTCTTTAATATTTTTCTTTATTATACCATTTTTATTTCCTATATTCAATTGGTTTCGTATATTTATTCATCAATAAACTTGTGACGAGAATCGTTACACCACATAGTGCTAACACAATTTTACCTGGGGTTGTATTCATGAGTGTGTAGAACCAATCTTTATTCAGCATATATAGTAGTGGGATATTACCAATAACCATAGCTACCATCAAATAATATTCTTTTTTTGGCTCATAAAGCATAGTTCTCAATTCATTATTCACTATTCGAACTTCAGTCAGCTTATTTACAATCGGAAATAGTGAGTCATTTAGAGTTCTGTCATCTTGACATTGTATTAGAGTATCAACCCACTCTTTAAATATCTGATTATCAATTTTTTTACAAAGTTTTTTCAAGGCACTCTTAATGTCACAATTTAAAGCTGTGTCTACAATGAATGATTTGAAGATATCAGCGATAGGTGGTTTGAGGTATTCTAAATTCTCGGTAATTGCTTTTGTTATATCATTGTTTCTTTTATAGGAAGTTGTAATGATCGATAAAGCAGTTTCCATTTCCTCTTTTATATGTTTATCATAGTATTCAATCGTTGTTTTCACATATAAGAATGGAACAATAGCAAATCCAATAGCTAAAATTGGCATCAAGTAATAATTACTAATTATAATTGAAAATAATATACCACAGATGAAAAGCACAAATGATGTCATACAAATTATTGTAAACTGTTTATCTTTTCCTGTTGCAGTTAGTGCACTCTTAATTTCTCTAAGAACAGCTGATATTTTTCTACTCTTCTTTTTCCCTTGTGCAATTCGAACTTTATCCCGCAAGCTTTGGTTTGGAAAAACCAGTTTCATTAAATCATCAGTAATATGTTCAGGTGTTAAGTTTAATAAAAATATGATACCAACTATAAAAATGATAAATCCCAATACATATATGATCAATTAAACTTCCTCCTTGCTTAAATACTGTTCTATTTCTTTTTGTGGAACACCAAATTGCATTAGTTTTCTAATTAGGCTTCTTGATATTACATTTGGTTTATCAAAATAACCATGCGTTATCACTTGCCCATTCTTAATTGTATTTTTATCAATATTAAAACGATACAATGTATGATAAACCCGTTCACCTGTGGGCAGTATTTCGCATTCTGATATGTCCATAATTTTGCGGTTATTGTTTTCTAACTTATGAGTATAAACCACAATTGGGAATGCTTGACCTGCTTGAATAAGGGAAGTGTTAAAGTCAATTGAAAGTTTCTTTTGACAAAGTAAAGCAATCCTCATATGTGCAGCATCTCCTGAACCTGAATGGACAGTTGAAACAACAGTATGTCCCGTCAACGATGCTTCTACACCAGAATAAGCTTCTGATAGCGATAGGTAACTCTTTGATACCATCTCCAAGTTTTCCCCCGCTCCACACCGTACGTGACAGTTTCCCGTCATACGGCGCTCCATCAATAATATTTTCCATTAGAATAATGTAAACTTAAACATTTCGAGAAACAAAGTTTTTTCCATTAGATTTGTGCTAAATTAGCACTCAAACGCAGTTTATTAATTTTCTCCAGCATATTACTATTAGGTTTAATAAGATTCAAATACACGAAAATTGTTTCCTGTCTGGTGGAGTGAATGAGAGTGTGAACATCTTTATGAAGTATAATCAGGTTTGAATACCTGTCTGTTCCGCCAAGCTTTCGCGGAACAATATGATGACAATGTATTTCATCATATTCCAAAACTTGTCCAGTAACTCCGCATTTGCCCCATTGAGAGGCATATAGAGAAATTCGGTTATCCATAAATTCAATACTTTCACTTAATTTTTTAGCTTTCATAAGCTTAAGCAGTATCTCCATATTGATTTTTAGACTTTTATGGATTTCTTCCCTACCATCAGGTGTATATTTACATATTGATTTCTTCTTATAAAAAGGATT
The DNA here is from genome assembly GCF_030908625.1 of Paludicola sp. MB14-C6. Classification (GTDB taxonomy): domain Bacteria; phylum Bacillota; class Clostridia; order Oscillospirales; family Ruminococcaceae; genus Paludihabitans. Next base: position 2,703,703 of record NZ_CP133133.1, on the reverse strand, counting down.
CTTGGTTCGAATATAGCCTATAGGACAAAGTGGCTTATCATCAACAAACCGAAGCTGTTTACTTCCACCATATTTATCTCGGATATATCCTTTTCCCAAAGTACCTTTCTTTGAAATTCGCTCACCCATTCTGTTGTTAAGCTTCAGTTGAATTTTTCTAGCTATTCTGTTGCAGTCTTGGCTAATGTGTGTGGCATATTGATAGTAATTATGAATGCCCCAAACTTTAGAATTATACAAGTGAATCGTAAGACCGCCTTGTTTTTTATTCTTCGGGGTTTCCATATACAAAATTTGCTTCATGAGTTTTTCACTCGCACACTTTATAGCCTTGTCTGACATATGCGACCGCACGACATAGGACGAACCTTTCTTAACAGCCTTAATCTTAAATCCCAAGAATTCAGAATACTTCTTTTTAAGATTTATAATTTTAGACTTGTCCTCGCTGATTTCAAGATTCAACCTTTCAACTAGCCACTCTTTTACAGCAACAAATACCTTTTCCGCGTCGTTTCGATTACGGCAAAATAACTTGAAGTCATCTGCATATCTGACAATATACATTACTTTCAGACGTGTTGTATATAACGCTCTGACTATTGGGCTTCTGTCAATCGCTCCGTTTTCCCTTATTCTTGTTTTAAACGGATAATGTGTTGGAATGCACTCCCATTGACTTGCTATCCACCAATCAAGTTCATTCAAAACAATGTTTGATAAAAGTGGCGACAAAATTCCGCCTTGCGGAGTACCTTTTGTTGGATATTCCACTCTTCCGTCAGGCATAACTATTGGAGCTTTTAACATTTCCGATATGATACAGAGCAGTTTTTTATCCCGAATTCCCATTTTCCACATCTGCTTTTTCAACTTGCTGTGATTGACATTATCAAAAAATCCTTTAATATCAATATCCACAACAAAATGCAGATTTTGCTTTTGTATCATACGGTAGCATTGTGCAATGGCATTTTCCGCTGACCTATTCGGTCTAAAGCCATTACTTCTTTCAAAGAATTTCGCTTCACAAATCGGCTCAAGCACTTGTAATATACACTGCTGGACCACTCTGTCCCAAATTGCAGGAATTCCGAGTGGTCGTTTTTTGCCATTGGGCTTAGGAATTTCAACACGTTTAACAGGTTTGGGTTTGTAATATGCTAACTTTTTCTTAACCGAAGCAATAAATTTATCCTGCGGTAATTTTTCTAAATCAAGGATATTCTTTTTATCTACTCCAGCTGTTGTACTGCCTTTGTTTCTTTTGATATTTCTGTAAGCCAACTTGATGTTCTCATCACTTATGATAATTTTATATAAATCGGTGAAAACTTTATTGTTCTGACTATCAGCATACAGTTTATCAAAGGTTTCAGTTAAGTCATAATATTCAATATACCTTAACTTTTTCTGGTTCTTCTGTTTCTCCGAAATCAACTCAGGCAACGCCCCCTTTCAGGTTTGTTTTTCTTTGTCATACTCGAAGCTGAATTTGTTTACATTTCATATTTATAAATATTATTTGACTCGTGGCTGTTCCTCTACTTTCATTACAAAAGCTTCAACAGTCGTGCCACTACTTTCGCTGCAATTAAAGATGCTTATTGTTCTTCGTCATCACCGCTTTTGCAAACGTTATGCAACTTCCTACGTTCCAATAACCCTATCTTTACATATATCCTTAGGTGCTTGCTTTAAGCCAGTCAGCTTGAAAGTGCCTATAACACTTTAAGGTGTTTCATAGAGACGAATCTTACTATACCTCACTGACCCCTTGACGGGACTACACATTTCTGTGCATTAATGCTCTTGACTTCTTAACTCGCAAGTTCGTCGGCACAATTCATTGTGCATACTCACCATAGATATTTTATAGACCTCCGGCATATAGGTAACACTATCCGCCTCCGGACAGCTTTCCACAGCAATAGTAATATTCTGTTTGGGTTACTCTCTGCCGACTTCACCGAGCTTCTGAACATCTGCCTTTTGAGCAGAGCCAGTCGGAGTATTAAGGTAGGCGTTTCAGGGCGTTACTCCTTCATTCCACCTATCGGATTATCAGTTCTCCTAAACTGAAACTTACGTTCTTTGTTTAGTGCCTAACCTTTTCAGTTAGGAACGTATCGCACTATCTCGCATTTCACCAACCGCAATAATGTCTGGATTAAAACGAAGAGAAGCTGCTACCAAATCTTCTTGTGTAATATCATAGTTAGTAGCTACTCTTGAACTCTTGTTGTCACTTTGTCTTGCTATGGTGTGCACCACATTGTTTGTTACGCCGTTTTCTCCATGCCTAACAAGTGATAATTCTCGTGAACCACTCTCAATGGAAAAGATCCTTTTATTGTCTGGTATGCTTTGCAACAGTGCATTTAGCAATGTCGTTTTACCACTTGAAGTTGCACCTGCAACAACAACAGAAACACCATAGCGCATACACATTTCTAGAAATGAAATCATTTCCAATGTGGCAAAGTTGGTCTTCACAAGGTTTTCTTTATCTACTGTATTGGGATGCAGTAATCGAATAGAACATGAGATTCCACATTGTTCATCAACAATGGGTTCTTTTAAAGCTGTAATCCTCGTATTAATTGTTAATCCATTTCCACATGTTACTGGCGGCAAATGTCCTTGCGCTAAAGGCGTTGCATTATCTATAATCATTCCACTGTGGTGCAAAAGTCGTTTCACAATATCAACTGCATGATTTGGTGAATGAAAGTGTTCTTTTAGTTTTTCAATTCTCCCATCTCGGTAAGTTATCGCAATATCATTCCATGCATTCACATTAATTTCTTCAAGAGATGTATTCTTTAGATATTTAGTAAGCACTGAATACTCGGCCATTTCTGAGTACAATCGATTTACTAGGTCGTTATGAGCTAAATCAACCAAATTGCAATGTATATCTCTCAAATATTTCTCGATATATACTTTTAATTGATACAGTTTACTGATATCTGTTAAGGCAGCTGAATAATGTTTGGCAATATACTCTTGAGTAGCATTCAAGAGCGTCCAAAAATCTTTATCTTTCATTCTATACAACCTTATCTGCAATAGCTTTAATTATGCTATTGTATTTTTTATCGTGTACTTTATGGATGAGTTCTCCGTTGATGCTTTGTTTCTTTACCTCTTTGCAATATGGAATCCAGTGAGCAATGTTATCAAAGTACGACGCAGACTCTGCTAATGGCATAAATAACTCATTTTCCATTGAGTTTTGGATTATCAAATGATTGTTAATTTGATATTTAGGATCAGCGAAAAGACTTAATTGTGAAGCATAAAAGCTCACACTCTTAAAGTCAGGTGTTACAAGTCTAATAATTGTATCTGCTTTTTCAATACCAGTAGCAGATAAAAGATTATCAAGGTTACTAGTACAATCAACTATTAACACATCACATAGACCTTTTAAAACAGAAATGAAATCAGTTGCTTTTTGATAATCATACTCAGGATAACTGTATTTGTTCTCACCATCTTTATATCCAAGAAACCCCAAGTTCATCTTTCCATTACCGGTTATAATATTTTTCAATACCTCATCTTCTGTTATTTCAGTTTTCGATAATGGTAAACCTACTGAAAACAGTTCCTCTTTATGTTTCATTGGAAACCAAACTGGAATTGTAGGAGTTGTATTATCACAAGAGAGAAGCAAAACAACTGCGTTCTTATATTGATAAATATATTGTGTTAATTTTATTGCAAGCGTTGATTTACCTGAGTTAGGGTTTCCCCAAATAGCAATAACTTTACCCATTCGTTTTCACCTCGTTTTCAAAGACCTTATTTTGTACTTCTAGATATTTTTTTGCATTTTCATCTGTTCCTCGATAAACAAGTGCAAGATGTACCTTACCATTTTTCTCGTAGTTAGCAAGTAGTTTCGCTTGTTTTGGATTCACAAGTAGAGTTACAGTCGAAGGTAACTCAGTAGTTCCATCTTCATTTGGTTTCAGTGTATTACTATCTGATCCTTTAGCGGTAGTTGTTGTAATTACTTTTACATAAGTTAGTTCTGGCGAAATACTGGATTCACTCTCGTTTACTGCAATAACACTAACAATATCACCGTTTTTCAGTTTTCCTGATACACCACCTGCCAGATTACTAATAGAAATACTAATTGCCATTTGTGTTCCACTTAGACTTTTGAAAGTATCCTCTGCAGAATCAGCCTTATCTGATATCATTTCAGGATATATATTGCAATTAGGATAAAGATCGTTTTTTGTATATTTACCAATAAGACTATTTTTATCTTTCACCACATTTTTTTTAATACCGTAGCTGCCGATAGTTACTTTAACAACATCATTTGATGTTATTTGTTGACCTTGTTTCATATGCTTATTCAGCTGAATTACCTCAATTTTACCTGAAGTCATCTTGTTGATGATTGGCGAAACGCCAAACATTACAGCTATGCTAAGTATAATGCAGCTAATACCTATGACTGTTCTATTTTTCATTTAGTTAATTCCTCCCTATATTAAGAATGCCAAGCAATTTCCAACAGCCAAATAAGGGATAACTGGAAATGCTTGTTTCATATCTTTTTTTCGTATCTTTCTGCTAGTGGTTGTAAGTAAAACGGCTAGTGTAAGTCCTATTACAATTGCAATTAAACCTCGTTCGAATCCAAGGTAAAATGCACAAGCAGCCATAATTTTGATATCAGCGCCACCATAACTATTCGGTTTCAAAAATGCAACTATAAGCTGTGGTAAAGTAATTGCAACAGCACTTAAAATCATATTGGGAAATTGATTTACAGTAGTCCCTATTAGCGCCGTAATAGCTATCATAACGGAAATCTTGTCATCTACTTCACGATTTTCTATATCACTGATAGACGCTGACAACAATAATAGCAAAAAGAGTATAACTTTTATTACTTCCATCTTGCTCTCCTAAAAGCGAACTGGAGTGGCAGTTAACCACTCCAGTTTATAATTTATGCTGTGTAGTTAAATAAGGCTTTGATTTTTTCAGTAAGCGTTGGAAGAATAGTAGTGCCGAATAGTGAATACAGACCTGCTAATAAAAGTGCACCAATGACTACTGAAATCAAGATTTTAACTCCTGTATCTACAAAGCCTTCTCCTTTGTTGCTGGTTAGTGCAGCCTTTGCACGGATAACTGCCACATTCATTTTGTTTCTTATAGTTTTCATAAAAATTCCTCTTTCAAAGTAAAATTAGCCACTTGTATGTTACAAGCAGCCTTCAAAAAATACTGGTATTAATTACGATGGATTACTTTCCGGAAAAGAAAAATGATTGGTTTCTGAGCCTAATTAGTTCAGATAGCCTCTGGTTGGTTTGCATAGTTCAATCCTTGGTTATTCCTTCAGTAGTTTAGTTTGTATTTGGTGATTAAGCAATCAAATAGGCCACCACCTTTACTATATATATTTAGTTAGTAATACTATCCGAGAAAAAGAAATATTTACTTTCCGGAAAATAGTATTATATAAAAATAAGGGCATGTACGATACAAGAAAACACCCATCTATTGTTGTTTTCCCCTTTTCAAACGCACTACACCCTTGGCGGATTTCTTATCTTTCTTTTTGCTGTCTCTCCCGAAACCGATGATAATGTTCAAGCGCTTTTATCACATAATCTTCAGTTTTATCAGGAGAGATATTTTTAGGAATATACTTTTCTAGCTTATCTCGAGCAAATGATATCTTTTCCTTTTGGTTTGGTTTTGTTTCAGATAGAATAGATAATATAACATCATCATTTAACTTTCCATTTTGACTAAATTGTTTCATCTTAATTGCTTGAGCTAATGATGGAGTACACTCCTCACATTCCATTGCATTAAATACACATTGCTGCTCCTCCTTAGATAAATACGATAATTCTACAGCGGGACGAAATGCAATCTTATTTTCATCCACCATATCTAAGATTGGTTTAATTAGTTCCGTTAGGCGAATAAATCTGCGAACTTGATCTTGGCTTTCACCTACTTGATTTCCTAAAGTTTCTCTTGATGATAACTTCTGTGCCAATGGCACAGAAGTTAAATCTGTACGTCGTCCTTGTCTACTCATTGCTTCAAGCCTCATCTTATATGCAAACGCTTTTTCGCTTGGTAGGATTCTTTCTCTTTGTAGATTACTATCAACCATGGATAGGACCGCTTCATCATCTGTCATTTCTCGTATAATGCATGGAAGTTTCTCTATCCCTGCAAGTTCGTATGCCTTTTTTCGCCTATGCCCTGCTACCATTTCATACCCTTGACCGTCAGATTTTGGTCGAACTAATGCAGAATGAAGCAAGCCACGATTTTTAATGCTATCTACCAATTCTGCCATGTCATTATTCACTTCAACATGATATGGATGATTAGGGAAATCACTAATTTCACTCAACGGTATTTCCATAACTTTTTCTCGTTTTGCATCATCTCGCATTTCTTGTGTTGAAAACAGACTATCTGCTGAAGGTAGATTTAGCTTTATGGTGTTGCTTTTCGCCATCCATCAATACCTCCTTGCTAAACTGTGCATAGGCCTCAGCTACTTTACTGCCTTTATCATATTCATAGATACTTTTTCCGACTGCGCTCGTTTCTGCTGCTTTTATTGCAATAGGAATTACTGTATCATAAATAGGTATTACGCCACTATAGTTCTGTTTAATAAATTCAGATGTTACTTTAGCAAAGTTAGTTCGCATATCTGCGAGTGTGAGCAATACTCCATCAATTTTCAAGTTGGGTTTAATTTGCCTTTTGACCTTGTTTATTGTTTTCACTAACTGTGTCATTCCCTTTGCTGAAAGATACTGAGCTTGAACTGGTATAATAACGCTATCAGCTGCAACTAACGCGTTAATGGTTGTCATACCTAAACTTGGCATACAATCAATTAGCACATAGTCATAGTTACCTTTGATTTCATTTACATAAGTTGCTAAGGTATGCTCGCGGTTCATTGCAGTGACTAATGTCATCTCCATTTCAGATAACTCAATATTCGACGGAATAAGATCGACCCCTTCCGTATGATGAAGTATCCCTGCATTCGGGTCGATAGGCTCGTCATAAATCACCTTTTTCATTTGCGTTTGCAATGTAACTGATAAATTTTCTTGATCTGGCCATCCTAAGCAAGTTGTTAAATCTCCTTGTGGGTCTGCATCAATGAGCAGCACTTTCTTTCCTAACATAGCAAGCCCTACTCCAAGATTTGCAGTCGTAGTTGTTTTCCCAACACCACCTTTTTGATTACACAAAGCAATCACTTTACAATCCTGCATTTTTGTCCTCCTTTTTTCTAAATAATTATAAAAAGCCACATCTTTTGAATTTAGATGTGACTTTTATGTAGAAATGGTCTATTTACCTTAATTTGTTGTTCTTACATGATTGTTACCCGGTTGCTAAGTCCTCAACAGCCTCATTTTTCGCCTAAAATGTTGTTCTTATGTGATTGCAGCAGAGCAAAAAGCACGTAAAACTTACGATAACATTCTAAGACTATGTGATGATAATGATATTCGTGACCCTATTAAATTCTTGCGTGCAAGAGAAATTGTCCATTTTCAACGCTTTGGTGAAGGATTGCGCTTAACGCAAGAACAACTAGACGCTAGAAACTTCTATGCCTTTAACCCAGCTTTTGACATCAGAAGGGCAGGTACTAATGCGAGTGCGAATAATATTGGAAGCATGAATAACACAAACATGAGTAACATGGGCGGCATTAACGAAATGGGTATGATGAACAATGCAAATAATATGAGCAAAATGAAAGCTGTTGAAGCTATGCAAAGGATGGCTCCAATTGTTACTCCTGCTCCTGCTCCTATAGCTGAGGTTAAGCCAATTACAGAAGCAAAACCAGCACCGAAAGCTGAAACGAAACCTGTAACAGAAATGAAGCCTGTGACTGAAATGAAGCCTGCAACTGAAATGAAACCTGCAACAGAAATGAAGTCTGTGACTGAAATGAAACCTGTAACAGAAATGAAACCTGCAACACAAGATGCTACAAAAAAAGATGCAAAAATTAAAATAGATGCTACAAACTTTATGGATGCTGTTAAAAAGGCTGAAAAAGTAGTAAAGTCTGCTGTTCAATCCCCTATTTGGTCTTTTAAATATAAAGACTAGTTGAGTGATAACAAAAAAGAGCCTAAAAAGAGGAATCGCCTTAGGAATAAAATAGAAAACGCAAACTGTATATAGAAAATAGCCTTGAGGTTAACATATAGACTTCAAGGCTATTTCATTTTTGTGCACTGTACTCAATTTTATATATAATAACTACACATTTCAATTTTAAATCCGAACGTAACAAGAATCTCTCAAGTCCATACTAAATCGCACTTTAAAATCATATATATTACTAATACAAATTGAAGAACTATGTTTGCTCTTTTCAACAAAGCCATGTTATTACACAGTTCGACAAAATAGAGAAAGTACTGATAAATTGAAAATATTGTGTACAAACCTTTTATCACATATTTTCTTGTTAAAAAGTTAAAATTTATATTGACTTTATTCCTTATTATGGTATAATATAGACAAGTTAATAAATGTAAACACGGATTGTTACTGTGAATTCAGGCAAAACCAAGTTTTATAAATACACTTTAGGTATTTTATGAAATTTGGTTTTTTTGTATTTTTATCGTGTATAAAAATGTTATGTAACAACAACTTATGTAGAAATAACTCGGAAGGGAGTTTTCACTACACACAAAGTGAAAATAATGGTGAATTAAAATGAAAATAATAAAACCCATTAACAACAATATTGTGAGTGCTTATGATTCTGATGGTCATGAAGTAATTTTAATGGGTAGAGGTATTGGCTACAAAGCTAAAGAAAACACCAATATTCCCGACAATTCAATAGAAAAAATATTTTTCATGGATAACCAAGATGTCACTAACCGATTAAAGAAACTACTTTTAAACGTACCAATGAAATACATAGAAATATCAGATGAAATTATAAATTATGCAAAAAATCTACTACACAAGGAACTCAATCAAGCCATTTATGTTACGTTAATCGACCATATCAACTTTGCAATTATGCGTTATAAAAAGGGCTTGGTTTTTCAAAATGTACTTTTAATGGAAGTTAGAAGATTCTATTTTCAAGAATATTCTGTTGGAAAATATGCGCTTGAACTAATAGAAAACAAACTTGGAATTAGCTTTCCCGAAGATGAAGCTGCTTCTATTGCTCTACATATAGTAAATGCAGAATATGAAACTACCCTTAATGAAACAATGGACATTGCAAGAATTGCAAATAAAATATTAGAATTTGCCTTTTCTGAAATGAATATCATTCCAAACAAGCAAAGTGCCAACTATGAAATATTCGTTACTTATTTAAAATTCTTAGCTCAAAATATTGTAAAAAAAGAAAATGAATCATATTCCGACCCCAAATTAAATGAGGTAATAGCATTACTATATCCGGATGAATATAAGTGCTCACAAAATATTGCACTTTGGGTTGAAAAACAATATGACTTTCTATTAAGTGAAGATGAAATAATTCATATTACCTTATATATTCGCAGAAACAAAGAAGATTTAAATAAAAATAGTTAAGAAAGCGTGATAAAATCTATGTTTGAAAAAATGAAAAAGGCATTTGGCTTTTCTGATAATAAATCAGAAGAAATTATTTATTCTCCTGTTGCCGGAGAAGTAGTAGATATTTCTACTGTAAAAGATCCAACTTTTAGCGAAGAAATTTTAGGTAAAGGTGTTGCGATAAAGCCTTCAATCGGAAAAATATTTGCGCCTTGCAATGGTACAATCTCTATGATGTTTGAAACAGGGCATGCAGTCAGTTTAGTTTCCGATGACGGTGCAGATATTCTCATTCACGTAGGCTTAGATACTGTTTCATTAAAAGGGCAATTTTATAAAACACATGTTAAAAATGATGATAAAGTAACGAAAGGTGATTTGTTAATTACATTTGATATAGATGGTATAGTGAATGCAGGTTATGACATCATCACTCCAATTGTTTTATGTAATACACCTCATTACAGCAAAATTGAGTTATTAACAAACCAACAAGTAAAGGAGCTAGATAAAATTATGATATTAAAAAAGGATTCATAGATTAAGTATTATGACGGCAAAAGGATGATTGATGATTATGGTTATGGGAAAAGGAATCAGCGTTTTTTCGGGTGTTGCAGTCGGAAAAATACAAGTTTATGAAAAACCGAGTATTACTGAATATCAAAAGGCATTTGATGCAGCAATAGAAAAGCAAAAATATTTTCAGGCAACTCAAGATGCAAAAAAACAACTTATGGATCTTTTTGAGAAAACAAAAATTGAAATTGGTGAAAGTGAAGCCATGATTATCGACGTGCAAATGATGATGTTAGATGATCAGGATTTTATAAACGGAGTCTTAGATATGATAGGCTCACAGCAATGCACCGTTTCATACGCTGTATCTGAAACTGGAAAGCGCTGTGCGGACTTATTTTCGGCAATGGATGACACGTACATGCAAGCCAGAGCTTTAGATGTAATGGACATTACCAATCGATTGCTTGCTATTTTAAGCGGGCAAGATAAGCTTTTTCAGCTTGAGCAACCTGCTGTCATTGTTGCAGATGATTTAACGCCAAGCGAAACCATTCAATTTGATAAAACTAAAATACTTGCATTCGTAACACGTCACGGCTCAGCCAATTCGCATACTGCAATTCTTGCTCGCACCTTAAATATTCCTACTCTTATTCAAGCAGACATACCGATTGATACTCAATTAAATGGCAAACCCATTGCTATTGACGGAATTACAGGAAAATTTTATATAGATCCGTCTAATACCGTTATAGAACAACTCCAAAACAAACAACGTGTATTGAGCGAGCAACAAGATTTATTAAAGAAATTAAAAAATAAACAAAGCATTACCACAGATGGTAAAAGAATAAATATTTATGCCAATATCTCTGGTCCTCAAGACTTAAACATGGTTTTGGAAAATGATTCCGACGGAATAGGCTTATTTCGTAGCGAATTTTTATACATTGGGAAACCTACATATCCAACAGAAGAAGAACAATTTGACTCGTATTACAAAGTTGTAAAAGCAATGAATGGCAAAAAAGTCATCATCCGAACACTTGACATTGGTGCTGACAAAAAAGCCGATTATTTTAATCTTGCTCCCGAAGATAACCCTGCAATGGGTTATCGAGCAATACGAATTTGCTTAACAAAACTTGATATTTTTAAAACCCAGCTAAGAGCAATTTATCGGGCTTCCGCTTACGGCAATGTTGCAATTATGTTTCCTATGATTATCTCAGTTGAAGAAATCCAAAAAATCAAAGTAATCATAAAAGAGGTTAAGGCTGACCTTAACAGTCAAAATATTGCCTTTGGGAATGTTGAAATTGGCATTATGATTGAAACGCCTGCTGCCGTTATGATGAGTAATGAATTGGCAAAAGAGGTTGATTTTTTTAGTGTAGGAACCAATGATTTAACGCAATATACACTCGCAATCGATAGGCAAAATTATACGTTAGAACCATTTTTCAATCCACACCACCCTGCTGTTTTAAAAATGCTACGGATTGTAGTTGAAAATGCTCATGCAAACGGAATATGGGCAGGTATTTGTGGAGAATTAGCATCTGATTTTGAGCTTACCGAAACATTCATTCAAATGGGATATGATGAACTATCCGTATCCCCAATCTTTACATTAGCGTTAAGAAAAATTATCAGAGAAAGTAAAGTTACCGAAAACGAGTAGCTGTAATATGGAGGAAAAACCGATGAAACAATATCTATACGTTATAAAAGATGCATTAGGAATTCATGCTCGCCCTGCCGGATTACTTGTAAAAGAAGCAAGCAAGTTTTCCAGTACTATAACAATACAAGCAAAAGATAAATTAGCAGATGCCAAAAGAATTATGGCAGTTATGCGACTTGGTGTAAAGCAAGGTGATCAAATTTTAATCTCAATTGAGGGGGAGGATGAATTAACCGCTTTTAATGAAATAACGCAGTTCCTGAACAATAATCTGTAAATTTGGTAACCTGTTTTGTCGGTACAGGTTCTAAATTATAAAACTGCAAACCTAGTTTGCAAAAAATGAATAGGAGGAAATTCGTATGATGAAGTATATGCAAAGATTAGGAAAATCTCTGATGCTTCCAGTTGCATGTCTTCCTGTAGCAGGAATTTTATTAGGTATCGGATATTGGGTTGACCCTACAGGTTGGGGAAAAAATAGCATTATAGCTGCATTTTTAATTGCTGCCGGTGGAGCAATAATAGACAATATTCCAATATTATTCGCAGTTGGTATCTCAGTTGGTATGGCAAAAGACAAAGATGGTACATCTGCTCTTGCCGGAATTGTTTCTTGGCTGGTTATTACCACTATGTTAAGCCCAAAAACGGTTGAATTATTAACAGGTGCAAAAGCTGCTGCTGGCTTTAGTAAAATACAAAACGTTTTAATTGGTATTATATGCGGATTGCTGGCGTCTGTTTGCTATAATCGTTTCAAGGATGTTAAACTACCGACAGCGCTTGCATTCTTTAGCGGCAAACGTTGCGTAGCTATTGTAACCGCATTCTTCTCTCTCTTAATCTCAATAGTATTATTCTTTATTTGGCCAACGGTTTATGCTGGGCTCGTTATATTCGGTAAATGGATGTTAAGTCTTGGATCATTGGGCGCAGGTCTATATGTATTCTTTAACCGTTTACTCATCCCTGTTGGTCTTCACCACGCACTCAACGCTGTATTCTGGTTTGATACTGCAGGTGTAAATGACTTAGCAAACTATTGGAGTGGTAAAGGCGTACTTGGACAAACAGGTATTTATATGACAGGATTCTTCCCATTCATGATGTTTGGTCTTCCTGGTGCTGCTCTTGCAATGTTCCAAACTGCTAAAACAAATAAGAAAAAAATAGTTGCAGGTCTTCTTGGTTCAGCTGCATTATGTGCATTCTTAACAGGTGTTACTGAACCTATCGAATTTGCATTTATGTTTGTAGCTCCAGTATTATATCTTGTTCATGCGGTATTAGCAGGTATTACCGGTGGTATTATGGCTGCATTACCTATCAGAGCCGGATTTAACTTTAGTGGTGGTTTTATTGACTGGTTCTTAAGCTTAAAAGCTCCAATGGAACAAAATTCACTTTGGATTATTCCAATCGGAATTGTAGTTTTCTTGGTTTATTACATAGTATTCCGTGTTTTAATTACTAAATTTAACTTCAAAACCCCTGGTCGTGAAGATGACGATATGGAAGAAGAAAAAGCAATCGTTTTGAAAAATGATAACTTTACAGAAGTAGCAACAAAAATTCTTGCTGCTTTAGGTGGAAAAGAAAACATTACTTCTGTTGATAACTGTATTACAAGATTAAGACTTGAAATTAAAGACTACACATTAGTAAATGAAAAAGCAATTAAAGCAGCTGGTGCTGCAGGCGTTATCAGACCAAGTAAAACAAGTGTTCAAGTTATTATCGGAACACAAGTTCAATTTGTGGCTGATGAATTTAGCAAATTGATAGTTTAATCGGAATAAACTATTGCAAACGTATCAATTGTCTCTAGTAAATAAGTTAACCGACAACTTATTTTCAAGATAAGAAAAGAAGGCACTATAGATTTTCTATGGTGCCTTCTTTCTGCTCTTTATTTTAAGACCTTTCCACCACTGCTATAGTTTTCCTCTGCTAAAGGTGAGGCTTAAATTAGGCTCATACTGAAATGATCATTCTCTTCTTTCTAACTTTTAAGTAAATAAGAATCGGAATGCTTAAAAGAATAAATGCTAGTACTATGATAATACAGTATCGGTTAATATATGTAATTACTAGCCAGTCTATTACTGACATTAACATGATAATTAATATTTTAAAAATTTTGCTTGAATTACGCATAAGTAATTTACTGATTAGAAAAACACAACCGCAAATAAATCCACCCAATAGAGCAAATACAAATTCAAATTGAAAACTTAAAAGTGTAATTAAAAATATTGTTAACGCAAGAGAAGTTCTAAATAATTCTGAATGTTTTGTCAAATATATCACCTGTTTCTATAACGTAAGTTATATATTTAGTATACCGAAACCACGTAAGATTATCAACTTAAAATATAATATGCTTTATAAAAAGCAATAGGAACATAGCTTCTTGTTATGTTCCTATTACTTTATTATTTAATATCACTTCTTAAAAACTTCTTATCCTTTTCTTCTAAATCAAGGCCAAGCGTTCCGCCCGGATTCATGATATTATCAGGGTCAAAATGGTGTTTAAGTGTACGAATAATATCGTATTCGTTTCTGCCTAAAAATCCTTCAAGCCAAGGAGCGAACATCTTTCCGATACCATGATGATGGCTCATAGATGCTCCTGCTTTTTGAATTGCATCAAGAATTCCCGCATGGTAAGCCTTATACTCAGCAGGATCACTCATTTTAGCAATAAATATAAAGTAAAGGTTTGCACCCTGTGGATAAACGTGGGACATATGAGTCATACAAATAGTGTTTGGTCTGCTCTTGCAATAAGCACGAACATCTTTATGCACTTGCGCCATATTGCTCCAGTTAACAGTGCACTCCATTGTATCCGTTACAATTCCGAAATCTTGAATGGTATCACGTAGATATGGGTCATTAAAACGACCTTTCTCCCATGATTTTGTTACATAGCCTGTTAGGCTCATACCACCAAATTTTCTTGCAGTATGTTTTGCTACTTTTGCACAATTCTTACTAAACCCTTTTTCGCCATTTGTAAATCCTAAAAATAAGCACATTTCGCCTTCTTTAAATCCACGCATAGAGAACAAATGACGCAATGGTGTTTCATCCACTCCATATAAACGAAGCATAATCTGCGTTTCTTCCGGATCAGATAAACGAAAAACAGAAGGATGACCTGCTTCGGATTGCATAATTTCACGTGCCGCTGCTTGTGCTGTTTCCCAATCACGGAACATAAATGAAAAGCGCTTAACTGTTTCAGGCATATGACGAAACACTTTCAATGTAACATGAGTTAACACACCAAATGCGCCCTCGCTACCCATCATAATTTGACCAATATCTGGGCCAGTAGCTTTACGTGGGTATCTATCTGTTCTGATTGTTCCAATCGGTGTTGCATATTCTTGAGCAACAACGATATCGCTGATACATCCATAATAAGTACTGTTTTGACCTGCTCCACGGGTTACAACCCATCCGCCAACAGAGGAGTATTCAAAGCTTTGAGGAAAATGTCCACAAGTGTAAGCACGTTTAGCACCTAATTCTGTTTGTGCATTATTTAAAATCTCTTCCAAACGTGGGCCGCTCATTCCTGCTTGAACTGTTATCGTTTGGTCAACTTCATTAAAGCTTATCACCTTATTAAAGCGTAAACGCATATCCAGTGATACGCCACCTTTAACACACTCTACTCCACGAGTTACAGAAGAGCCACCGCCATAGACATATAACGGTATTTTTTCTTTCACACAATATGCTACGATTTTCTCAATTTCAGCTTTTGATGATGGATACAAAACTGCATCTGGAATGTTTTCGATAATCTTGTTACGTAAACGAAGAATATCATACATTGTTTTACCGTATGCCACAGATAATCTTGCATAATCATCTGTACGAACATAATCACTACCCAATATATCAACAAA
Source organism: Paludicola sp. MB14-C6 (assembly GCF_030908625.1). Lineage (GTDB taxonomy): Bacteria > Bacillota > Clostridia > Oscillospirales > Ruminococcaceae > Paludihabitans. The sequence goes on along the minus strand of NZ_CP133133.1, from coordinate 2,687,956 downwards.
TGCAGCTATTTGATTTTGTGACAAATTTGTTGGAATATCATATTTAACCTCATCAAAGCCTAAATCCTCTTTATACTCTTTAAAAAAGCTATCATCTAGCCCAAAGGTTTCTTTTAACAACTTATAAAGGCTTTCCTTTGGCTTTTTAATAAAGTCAGGATCACCCCATTTAAAAATTGATCTGTATGAAGCTTTACTGAATTTTTCTTCAACCCATTTTGGTTCATAGTCTTGGTATGGATGTGACATGTAAATTCTCCTTTATCTCTTCATGTTTTTTATACAACGGTATTAACCGTGGGAATATTTTTTGGAATATTTCGTTATAAATTGCTTTATACAGCTTATGCTCAACCATATCCGGAACAAATGTACTCGATATATGTACCATAGATTCCGCTGCATCTTGAATGTTGGAAAATACCCCTTTGGAAACAAACGCAATCATACTGCTTCCCAGTCCACTCACTTCATGAGTTTGTATGCGATGTACGGGAAGCCCAAACATATTTGCTGTAATTTGACAAATCTCATCGCTTTGAGAGCCTCCGCCTGCCACATATAAATCCTTTACTTTTAATCCGCCACGCTTTTCCATGGTACGCAAGCCGTCCATTAAAGCAAAGTTAATTCCCTCTAATATGGCACGATAAATATGGATTCTTGTATGTACATCGGAAAATCCGATAACAGCTCCTTTTGCTTTTGGCATTGTGATACCCGGTGTAAAATATGGCTGCAAAACCAAACCATCACAACCAGCAGGTATTTCTTTCAACCTTCTATTCAAAAGCTCTTCCGGACTAATTCCAAGAGCATTCGCCTCTTGGGTTTCTTTCATGCCGAATTCTCTCTTGAACCATGAAACGAGCCAATAACCACGTGATATTTGCACTTCGGGATTATAACAGTTTTTTAATACTGCTGGGTAAGCTGGAATAAATGGCAAAGGTTCCATATAGAAATCCGTAGTAATTTGGACAGTTGCTGTCGTTCCAAAGCTTAAAGCTGCCTTTGTTTTTTCAAAACAAGAAAGTCCCAGCGTTTCACATCCCTTATCGGATCCCGTTGCAATCAGCTCAAAGCCTTCCGGTATTCCTGTTTCTTCACTTGCCTTTTGGGTAACACGCCCCATAACCTCACCAGGCTCTACAACGCTGTAAAGCTTTTCAGGCTCGATTTCAAATATGCAGCGTTTCATATCATTCACTTTCATCCAGCGTCTGCCTTTGCTATCGAAAGGAATATGACCGATTAAATCCGCACAGCTGTCAACATACTGACCAATCATACGATATTTCAAGTAAGTAGACAGCATAAGGAACTTATATGTCTTTTTCCAAATATCTGGCTCGTTAACACGAATCCAATTGCAAGCTGACATACGTCTTTGCAATTTAACGGAATCGTACATTCCCACTGCACAAAATGCTGCTTTTGTAGATGCGGGAATCTTAGGAAGTCCATGTGCATCACGTTTATCAACCCAAAGAATTGCATCACGCAATGGCTTACCATCACTATCTACGCAAACGCAAGTATCACGAATCGAAGTAATTGTTACAGCCAAAATATTGTTCCATAAATCCTTTGCTTCTTCTTTCAGCCTTAAACTCACCTCACAAAGTGATTCCCAGTAAAATTCCGCCCTTTGTTCCGCCCAGCCGGGTTGCCTTGAAATATAGGGTGGTTCATATCGTTTTTGAGCTTTCTTAACGATATTTCCGTTTTGATCAACCAACATAGCACGTGCGCTCTGTGTACCCATATCAAAAGTCAATATAAGAGGTTGATTCATGCTATACTCTCCTTTCAGATGTTAACACTGCAGGTTGCAATCATGTTACAACCGGTACCTAAAATATCTTTCACAACGATATCTCCACATTTTACAGGTACCTTTACACACCCTTGATTGATAACAGCCATAACATCAAACATCATATCTTTTGGTATTTCTCCATCGGTTCGAACAGGGATTACAGGCATTATTTCGCTATTGGAGCGCATTGTTGTTGTAAGGCTTCGTGTTGGATTGGTAAGCTCCGCTTCAACAAATTTTCTTCCACGCTCACACAAGTTTCCGCTCATTTCAAGCTGGTCCCCGTTTCGATTTACCTCAATACAACATCCATTCGGACAAACGATGCAAACGATATTCATTATTTACTCACCTCTTTTAGTGAAAGCTTAATCACACTTTTTTCATCTATAGGCAGTTTCGTAAAATCAATGGATATACGTTCCATTTCAGGTGGACGTAATGCCCGATATATTTTAGTATATACCTCTTTATCGTCTACTGTAACAGATAACTTTGTTTTTCCTCTTTCGATATTGGAACGGAAAAACATAACGACACTGTCAATCGGTTTTTCGAGATTTAAGCGTTGCGGTACTACGTATAAAAAGCTATTATCGGGGTTAATTTCAACAAGCCTACGCTTCTCATTTTGATATTGAGCTGCTGATTTTCCTGCACCTTCGCCGCTTTCGGAAACATAATCCACTAAATCATTTACATGTAATGCATTTCCACATACAAAAATGCCATCTTGCATAGTCATATAATTTTGGTCGCAAACAGGCCCTTTTGTTCGATTATCGCAAGCAACATTCAGACTCTCAGCAAGCTCATTTTCGGGAATAAGTCCTACCGATAAAATAAGACTGTCACATTCAATTATTTTGCTTGTTCCTTTAATGGGACACATATTTTCATCCACCATAGTAACTTCTACCGCTTCCAGCCTCTCTTTGCCAAACACACGAGTAACTGTTTGGCTAGTATAAAGTGGAATATTAAAATCATGCAAGCATTGATGAATATTTCTGGTAAGTCCGCTTGGTGTTGGCTTTGCTTCGTAAACTCCTATAACAGTCGCTCCCTCTAATGTCAAGCGTCTTGCCATAATAAGCCCAATATCGCCACTTCCAAGAATCACGCATTTTTTAGTTGGCATATAACCTAAAACATTGGTATAATACTGTGCTGAACCTGCAGTATAAACACCTGCCGGTCTTGTGCCATGAATTGCAATTTGTCTTGCAGTACGTTCTCTGCAGCCTGTACTTAAAACGAGACTTTTTGCGATTATCGTTTCTACGCCATCGCAGTTTACAAGTGTTAAACGTACACCATCATCGCATTTTTCTATTGAAGTTGCAAAGGTTAACAAGCTAATATGTACTTTACTTTTTTCGATTTTATCAATAAATGTTTGAGCGTATTCAGGACCTGCCATTTTTTTGCCGAACCGCACCAATCCGAAACCATCATGGATGCATTGCTTTAGAATACCGCCAAGTCGTGCTTCACGCTCAATTAACAAAACAGATGCGCCTTTTTCATCCGCACTCAAAGCAGCAGCAAGACCTGCTGGACCACCTCCGATAACGACAACGTCATAAAGCTTTTCTTTATTCATTTTGTAACGCCTCCTTTGTCGGATTGTATACAAGTTCGCTGCCATATCCGCTCTTTAAGACCTCATCAATTGAGATACCTTTTTCTTTGGCGATAATACCAGTAACAAGCGGACCGCAAAAACCGCCTTGACATCTACCCATTCCCGGACGAACTCGACGTTTTACTCCATCAACCGTATCACATGGAACACTTCTATGCAAAGCATCTATTATCTCGCCACGGCTTACCTCTTCACACCGACAAACAATTACCCCATAGTCAGGATTTTGCTTAATGAGCTGATTTCTTTCTTCAATTGACAGTTCGGCTGTTCTTGGGATTGCCTTACGTATTGGATTAAAGTTTTTATTGAGTGTAACCTCCTTGGATTCACCTAATAGCTCTACCGCCATTTTGGCAACAGAAACGCCAATAGCGGGAGCGGCTGTCAATCCTGGGGATTGTATTCCTGCCGCATGAACAAGATTTTTTGTCTTTCTGCCTTTTGTAATAACGAAATCCTCTTCATATGTAGGAGCTCGAACGCCAGTAAAGTAAGTAATAATATCAGGTATTTTTAATAGTGGTGATGCTATTCCCTGTTTGGCAAAGGTTGATGCTACGCTTTCTTTAGTCGTTGCATAATCTTCTTTATCATTGGTTTCAACAGCATCCGGTCCGATTAACAAGTTACCGTCAATCGTGCTGACAACTCCGCCACCTTTTGAATGAGTCGTTTTCGTAGAAGCAGTTCCTAAAAAAGAAGCAATTGTTTGTACTTGATATGCTGCCTTTTTATCAAGAATTGCATTGGTGCCTTTACGAGGATGAATCGAAAAAAATCGGTCATTTGCCATTTGTGCCACTTCATCACTAAACACACCAGCCGCATTGATTACAACACCCGGATATATCGTTCCACGATTTGTAACAACGCTAGTTATTACGCCATTTTGTACATTCATATTCAATACCGCAGTATCTAAGCTTAGCTTCACTCCGTTATCGACTGCATTTTCAGCATAAGCAATTGTTAAGTTATAAGGGCATACAATACCTGCTGATGGAAAAGAAAGACCACAAACTACCTCTTTGTTTAAATGAGGTTCTTTCTCAAGCAGTTCCTTGCGGCTAACATACTTGCATGGAACACCCATCTTGTGCCAATGAACAGGTGTTAATGGAAGTACATACTTTGCGCCTTTTTGCACAAAGCCAAGATACTGCCCCACACGTTGAAATGGTACGCCAAGCTCTTCACATACTTTGTCATACATCTCATTGCCAAGCTTATTGTATTTTTGCTTTTGCGTTCCTTTTTTCAAGTCAATTCCAGGATGCACCATGCCATCATTTCTACTGGATGCTTGCATAGCAACATCGTGCTCTTTTTCAAGAAGAAGTATTGAAATATTGTATCTTGCAAGTTCACGTGCAATTGCCGATCCAACAATTCCTGCGCCAATGATAACTGCATCATAATGCTTTCCCTCAAGCAAAGTATCTTTAATCGGAGGAACACGCATTGGCAAAATATCTTCTTTTTCAGATACTATGTCGTTGACTATGTAATAGCTTCGCTGTTTGCTTGCACACATACGCCCGGCTTCTACTTTTTCCATCCATGTATCAACATGACCTGTTAAAGTAACTACGTCACCCTCTTGTTGTGCACGTACTTTGTCGCCAAAACGTGCATCTAATTTTCTATTCAATTGATCCACAATGTGCATATCTTTCGCCTCCCTGTCGGTCGGTCGACCGACTACCTTTATTTGTATTATACTACGGTATATTTTGCAAGTCAACAAATTTTGTTGCTTTTCCATGTATTATTTCTTTATATTGATATTTTTTTAGATACAATCTCCAAACTACTTGCGTTTGTTAAAAATATAACTTATACTATAAATGATAAAAAATGGAGGTAACTATATGGCGACAGTATTAAACGCAAACATCAAAGATAAAATCTTACAGTCGGCAACACAACTTCTACAGGAAAATTCCTTTAACGATATTTCGCTCGCAAGCATTGCTAAAAATGCACAAATCAGCAAAGGTACACTCTATTACTATTACAACAGCAAAGATGATATTCTATTTGATATTACTGAAAAATATCTTGAAACGCTAGAAAAAGCGCTAGTCGATTGGATTGAAAACAAAGACAAAGACACCAGCTTGCCGAGAATTATTAAATACGTTCTTGAATTCGGTTGTGCAGAAAACTTTGGAAATCTGCGACTTTATTTAGTAGGTGCTGCTGTTTCGGGCAATGAGCCGCTGCGCCAAAAATACGTTGAAAAATATTCGCAATTTAAAACCAGGCTAACACAAGAAATTGCTATTCGTAGCAAAAACGATGATGCTGATTATATTGTTTGGCTTTTACTTACGGTTATGGATGGAGTTTTAATTCAAAATCAACTCCATAATGCTGATTTTAACAAAGATGATTTTATTAAAAAAACCGTAGAACTGATACAAGAGAAACATAAGAAATCATAATTGATGTAAAAATACAAATTAACTTTTTGTTACATTTATATAATAGCAACATAGCAAAAAGCACATAAGACCTACGATAACATTTTCAGTCTATGTGACAGTAATTTTCACAAAAAAATAGCACAAAAACAAAGGTCTCACTAAAATAGTAAGACCTTTGTTTCATTATGCTTATGATAACAATTCTATTTCAATTCCAATGGTTATTGTTCATTTTTGTTTTTAATATTCGTGCTTGTTCTTGTAACTCCTCAAACGTAGTTATATTATCTATTAACAATAGATTTTGTCGTACGTCATCAGGAAGAGTATTAAAATATTCCTGACTTGATAGATCCTCCTCCAATAAATCAGATAAACATAAATGTACATATTCTGACATAAAATCACCTCATACATAATTGATAGAAACAGATTTTATAAAAATAAGAACTTGCATTATTGCAAATCTTTAACGAATGATTGGGATCCTTGCATATAACATTACGTTTTCTAAAACATTTATTGTATTTACTATAGGGAAGATATGATTCGTTATGTTGTCGTTTCGTTATGTATAAAGTAGACTGAAAAGTCTACTATGAAAACCTAACCTTCACAAGAGTATTGATCTGCGTATTCCAACAAATCGTCAAATGAATTGACGCTGTTTGCACGCATAATAATCTGCTTTTGCGTATTCTCTGATAGTGCTTCAAAGTATTTTTTGGCATCTTTATCTTCTGCAAATAGAGAATACATATCTGAATAAATGTTCACGACTATCACCTCTTTTTTAGTATTTGCCCAAGCGAAAAAGTTTATACAATAGAAAAGTACATTTGTTGTAGTGATATCATATCCATCACATTGATGAAAATTCGGCAAAATGAAAATCGAATTGTTTTTACAGAAAACACATGATATAATTGAGAAAAACAATTCATTATTTTGGATTTTATCTGTAGTAAGCTATAATGGGAAGTTGGAATAATGAATATTTTATGAGGTGTAAGATGAACCGACCAGTCAGAAATTCCGCAAAAGCATTGATTATTAAAGACGGCAAATTACTTGCTATAAAGATTGATGACAAAGGTGATGTATTTTATATTATGCCTGGGGGCGGTCAGGAATCAGAAGAAAATTTATCAGATGCAGTTTGCCGCGAGGTTGCCGAAGAATTAGGACTTAAAGTTATTCCAAAAGAATTAGTTTTCGTTATTGAAGGAGTACATGGTGAAAGTTTTCACCGCGTTGATTTGGTTTTTCTTTGCGAGCTTGTAGGCAAAATCAAAGGTTCCGTTCTTCATGGTGACACAAATCAAGTCGGTTATGACTGGCTTGATATTGAAACTCTTATTTCAAAACCATTATACCCTTCAAAGCTCCGCAGACAAATAATTGATCTTTACCACGGTAATAAATACCAAACATATTTAGGCAACGAAGAAGCCGGTGATACAGAATGTTTGGAATAGATAACTATAGGAAAAGTATTATTTTTATAGAAAATGAATAATATAATTAGGAAAAATTTTAACATATTGAGATAGATATATACATAGGTGGTGAATTTGTGGAATTAAGGCAACGAAAATCTAACAGGTTAAAAGGGTATGATTACAGCCAAAATGGTGCGTATTTCGTTACGATATGCATCAAAAACAGATATGAAATGCTGTCAGACATCTGTAGGGGCTGGGCTCTGCTCAGCCCAATAGGAGAAGTTGCAGAAAACCAAATAAACACTTTATCAAAACGTTATAATGTTAAAATCGATAAATATGTTATTATGCCAAATCACATACATATGATTATTGTTATCATGAAAGGGGCGGATACACAATCCGTCATGCAGGCGGAGCAGAGCCCCGCCCCTACAATTTCAGATATTATTTGTACATTTAAGTCAATATCCACTAAATTATCAAATAAATACAATAATACTCCTGGGCGACAAATTTGGCAACGTTCCTACCACGACCACATTATCCGCAACGAACAGGAGTACCAAAAAATATGGCAATATATCGACACAAACACGTTAAAATGGGAAGATGATTGTTTTTACAGAAAATGAATGTTATGATTAAGAAAGTATTTCAACATATTAGTTAGCTATGTACAAATCTAAAAATGATAGTTGGGTTGGAAAACAAATTGTTTTCAAAATTGGAGGTTACTATGTTAGAGATATTAAGAGCAAACATAGAAGACGCAACGGAAATTACAGCTATAAAAACTACTGCCTATAATAAAGAAATAAATACATATTTAGGAAGAGATGGAGGTCCTCCGGGCTACAATCAAGTTGAATCTCAGCTACATATTATAAATAATTTTATAGCATATAAAATATTAATAGATAATAGAATTATAGGAGCATTTTTTCTTATTCCTATTGATGAAGCTACTATGAGATTTGAGGACTTTGTTATTCATCCACTCTATCAAAATAAAGGATATGGTTATCAAACAATGGTACTGACTGAAAAAACATATCCCAATATAACACAATGGCAGTTGTCAACTCCTGTATTTAGTGTAGGCAATCAACATTTGTATAAGAAATTTGGTTATATAGAAGTTTCAAGAGATCAAGAATTAATTGAATATATTAAAACTATCACCAAATAAACACTCTGCACAGTCATGTAAACTACCCATTATCCATATCATCTATACCAAACCATAAAAAGTCACCTAAGCTTTCGCTTAAGTGACTTTTTCTTATATCCTAATTAGTCATTGCACTAATAACCTTTTATGATATGGTTTGTTTTATCTTCTTCATTTTCTTTGTATAAAATACGATTGATGCAACAATCACTAGCACGCATATTGCAGCATATATCAAGAAAAGCTTGCTTTGGAATGCGCCATATAAAATAATTAACGAACCGATCGTTGCAAAAATCGGATATACAATACCCTTCCAAACGCTTTTAATTTCTTTCCTTTTATACATTTGGAACACACGATAGTATAACAAAATATAAAATACGTAGCTTACTGCAATAGATATTTCTGAAACGTCAGAGTTTGGCAACAATTTAAATTTAGTAGTCAAATAGTGAAGCACCATCCAAAAAGCACTCAATGCAGATGCAAAAACTGCTGAATAAACAGGCATATTGAATTTCTTATTTACTATTGATAATTTTTTTGCAAACGGGAACATACCTTCTCTAATAGCCATTGAATATGGCATTCTGATAAAACCAAGTACCAGCCCATTTAATGTACCCATAACAGATATTACAACAAATACTGTAATCGCTTTTGCAAACAATGAGCCAAATAGTTGTTGCGCTGCATATTGTACATGAACGTCACCCATTTCCAATACTTTTTCTGTTCCGACAAAGGTTGTAATGCCTATAAAATATAAAACATAACAAGCTAATATTATAAATGGTGCAATAATCAATGCTCTTGGCATATTCTTTTTTGAGTTTTTTACTTCATGAGCAATGGAGGTTGAAACAACCCATCCGTCAAATGCAAAAGCAATTGGTCCAATTGCAGAAATCCATGTTAACCCCATTAAATGAGAAGGAGATACGTTTTGTAAACCTTCCATTGGATTACCAAAGATAAAACCGAAAACCGCCAATAATGCAAGCGGAATTAACTTAATGATTGTTGCAGCATTTTGGAAAATGCCACCGATTTTTGCCGATAGTGTATTATACACATAACAAATTATCAAGAAAGCACTACCAATTAAAATTTGCTGCTCCAATGTGTTTTTTAGGTTGAATAGAATGCAAGTATAAATCCCGACAACCCAAGATACAACAGCAGTTAATGTAGGATAATAAATAAAAGTTTGAAACCAGCCAAAGCTACATGCACTTCGTTTACCGGAAAACTCGTCCATATAAGTAACTACTCCGCCCGGCTTGCTGGTTCTTGAAGCTAATTCGCTGAAACACAATCCGCCAAAAATAATAGCAATTGCTCCAATAGCAAAAACCAATACACCTAAAATAATGCTTCCATTGGTTGCTATTAAAATGTTATCGCTTTTAAAAAATATTCCCGAACCGATACAAATTCCAACAATCATCGCGATTGCTGTAAATAAACCATACTTTTCATTCTTATGATTCAAAAAAACACACCACCTTTAAAATTTGAGAAAAATATAGCATATATCATATCTTAAAGGAAATGTATTGTCAACGAAGGATATATGGTAATTATTATAGCTATTTCTACTTCATTTATGGTATTTATCTTACTTTTATATTGTCAATTATATAAAAGGTATAATGTAAAAATCATACTAAAACAATAGGAAATATTCTATCTTCCGCACATAAAACACTCTTTTAACGGTAGCTTCAACTATACTTTTGTGATATTTTACAATATAGTGATATTACATCTTTTACTGTAAAATATTGCTTATTAATTAAATTTGTATTATACTAGTAATTATAACTTGAAATATTATCCTTGTCTATATCGTATTTTATATAGAAAGGTGTGCTTTTTATGATTAGGAAATGGGAAATGGTCATTACATATTCAATCGCACATTTTATTATTGACTTTGCTTGTGCGATTATGCTGTTTAGCATGCTATTGGGAACAGAAACTTGGTATTTATGCGTGCTGATATATAATTTTTGTGCGTTTGCAATGCAAATGCCATTGGGACTTATCGCCGATAAATGGAACCGTAATGCTATTTTTGCTTGCATTGGATGTATGCTTGTTGCTTTATCGTTTGGGTTCATTGCAATACCAATGATAGCGGCAATAGTTGCAGGCATAGGAAATGGTATGTTTCACGTTGGTGGCGGAATTGATGTATTGAATATGAGTCATAGGAAAAGCAGTGCTTTAGGTGTTTTTGTTTCTCCCGGTGCATTTGGCATTTATTTTGGAAGGTTATTGGGAAAGCAACATCAAATTTCACTATTACTCATTCTTGCAGTTTTATTATTGATTACTATGTTTATACTAATAACACAATATCATTTCAAAAAGTCCTTTCTTTCAGATAATTCGCCTCTTTCATTTCAAGTCAATTATTCAAACGGCATTTTACTTGCGGTTGTTTGCCTGTTTTTAGTCGTATGCTTACGTTCTTATGTAGGAATGTTACTTAATTTTACTTGGAAAGCGCAATGGCAGTGGGCAGTAATATTGACTTGTGGCGTGGTTTTCGGTAAATGCAGTGGTGGATTTGTTTCCGATAAATTTGGCGCTATAAAAGCTTCTGCTTTCTCGCTTGGGATTGCGTCATTGCTATTTTTATTTGCACAAAATCCGATTATTGGCATCCTTGGGGTTTTCCTTTTTAATATGACTATGCCGATCACCCTTTGGGCAATTGCCCGAATACTTCCTGGTGCTAAGGGATTCACCTTTGGATTGCTTACCTTTGGATTGTTTTTAGGATTTATTCCTGTTTATCTTGGTTTACCCCCACTGTTTACTTCCAATATCAGCTTTGCTGTTGCTTCGCTGTTATCGCTTTTATTACTATTCTTTGGGCTGAAAAAGGGTGGTAATTATCAAGTTATTTGATTTATGCATAACGCTCCTCATTTCGCTTGGGCTAACCTTATTTTTTGAATTGTTATTTGCATTGATTACCCATAAGCGAAACGCAAAAGATTACTTACTCATCTGCTTGGTTAATGTTATTACAAACCCGGTAGTTGTTTTAGCTTATATGCTTTTGACTTCTTATACAAATTGGTATCCTGTTTTTATAATCATTCCTTTAGAAACTCTTGCTGTTCTGGTAGAAGCCTTTTACTATAAAACCTATGGACTGGAATTCAAACATCCGTTTTATTTTTCTTTGGGAGCAAATGTCTTTTCTTATTCAATCGGTTTTGTACTCAATATTATATTTTGAAGAATGGAGTGCTTATATGAAAAAGCGTATTGTTAGTATATTGCTTTGCTTGGTAATGATATTGTGGAGCGGCACAGCTGTTTTTGCTGATGTAATTTGGGAGCCACAAGATGACTTCTATACAAAACATCGTAGTGAATGTAATCATGTGAATCGCTGCTTTTATGCCAATGGAAAAGATGGATTTGTTTCAATTTACAAATCTCCAACATCCGCTAAACCATTCTCACAAGCGCCCAACAAATATGAATTTCGTGTTTCATTTACCTATGCAGATAAAAATAAAGTCGAATGGGGTGTAGTATACTATCCGATTGATAAAGACGGTAAACCTACCACATTGGAAAAGATATATAACCACCAATTCAATATCGGTTGGATTAAAATGACGGAAGTTAAGCTGATATATGATTATATATCCTTTGAGGAAGAGCATAAAGCAGATATCAAAGAATTTACAGAATCTTTTAATCATAACGAATATCAAGGAAATTTAGTTGTTTGGGATTATCCAAATTCACCGAAAAAGGAAACTTCTTTTTCAATGGATAAAATAAGAGAAATGTCTAACATGATAACCTTTAGCAAATGTTACACCGACAAAGACGGCGTAAAATGGGGATTTGTACCGTATTACATGGCAAAGCGAAATTTTTGGATTAACTTATCGGCTCCAACTGATAACAGCACTTCATCAAGTAAAACAAGTTCAATTGTATCTGAATCTTCTGAGACATATGAACCCGCAGATGCAAAAATTACACCTGCTCCTGAAAACAAAATGCCCCAAACGAAAAATGTTAGTTCCACAGAAACAATCGTTTTGATTATTCTGGTATGTGGAGTAGTTTTGATTACTGCAATATTAATAGCAATATTTTTCAAAAAACGTGATACACATAAAAATAAATAAATATGAAAAGCATAGGTATTCTTTCGTTTCTTACATTTTTGTAAGGGAGCTGTAAGGAATATCTATTGCTTGTTTTAATAAAAAGTTATAAAATCATTAATAATATGAAGACAATCCAAGATTTCAATCGTTTAAATAAACAGATATACAAAAATGAAAGGAGTTTTAAAATGAACATACTTATTTTAACCGGAAAATTCGGAATGGGTCACTATTCTGCTTCAACTTCCATTCAACAACAAATACAATTAAATCATCCTAATATGGGGATTACCATAAAAGATTTTTTTGACTATTCTATACCACTTTATGCCAATGCAATGTACAATGGCTTTACATTCTTAGTAAATCGTGGTCGTAATATGTACAACTATATTTATCGTAAAACCGAAGACGGACATACAGATATTCGGCCTATTTTTTTGAGCTATTTTCTTTCAAAATTAAATCAATTATTGATTGAGACAAAGCCTGATTTGATTTTTTCTACGCTTCCTTTCTGTTCTCAGCTTGTTTCTAGATACAAGCAAAAATACGGTTTAAGCACTCCGCTTATCACCTGTATAACCGATATTACCGGGCATTCAGAATGGATTAATGAAAACACCAACTATTATTTAGTAGGTAGTAATTCGATTAAGTCAACATTAATCAGAAAAGGTGTTTCCGAAAAGAAAATTTTGATTAACGGTATTCCTGTAAAAGAGGAATTTAAAACAAAGCTGTTGAATGAAAAAGATGTTACTAAGAAAATTTTAATCATGGGTGGCGGATTAGGACTGCTTCCAAAAGATTTAGACTTTTATCAATCACTCAATCAATTAAAAAATGTAAAAACAACTGTTATAACTGGTAACAATCATCAATTACATGATTTACTATATAATAAATTCGAGAATATTCAAGTAATTGGATATACTAATGAAGTATACAAATATATGCATGAATCTGATGTGATTATTTCAAAGCCGGGTGGTATTACTTTATTTGAATCTATTTTTTCAGAAACACCACTTCTTGTGTTTCAACCTTTTTTACAACAAGAAATTAACAACACTACCTTTATCTTAAATAATCAAATTGGAAAAGTAATCAATGCAAGTTCTGACCAATGGGTAAAACAAATTGAATCTATTCTTTATGATAATGAAACATTAAGTAGGTTAAAATACAACGTACGAAAAGTAAAGAATAATTTGGATACATCTTGTATTGATAAAATTTTATTAACATATGCCCCACAAAGGGAGATTTTTGCATCATGATTGTAGCTATTATACTAAGCATCATTATCTGTACTTTTTTAATTTACTCCATCATTCCCACTTATTATTTTAAACTAATTAGTAATAATGTCATTCGTAAGACCAATCAACCAAATAAAATTATGTTGACATTTGATGATGGACCTGATGAGCGTTATACCAATCAACTACTCGACGTTTTAGCCGAAAATGATGTACAAGCTACTTTTTTCGTAGTTGCTAAAAATGCATTTGGAAATCACGCTATTATCAAACGTATGCAAGACGAAGGACATGAAATAGGATTGCACTCATTAGAACACGAAAATGCGATGTTTTTTGATCGCAGGTATACCAAAGAGGATTTTAAACAAAGCATTACAATCATGAATGACTTAAATTGTGATGTAACTTTCTATCGTCCGCCTTGGGGACATACCAATATTTTTTCTTATCATTATATGAAAAAATATGGATTGAAAATGATTTTATGGGATGTTATGGCGCAAGATTGGAAAGACAATGCAACTGCTGACATCATAGCCGACAAACTGATGAAACGCACCAAGCCAACATCCATTATTTGCTTGCATGATGCAGGAGAGAATTCAGGTGGAGCGAAGGATGCGCCTTTGAACACCATTGCTGCATTACGAATAGCCATTCCGCAATTAAAGAATAAAGGATATGAATTTATTACAGCCAAAGGATTACATTATGAAAAAAAACAAAGAAAACAATAATCACCATATTGGTAGCCTCATCTTCATGCTCGTGTTAATTGGACTAACCTTTTATTTGCTCTTTAAGGATAACTCACTCGCTTCGTTGCTACCATATATAAAAAAGGCAAATCCATTTTATTTGATCCTCGGCCTTTTCACTATGATAGGATATATTGCTTGCGAAGCAATTAACATAAAGATAATTACAAAATCATTAAATATAAAAGTTCCCTTTTGGCGATGTATGGAATATTCATTTATCGGTTTTTATTTCTGCTCTATTACACCGTCGGCTTCAGGCGGACAACCTGCTCAAATTTACTACATGAAAAGAGATAACATTAATATTTCTTATTCCACTCTTACCATACTAATTATAACGGTTGCATATCAAATTGTAATGCTGCTTTATGGATTACTCATGTACATCGTTGAATTTAATTTCGTTTCAACAAACATAAAAGGTATCAAGTGGCTCATTCTTTTTGGTGTTGTAATCAATGTAATACTCGTTGCAATTATTATTTTCTCTATCTTTTCAAAAAAAGTGATAACAAAATGTGTTTTGGCAATTACAAACTTCTTGGCAAAAATTAAACTAATGAAACATGTTGATTCTACCCAAAAGAATATTATGCATCAGTTAGATGAATACACCGAAGGCGCAAAATATGTAAAGCAAAATCCAATGCTGTTTGTTAAAGTATCCTTTTTCACATTTCTTCAAAAAACCGCTCTATATTCTGTACCATTTTTCGTATATAAAGCCTTTAATCTAACCGGACACACCTTTTTAGAAATGGTAGCTCTTCAAGCATTATTTACAATTGCCGTTGCCTCTCTACCGCTTCCGGGCGCAGTTGGAGTAACAGAAGCCAGCTTCCTAACTGTATTCAAAATCTTCTTCTCTTCCGGTTTAATTTTACCTGCTATGTTATTAAGCCGTGGCATTAGTTTTTATGCTATTTTAATCATAAGTGCAATCATTACAATTATTGTGCATATGCGAAAGCGACCTATTATTAACGATAAGCTAAAAAAAGCAGCATGATAATATAAAAATATTCGAGGGCATCATCGTTTCATACGATGATGCCCTTTGACATTCGCTGTTTCTAACTCTTATTGCGATACTCCTTTGGTGAAACACTCGTAATTTTTTTAAAGCAACGATTAAACGAACGTAAGCTATCATATCCACTTTCCATAGCTACTTCTGAAACTGTAAGGCTTGTTGTAGTAAGCAATGCCTTTGCATAGTCAATTCGTAGGTTGTTTATATAGGTACAAACCCCCATTCCAAGTGCATCTTTTAACATTCGTGATAGATAATATTTACTTATTCCTAGATATTTTGCAATTTTCTCTAATGAAATACTACTCTTGAAATTTTCAGCGATATACATAACTGCTCCCCCAATTATGTTTTCACTCGTTGCGTTTTGCTTGATAAGCTCCAACTCATCTAATGTGCGAATCAACACCAACTGTGCTAAGGTATCCATTAGCAAATGATTGGGTTTCTCACATCGATATAAATCTATTATCTCGTGAATTTGGTTTGGAATATCATGATGAATTTGTGTACTCAATAAAATCGGATAAATTGGCTTTTTATCTTGTACGATACCATATATTTTTGATTTTGCTTGATTGGGATAAATAAAAAGCTCGTAACAGTTTTCTTCACTCTCATTCGAATAATAAGAGTGCACAACATTCGGAAAAACGACTGCCATTTCTCCACGTTTAAGATGATAGCTTATATTTTCAATTGTAATTTCAATTTCCCCACTTACTACATAAATACATTCCATCGCATTATGCAGATGTGCAGGAAAGATTAAGCTTGTACTATGGGCTGCAAAAATAGCACCGAATTTGTTTTCGTAAAACGGAATCATTTTCTTTTCACCACCACAACTTTTGTCTATAAATTGATTTAATATGTCTTGTATTCTACTATATGTAATGATAAAATGCAATTAAAAATAAAGATATAAAATAATGACAGCAATTTTTAGCCAACTTTTTAACACAACAAACAACTATTTTAGAGGGGGTTATCGTATGATGCATAAAATGGCAATCATCGGATTCGGAGGAATGGGAGGCTGGCATAAGGAAAAAGTAAAAAACCAACTTCCTGAAATTACGGTATACGGAGCATATGATATTAGAGAAGAAGCGAAGGAAAAAGCGAAAGAGGAAGGCTTAAAAGTTTATCAAACTTTAGAAGAGTTATTAAAAGACAAAGAGGTAGATATTGTTTTAGTAAGCACGCCTAATAACTTCCATAAAAACTATGTCATTCAATGTTTAAAAGCTGGGAAGAACGTAATTTGCGAAAAACCAGTTGCTATGAATGCAAGCGAATTAGAAGATATGATTGCTGTTTCAAAAGAAACTGGCAAACTATTTTCTATTCATCAAAATAGAAGATGGGATCGGGATTACAAAACAATTCAAGCAATCCTTTCAGAAAATACAATTGGAACACCCTATTTTATCGAAAGTAGAGTTCTTGGTTCTAGAGGCGCTATGCATGGTTGGAGAAGCTATCAAGTAAACGGTGGTGGAATGGTATTAGATTGGGGCGTTCATTTAATTGACCAGGCTTTAGATTTAATTAAATCACCAGTCGTTTCTGTTGATGCTCATTTACAATCCATTTTTTCTAATGAAGTAGATGATAATATTAAAATCTTTCTTCGCTTTGAAAATGGTGTTTCTTACTTATTAGAAATGTCCACAAACTGTTTCATTAACTTACCAAGATGGCATATGTCTTGCACAAACGGTACTGCTATGATTCAAGACTGGGAATGCAATGGTGAGATTGTAACTCTAAAAGAAAATGGCCCTTTGAAATGGGAAAATGATATTGTGTATACTGCTGCTGGACCTACTCGTACAATGGCTCCAAGACCAGACCATACAGTAGAAAAACTACCATTACCCAAAATCGAAAGCGATAGCATTAGCTATTATCAAAATATCGTTGGCGTTTTAGATCACAACGATGAACTTATTGTGAAACCAGAACAAGCTCTAAGAGTCATGAAAGTAATTGATTTAATCTTTGCATCTGAGAAAGCAAAACACGGCATGGAATGTAATATCTAAACAACACACAAACTATAGAAAGCTTGAGGAAAAATCTTATGAAAAAAGCACTTATTTTACAAGGCGGTTGGGATGGACATGAGCCAGAACTCACTTCAAAACGATTCGCAGGTTTATTGGAAAAACACAATTATTCAGTTACAATCAGCGATAATTTAGATGTTCTTGCTGATGTGGAAATGGTTATGGGATTAGATTTAATTGTTGCTTGTTGGACAATGGGCGAAATTAAAGAGGAATATGTAGAAACGATTTCAAAAGCAGTTGCGAACGGTACAGGCTTAGCAGGCTGTCATGGCGGTATGTGTGATTCTTTTCGTCAAAATACGCAATGGCAATTCATAACAGGCGGTCAATGGGTGAGCCATCCGGGTGGAGATGGAATCAACTATACTGTCAACATCAATACTGGCTCAAGCCCAATTACAGAGGGACTTGAAGATTTTCCTGTTTGTAGCGAGCATTACTATTTACATATTGACCCTTCTATCGAAGTATTAGCTACTACACGCTTCCCTATTGTTCCTTATTACCATATTTCAAACAAGCCAGTTGATATGCCTGTTGCTTGGACGAAATTTTGGGGTAACGGCAGAGTATTCTATACTTCTTTAGGTCATCATGATGATGTTTTTGACCATTCACCAAACGCACAAATCATGATGGAACGTGGTATGGTTTGGGCTGGCGAAGGCAAAGAATATGCTGTTGCAAACAAATTAACAACAGAGCGTTTTGAAAATGATGCAAAGATGTATTAAGGTGAAAGTTTGAAAGGAATGGGTATGACTATGAATAAAGTTAGAATTGGTATTATCGGCATTGGCGACATTAGCGGTATCTATTTAAAAAATATTACTGAATTATATAAAGAACTAGAACTCTATGCAGTTTGTGATTTAATCAAAGAAAAGGCACTCAAAGCAAAGGATGCAAATCCAGATGTTATTATCTATGATACAATGGATGAAGTGTTTGCAGATGAAAATGTAGATATTGTTTTAAACCTAACAAGACCATATGAGCATTATGGCGTTTCAAAAGCTGCTTTATTAGCAGGAAAACACGTTTATTCTGAAAAACCACTTGCTGCAACTTTAGAAGAAGGCAAAGAATTAGTTGCAATTGCAAAAGAGAAAAACTTATTATTAGGTGGAGCTCCTGATACTTTTATGGGTGCTGGAATTCAAACTTGTAGAAAACTAATTGATGATGGATTTATCGGTACGCCAATTGGTGCCGCAACATTTATGATTTGTCATGGACATGAAAGCTGGCATCCAGATCCTGCATTCTATTATAAACATGGCGGCGGACCAATGATGGATATGGGACCATACTACATTACTGCTCTTGTTAACTTGCTTGGTCGAATTTCTTCTACTATGAGTGTTGCAAAAGCAAACTTTAAAACCAGAACAATTACTAGTGCACCACATTTTGGCGAGACTGTTGATGTAGAAGTGCCAACTCATGTAAACGGCATTTTAAACTTTGAGAGTGGTGCTGTTGGAACAATTTTCACTACTTTTGATGTTTATTCTGATTCTCAAGCCCGTTTTGAGATTTATGGAACAGAGGGTACTTTAATTGTACCTGATCCCAACTGCTTTGATGGTTCAATTAAGCTATTAAAACCACAAGATGGTACATACAAAGAAATCCCTCTTTGCTTTAATTATTCTCAAAATTCTCGTGCTTTAGGTCTTGCTGATATGGCGAAGGCATTGCAAACCAATCGTCCATTTCGAGCAAATTGCGAGCAAACATTCCACGTTTTAGAAGTTATGCAAAGCTTACAAAAAGGTGGCACAACAACGATTGAATCTCCATTTAATCGCAAAGCACCAATGGTTGCAAACGGAATCACAGGTGTATTAGATTAATAAAATGAAACTTAAATACGAAAACCTATTCTTTTTGAATAGGTTTCAGAGTGTAGATAAAGATTTATTATTTACATTTGCAAGATATAAGGTTAATTCTTGTTATATTAATATTGGGCTATCCGCCCAAACCTGAAAAGTTTCAGTTTGTGCTATGTTATTCTTTATTTGCTCCCCTAGACAATTGATTGGAAAATCGTTATGCAACCAGCGATTATTCCACGCGATTAGCATTTGATTAAGCCGTAAATTTTACTTTATGTCATTTTCGAAAAAACAATTTTCGCAAGTAAACTACTTCTAAAATCCAATTTTTTTCTTGCGTTTTAAGTTTTTTTAAAGCTGAAACCTATTCTTTTTGAATAGGTTTTTATTTTATTCAAACGTATTATATATTCGCATTTTCTTACGATAAGATGCCGGATTTTCACCGGTTTTTTGCTTGAATTTCCGATAAAAATATGAGGCTGATGGATAACCACATTGTCTTGCAATCTCTTCCACACTATAATTAGTAGAAACCAACATACTGCATCCTTTTAAAACTCTGGCATCATTAATATATTCTATTGGGTTTTTACCCGTAATTTCTTTAAAACACTTTACAAAATAATTTTGGGATAATCCTGCTATTTTTGCTAAATTTGAAGAAAGCAATTCGTTTTCTATATTTTGATTGATATATTTCATTACTTGATAAATATTGCTTTGCTTTTGTAGTTTGTTTTGCTCATTTTTACGAATAATATAAGCTAAGATCATACAAAGTGAGCCTTTTAGCACATACTCACGTTCATAAGATTGCCGATTATACTGCGCATAGATTGTTTCAAACAAAGATTTTATATAAAACTCGTCTTCGATGTCAATATAAAAAGGCATATCATCAAAGATATCTTTTTTATCACAATCGAACACAATAAAATACGAATAATACGGAGTGATTCCTTCAAGCTCCATTCCCTTTGAACGCAAAAACAAACGATTCTTTTTCGTTTCAATCCATTCTCCGTTACAATAAATTTCCCCACATCCGTCTAAAATTAGCTCTAGCTCAAAGTCATGTGAAATCCGTCTTCCATATGAGGTTTTGTTTTGTGGAGAATTGTATTTGGTAATATGAACACATGATAATATTTCAAGAAGAAAAGTTTTTGATTGATTAGATTGCATAACATACTCCTAAAGTGATTTTGTTCACACTAAATATATTTGTGTATTGATGTTTACTTACATTTTATTATAATAGAATGTAATAACAATTGCAAATAGGAGAAACTATATGAAATATCCATGCTTTACTAAAGATGAAATGAAATCTATTATTGAAGGAAAATGTGCAGGAAACAGAATTCCTACCATGTATAACTTTTGGTGCAATCCAATTATATTCGGCGATAAAGAAACAGAAGCTCGAGAATTAACGGAAGTTTATCCATACGATGCATCTGTTGTGAATTTAAATTTTCCCGATGTATTCAAAGCACCTATTGACGACGAAAACTATCGTTGGGTGAAGAAAACGCAAAAAGAATCTTCCATAGCAATTGGATTAGATTCGATTATCGCAATTGAAGATTGGGATGAGCTAGATGAGGTTTTAGAAAACTTTCCTAATCCTGATTATCCAAACTTAATTCCAAAATGCCCTGAAGATGATGGAAAGTATCGTCTTGTAAACTGGTGGTTCTGTTTTTTTGAGCGATTATGGTCTTTAAGAGGAATGGAAAATGCCCTTACTGATTTTTATCTATATCCTGATGAAGTGCATCGTCTATTTGATAAATTAACTGAATTTTATTGCAGAGCAATGGAACGTGCAAAAGTTGAATTACATGCGGATGGCATCTTCACGTCAGACGATATTGGTACTCAAACCGGTCCATTTTTCTCTCCCGAAATATTTGAAGAATTCTTTAAGCCATATTATAAGCGGCTTTTTGACAAAGCACATTCTCTTGGAATGCACTTTTGGTTACATACTTGTGGGAATATTGAGCCATTTATTCCTACTTTTATCGAAATTGGTTTGGATGTATTGCATCCGATTCAAAAATACACAATGAATGAAGTAGATATAGCAAACAAATACGGCACTCAAATTTGCATTTGGGCTGGCTTTGATGTACAACAAACAATACCATATGGAACTGCTGAACAAGTTAGAGAAGAAGTGCGCTTTATGATCGATACTTATGCAAATAAGAATGGCCGTTTTATCTTAACACTTGGTAACGGCGCTACTACTGATACGCCATTGGCAAGTTTAAAAGCATTACTAGAAGAATCGTATCATTATGGAATTACTAAAATGAAAGAAATTAACCAAGTATAACAGAAAATGAAGAATGCCACTTAAGAGATTTCATTCCCTTGAGTGGCATTTTATTATCACTATTCTCTTGAAGCTTGCGCCATTGCCAACACATTAGCAGCAGGCACATTTGGAAGTATCTCTTCATGACTTGGAGAGATAACAATGCTTGGACCTAAAATACTTTTTACTCGCCTTACTTCTTCTTTAATTTGCTCAGGAGTTGCATTTACAAAGAATGATTGTGCATCAATACCGCCAACAAAAGCTAAATCGTCTTTGTATTGAGCCAATTCAGCTGCACTCATACCCTTTGCTTGTGCTTGAATTGGATGAAGTACGTCTACACCCGCCTCAATTAAATCAGGAATAATACGATATATAGAGCCACAAGAGTGAAGCATTACTTTTTTATTATATTTCTTACCTACTGCAATTAAGCGTTTGAAGGATGGCATTACAAATTTGCGGAAATTATCCGGTGAAATAAACAAATCCAATTGCGTTCCAAAGTCATTGCCAAAGAACATGACATCAGCTCTATCGCCTAATCCTGCAAAGAATTTCTCGTTTGCTTCCACATAAAAGTCCACAATACGCTCTGTTACTGCTTCTACAATTTCAGGATTTTCGTACATTTTGATAAAATAGTTCTCCATGCCAAAGAAATCAGCGACGATATGGAAAAATGGGCTCCATAAACCTGTAAACACCATTTTATCTTGATATTTGTCTATCTCTTCATATACCTTTGTAAAATCACAATACTCAGCCTTTGGCCAAGGATAGTTTTCGATATCTGCAACTGTTTCAGCATTAGCAAAACAGCCTTCTGCACTTAATGTTGCTCTTTGTTTGATACCATAAGAAGTGTCGAACAGTGGAACACCGTCGGGATGATGATATCCTCTATCAGCCGTAATCCATCTGCAATCATCTTCTAAATGCTCAAAAATTGCTTCTCTGGTCTCTTCTATTCCCCATTCCTTTGCATAAATTGGGATTGTGTTATCATTTGGGTGTCCTGTCCACATAGCACCTAAGCCATCGCCTTTGTGATTAAATATTAAATTGATTTTTTCTCTTGAAGTCATGCTGTCATCCTCCTTAATAGTTTTCTGCTTCTTCTAAAGCAATTTGTGACCATTTCCATAGTCTTTGTGGCTCGTAACGTACTGTGCTGATATCTTTGATAATCAACTCTAGATTTACGTTATTATCCTTTGCAGCTTTCATAGTTCTTCTAATATCTGCTCGAATTTCTTGTTCGCTCATTGAGTCCGTTGCCAATAAAGCCGGATTTGGTTTATTCGACATGATATAGTTTTTTTGCAGCTTTCTTGCAAACTCTTCACGGTTACTCCAAGGACTGCAAGAGATTTTACGAATATTCGGCATTTTCGTAATAATATCTAAACGATCATCTAAACGATCGCAACAGCCATAATAAATTGCGCCGAAATATGGGAATAGCTTTTGCATATATGGAACTTCAAATTCGTCCGTAATTGCAGGAGAAACCGAAGAAAATAGCTGTGCCAATCCAAACGCCCAAACATCTTTTGAAGTTGGATTATCCAAATTGCAAGAGGATGATGGTAAATCATCCGTAAAGGTATAAGAACAATGACAAACATTACTATATGCATCAAATACACCTTCTTTATTCATTTGCTCTATCATACCAATTGTTGAGTTCGTCAGCTTATCCATAATGGCATGCATTAACTCAGGTCGATCCATAAGCTCTATATAGCAGTTTTCAACACCCATCCATTGGGTAATTGCGTCCCAAAGACCTAAATGTACAGTATGACCTTGCATCTTAAATGGCGCAATTCCTTTGAAAATAGTTTCTGCTATCTCGATAATTTCTTGTTCGCCTTTACGATTCACAGAAATCGTTGGTGTTACGATTTTTTCAACGTCTTCCATTTCCTCAAACTGATTATAAAATTTATGCCCAACTACATCATTAGCAGTATCACTTGCCAGTCGCTCTTCTTCTACCATTATACCATAACCACTATTTTGAATCAATCGAGGCAACATAATATATGGTGGCAACACCATATCCGCAGGCATATACTTCCATTTATATATAGATTGACGAAGTGCAGTTTCTACCATAGCCCAATATGGATGATTCACTTGATTTTTCAAGAAACCATCTACATCCATTTCATGCCACGGAATTTGATCAATTACAATCATTGGTCTTTGCATTTCAAAACGATTGAGTGCAAGCCATAGCTCTTTTTTCTTTTGTTGCAGCGGTAAAGTAGCATATTGCATATACTCTTTCGCTAGTTCTTGTAATATTGATATGTCATTTTGAGATAATATCATAAAAATTGAACCTCACTTTATAAACTTTGCTATAATCATACTCCATAAAAATAAACTTGTATACAGCATTTATTGATATAAACTCCATAATAATTGACATTTCCAGTGATTTGAATTATGATAGAGCCAAGAAGGTGATTGTATGGAAATTTATGACCAAGGATACGGAATACAACAAGCTAACTGGATTGTAAACGAAACAAAAGCAGCGGGTTTTTCTCGAATTTATTATTTAAAAAGCGGTGACGTTTTTTATCAAGATAAAACAATGAGTCAAAAACTAGTATGTGGAAAGCTATATATTTTTCCGTCTTACAGCTCTTATAAAATAACCCACAATCCTAAAAATCCTATTTATTGTTTTTGGGTGCACATTGATTTATTCCCCTCTATTATCAAAACGCTTATTGAAGTTGATGTAGATGAAAACGCAATATTATTTCATATGCTTGAAGCAATGAAGCTTTGTGTTTATGATAATAATAAAGAGTATCACTATTTTCACACCTTAGTAAAAGCTTTTATAGAGTATTGTTATCAAAATAAAATTATCAGTAAAACAGAAGATCAATTTTCCAACATTATAAGCTATATTCGCAGCAACTACTCCAAGCCAATTACAATAGATGAAATCAGCAACCATTTCAATTATACGCCTGAGCATCTGATTCGCATATTTCAATCCAAATTAAACATAACGCCTTATCAATATATTTTGCATTGTAGAATGAATGAAGCAAGTAAGTTACTCATGCAAAATGTTTCAGTAAAAGAAATTGCACAATGCGTTGGATATCGAGACAGTAAGACCTTTAGTCATGCTTTTAGAATGAAATTTGGTGTTCCTCCTACGAAATTTAAAGATTACTATGTTCCAATGCCATAGTGCCCTTATTCAAACATCAAAATACCATAAAAATGTATCAAGTAAACATTTGAATAACATTCATAAAAATATTATACTTACAAGCATATTGATATTTTAAAAGAGAGGGTTGATTCACCATGGTAATAACACAAAATGAAAAAATTCTTTTACGTGAACTCGCACGACAATATGCAGAAATCGCCAATTTAGACATTCAAAAAATCAGTATTAACCGTATGCGAGCAACAAATGACTTAAAAATCGTGAGACCCCCTGTGTTAATTCATGAAATTCCATGGCATGAGATGGATATTGATGGTCAACTTCAATTGCATTGCAATCACCCATTTGCAAAACAAATGGAGTGGTATTTTAGAAGCACTTTATTTCAATGGAAATATTTCCGTGGAGATATGGTAGTACAACCATATTATCCGATTCAAAAAGCTTTCACCGATTCTGGAATTGGATTAGATGTCAATGGAAGCCAAATAGCAACCGATAAAAACAATAATATAGTTTCTCATGAATACCATGATATTCTTGCTACAGAAGACGATTTAGCAAAAATTAAACTTCCGAATTTTGAACGACAACCTGAAATTGATGAGCAAAACATTACTTTAGCAAAGGATATATTACAAGACATTCTTCCTATTCGTTTATGCGGCGTTGAAATCTACTATTCACCATGGGATCAAATTCCACGTTATCGGGGTGTTGAGCCTATCTTTATGGATATGGTTGATCGTCCTGAATTTCTACATCAAATTATTCAAAAATTTACTGAAATCGGATTACACACAATAAACGAGTATGAGCGATTAGGTTTATTAGATTGCGATTTGCCAACTCTTCATTGTACACCTGCATACACTAGTGATTTGCCTGCAAAAGACTACACTGGCGGTGTTGTAAGATTAAAAGATGTTTGGTTTCGTTCCATGGCACAAATGTTTTCCAGCATTTCACCTAGTATGCATCAAGAATTTGATTTGGATTACAGTTCAAAGCTAATGGAGAAATGTGGTCTTGTTTATTATGGATGTTGCGAACCACTTGATAATAAAATCGGCATCTTGAAAAAGATTCCAAACCTCAGAAAAGTTGGTGTCAGCCCTTGGGCAAATGTAGAATCATGTGCAGAACAGCTAGAAGGAAACTATGTTTATGCTCGCAAGCCAAATCCGGCAAATGTAGCAATAAAAACGGATTCTGAAGAAATTCGAAAAGAAATTATCACTACTATAAACGCTTGCCAAAAGCATAATTGCCCTGTTGAATTCGTTTTAAAAGACATCAGCACAGTATCATTCAATCCTTATAACCTTGTAGTATGGGAAAAAACTGTTCGTGAAGTACTAGATGAATACTATGGAGTATAAATGATTACTAAAAATATATGTAAAATTAGGTAACCTACGATTCAATAAATTGTGAATATTATGTGTAAATCTATTCATAAATTTATAACAAATAATTTGCATTTAAGTCTTGCCCGTATGTTATACTTTTAATTTGTAGTTTTACAATTTTTTATTGAATATATCTGCTATCGGCATGATTGTTCAACATAAGGTAGTAATCGTCAGTTTGTTTTCTATATTGTAATTTGCAATCGTATTCAAAATACTGAATCATATATAGAAACTAGAATCGAGGGAATATTTTAATGAAAATAAAAAAAGGGAATAATAAAAGACAGACAAATACATTATCCAGCAGAGTAGTTCGAGGAACTGCATCAACTTATGAGGCACCGCCATTAGAACATACACGAACCATAAATAAACATAAAAAGAAAAAGAAAAATAAAGCGCTAATTGTTTTATGCATAGTCGCAATTGTTATTTCTGTACTTACTGTTGTTGGAGTAATCATCTTTAATACGAAAATTTTCTCAGGCAATGATGCCGGCTCACTTGGTGAAAAGCTTCAAACTCCTTCAGCCATAAGAGATAAGCAAATGAATATCTTAGTGGTTGGTGTTGATAAAATTGGAAGAGAACAAGGCCATCGTGCAGGAACTCTAACGGATGTTGTTATGGTTGCCAATTATGATATTGAAAATAAAAAAATTAACATAATTCAAATTCCACGTGATACTTATATTGGAAATGAGTATGCTACAGGTAAAATCAATGCTGTTTACGGAAGTAAGAAAAATGGTGGAATTCAAGGACTTGCAAACAAAATAAATCAATATCTTAATATTCCAATTGACCACTATGTAACTCTTGATATTGATGGACTTGTTTCCATTGTCGATGCAATTGGCGGAGTTACTATGAATGTTCCTGTTTCCTTTATCGGAGGCGATAATATTCAAATTACAAAAGGTGTACAAACTATAAAGGGCAAACAAGCGGAAGCAATTGTTAGAGAAAGACATTCTTATGCAAATGCGGATTTAGGCCGTATTCAAACGCAACGTGTATTTATGCAAGCTACTATGCAAAAAGTATTTACTCTTGGTAAAGGACAAATTGTAAAGCTTGCTCCTACAATGATTAAACAAGTTACAACAGATTTTACATTAAGCCAATTACTTGATCTTTACGACAAAGTCATGGATGGAGCAAAAGACAATATTAAGTTCCATGATATGCCTATTAAATCAGCACAGCTAAATGGATTATCTATGATTTCACTTAAAAAAGCGGAAACAGCTGATTTATTAAACACTTATTTCAGACCTCATGAAAATCCTGTACCAGCAGAAAAACTTGGTATAATTGAATTAAAATAATCTTTTACGCAGCAGCATTTTTAAAATGCTGCTGCGTTTTACTTTATATGAAGCAACATGCATTCAACCTATAAAACAAGTCAAAAAGTTCACACTTAAATATAAAATTATTACAAAAATATTATTATGGAAGTATTGGTTTTTCTTTTACTGTTTTAACAGCAGTAAACTATAGATTCCCACCATTTTTTTAATTGTCTTGTATATTTTCACATAATACAGAAGCATTTATTTATATAAAATCACTGTTTACTTTCACACTTTTATATGTTAAAATGTGAAAGCAATAAAAGTTTCAATAATTACCGTTACGGAGGTTATTATGAATAATAAATTAAAAGAAAAAAACATTGAATATTTAATAGACGCAATTTTAACCCTTGAAACAAAAGAAGAAGCCTATAATTTCTTCGAAGACTTATGCACAATTCCTGAATTGAAAGCGATGTCTCAACGTCTTCAAGTTGCTAAAATGTTAAGTGAAAATAGAGTTTATAGCGATATTGTTTCTCAAACAGGTGCTAGTACTGCTACCATTAGCCGTGTCAATCGTTCTTTGATTTACGGTTGTGATGGCTATAGCGTTGTTTTTGAAAGGACTGCAAAAAAGAATGGCTAGTTATAAACACTTTGCCCCTTACTATGATATATTGACTTCCAATATTCCCTATCGCAAACGTGGGGAATATTTTCATGCGATTTTAAATCAATATGGTAAGCACAACGGAATTTTGGTCGACTTAGCGTGTGGGACAGGTTCTTTAAGTGAAGTAATGGCTGCTTTTGGGTATGATGTGATTGGAATTGACTCGTCTTTCGAGATGCTATCGGAAGCGATGAATAAACGTTATGAATCCGGTCACGATATCATGTATCTATGCCAAGATATGACCGATATTGATTTATACGGCACAATGGACGTTTGCATTTGTGCATTGGATAGCATCAATCACATTTGTGACAGCGAGGATGTACAAGCCATCTTTGATAAAGTAAGCTTATTCTTACATCCGGATGGTATCTTTATTTTTGATGTTAATACTACCTATAAGCACAAAAATATTTTGGCGAATAATACTTTTATCTATGATTACGATGAAGTATACTGTATATGGCAAAATACTTTAAGAGATGATGTAACTGTTGATATTTCTCTTGACTTATTCTGCAAAAACATGGATAATACATATGATAAGTTTTGTGAAGAATTTAGCGAACGTGCGTATACGCATGATGAGCTAATGAATTTCATTCGCAAAACAGATCTACAGCTATTATGTGTATATGGTGATGATACTTTTGAAGCACCGAATGATACAACACAGCGTGCTATATATGTTGTTAAATCTACAAAAAAGAAATAATAATAGTAAAGTTGAAAGAATCATTCTGTTCTTTCAACTTTTTAAAATCATACCCTCTATGGGATAGGAATGGAGTTTATTATGGGAAAATTAGTCCGAGCAATTAGTGCAGATGGAAGCGTTATGGCAGCAGCCATCGATTCTACTGATATTGTTGCTGAAATTGAAAGAATACATCAGACTTCAGCAGTCATTACTGCCGGCCTTGGCAGACTTGCTACTGCTGCATCTATTATGGGATATATGTTAAAAGGCGAAAAAGATTCGTTAACGCTTCGTATCAATGGTGGAGGCCCTTCCGGTTCACTCATTGCAGTATCGAATTGCAGCGGTAATGTAAAAGCATTTGTTGAAAACGCTGTCGTTGAACTTCCATTAAATCAATACGGTAAACTTGATGTAAAAGGTGCTGTTGGAAATGATGGCTTTTTAAGTGTAGTTAAAGATTTAGGTTTAAAAGAACCGTATGTTGGGCAAACTCCTATTGTATCGGGAGAAATTGCCGAAGATATTACAAATTATTATGCTGTAAGCGAACAAACACCTACTGTTTGCGGACTTGGCGTTTTGGTAAATCCTGATTTATCCGTAAGAGCTGCTGGTGGATATTTAGTGCAACTGCTTCCTTTTGCTGATGAAGCTTGTATTGATACGATTGAAGAAAATATTCGTAATATTCAATCTGTATCATCTATGATTGATAATGGGATGACTCCTGAAGATATTATCAACTTGCTGTTAAAAAATCTTGAGCCAAATGTACTTGATGAAACAACTACTGCATATAAATGTGATTGTAGCAAACAAAGAGTGGAAAAAGCCTTAATCAGTATTGGTAAAGAAGAATTAACCAATATACGTGAGGAACAAGGCGAATGCGAAGTAAGCTGTCACTTTTGTAATCGTAAGTATTTGTTCTCCAGAGAAGATCTTAACAACCTAATTGAGAACCAATAGGAAACATTTTCTTATAAAAAATTCAAAAAAATAAAGATTAAGTGTTGACAAAATGGGTCTCATATAGTATACTAATATTCGTCGCTGAGAGCGGCGAAGGTTGTGGGAGCATAGCTCAGCTGGGAGAGCATCTGCCTTACAAGCAGAGGGTCACAGGTTCGAGCCCTGTTGTTCCCACCACTTTTTTCTTGTGTATTGCCATTGGTTAATGCATAAGATTCGCGGATTTAGCTCATCTGGTAGAGCGCCACCTTGCCAAGGTGGAGGTAGCGAGTTCGAGCCTCGTAATCCGCTCCAATTAAATAAGGCGCTATAGCCAAGTGGTAAGGCAGAGGTCTGCAACACCTTCATCACCAGTTCAAATCTGGTTGGCGCCTCCAAATGAAAAAGACTGTTACGTAAGTAACGGTCTTTTTTATTTATAAGATCCGAGCGGATTTGAACTGTGGGTAACATCTGGTTGGCGCCTCCAAATATAGGGAACGCTCTTGAGCGTTGGGCGGAATGGTCAAGACCATTCCCTACAACATAAAAAATAATTTAAATAATTCTACATTCTGTTTATTGGATATCAACTCATTTTTCCTAGAAAACAATGAAATTTCAAACAAAAAGCAGTACTTTCTACCCTTTTCCAAGCATTATACTGAAAGTTTAGTTAAATTGCCTATTACATTTTGTAAAAAAAGTTGGTATAGTATAAGTAAGCAGTGCGTGTGGTTTGCTTTTTAAGAACGTAAGTTCTGTTGAGGTAAACTGCACGCTTTATGGCATATCATAATTTTTTGGAGGTAATACAAGTTGAGTAGGATTAATTACTTTTTTACTCCCACCCTAAGTGAGTATGCAAAACCACTCACATTTCAAGACTGTATCCACTTAACTGAAAGCTGTAAATGCATTCTATTGCATATTGATTCAGTGGATTAGCGGTTGCCGTTTGCTTCATAAACAAATGCGCTTCATGAAGAGATAGATTAAAACCCATTAGCTACGAAAAGCCACAATAAAATCGCCAACTGCTAGTATAGTGGAAAATGCCTTGAAAATAATACTATTGAAAGGAATATCATAAAATGTTTCAGGTTAACGACATCATAACATACGGACTACACGGTGTATGTACCATTTCGGAAATTACTAAAAAAGAATTGGATGGAAAAAGAATTGAATATTATATTTTAAAACCGATTAACGACGATAATTCAACCATTTCAATTCCCGTTCACAACGAAAAGCTAACTGCCAAAATGAGACCTACACTATCAAAAGACGAAATTTATTCTCTTATAAAAGAGTTACCAAAAGAAGAGATTAACTGGATAGATAATGAAAATCTGCGAGTTAAACAATATAAAGAGCTATTGGGTTCGGGAAATCCTAAAAAGATTTTAATTCTTTTAAAATCACTTTATCTACACAAAATAGAACAAGAAAAAATGAATAAGAAACTGCATATGATAGATGAACGTATTTTAAAAAACGCTGAAGAGGTTTTATATAATCAATTTTCTTATTCGCTAAATACTTCCCAAGAACGAGTACAGGATCTTCTTTTAAAATATATGCCTGCAAGCAACTAACAACTCAATATGATAAATAACAAGCTTTTCCATACAGGATGGCTTGTTTTTGTTTTTGATGAATACGTTGACGAACAAATTCTAAAGTTATATAATTGGTAAAATAAATATTACTTTTCATAATGAGGGCTTTTACATGTTAGACTATATTAAAGTGGATGACACAAATATTGATTTACTGGGTTTAATTCATTCAAAGGCATGGCAAGCAAGCCATATTGGTATTGCTTCTGAATCATATTGGAACACAATTACTCCCGAACACCAAACCGAGTATTTCAAAGAAAAAATACAAGACTCCAATAACAGCTATTACTTAATTTTTCATAACGCCAATGCAATCGGTATGATTAGCTTTAACCTCACCCCTACTTCCCCTGTCGGCGAAGTAATGCAGTTGTACTTTCTTCCTGAGTTTTGTGGGCAAGGATATGGCAAATATGCAATGGATTTTGCAGTCGATTATTTTAAAGCAAAAAACGTCCATACCATTAAACTTTGGGCTATGAATATCAATGAAAAGGCACTCAAATTTTATAAAAAGTATGGCTATCAATACACAGGCATAGAAAATGAATTAGATGCTTCAAGAAATATAACTGAGAAATGTTTTCAATACGTTTTATAGGAGGTATTTATGGATATTACTTATGCCAACTCTCTTACTGCCCAAGAATACAATGTATTAAGAAAATCAGTAGGATGGAGCGAGATTCATCTAGAAAAAGCAAAACTCGGGTTAGAGCATTCCGCATTCATTACTGTAGCACAACAAGGCTCCACACCGATTGGAATGGCTCGAGTTATCAGCGATTACGGATATGTTGCATATATTGCAGATGTCGTTGTAAATCCTAGCTTTCAAGGACACGGAATCGGAAAACAGTTAATGCAAAATGTTATAGACTATATCAATAGCACTTTAATTGAAGGACATTTTGTTATGGTGAATTTAATGGCGGCAAGCGGAAAAGAATCGTTTTATGAAGGGTTTGGTTTTCAAAAACGACCGACAAATGAGAACGGCAGCGGAATGACACTATGGATTAGGCAGCAGTAACGAGTGCTAGATAGCACTCGTTACTGACTATTCATAAAGTTAATCATTATTTTTAGGGTAACAAATAAGCGAAGTTATGTGGCATTAAATAGCTACATAACTTCGCTTTTATTTAATAATAAATATATAATGATAGATTTTATGTGCCAAGTTTATTAAAATAATTTGTCTTGCGAACTTCATTTGGAGATTCTCCATAAAACATTTTAAAAGCGCTGAAGAAATGATTTGGATATATAAAACCAACTTGAAGAGCAATATCCTGAATCTTATAATCAGTCGTAATAATTAGTTGTTTAGCTATAATCATTTGAAGAATAAAGCGATAATCAGTGAAATGGAGTCCGGTATCATGAAGAAATTGCATACCTATATATTTAGAATTCATTACATATTTGTCAGCAATATATTTCAAAGATATATGCTTATTGTATTCTTGCTTTAACGTATTTAAGCATTTCAATGTAATACACGAGTAGCTCTTATATGCTCTTCTTGTTATTGGGTCAATACTTGAACTTATTTTCAAAAAATTATTAACGGTATAGCTTAATTTATCACTATTTATTTTAGCAATTATATTCTCAATTTTAGTTATATCTATTGGTTTTATTATATAATCTTGAGCGCCAAACAATAATGATTTTCTAACATAATTATAATCCTCATATTTGCTTATCATAATAAAACTACTTTCAATATTAGCTGAGTGAAATATGTTAATTAAGTTATATCCCCATCCATCGTCTAATTTAACACCAGAAATAACTATATTTGGTTTGAACTTACACCCAAATGATACTGCCTCGTTATAGCCAGAGCATCTTTCAATTTGAGTAACATTTAATGATTTCCAATCAACCAAGTCCAATTGATTATAGGTTTCTTCGTCCTTGTCAACAATCAAAACTTTATTCATATTTATCCCCTTTTCATTAGCAAAATCTATTTCTCTATTCAGCTTATTTAAATGACTACTTTATAAAATAATATATTATATATTGTATAAACAATATTTTGGGACAATTTAAATATCATAACAATTCAGTTGTTGAATTAAAGCCTTCGCAAAACATTATTATTACACTGATTTGATTGCATGAATATACATATTTCAAAATATTATAAACAAATTATATAATATATTTACATTAATGAATAATTTATCACATATCTAAAATAAATGCAATGATATAACTCTTAAATTTATACATATATTTCAGTTATATATAATTTAACTTTTATGTACTAAAATTAGTATTTTAAGTATATTAATTCTGCTTTTTTATACTTAAAACAAGAAAATTAGTACCTTGTAAAAAAAAAATTAGATAATTATAATATAGTTCATTGGTTTAATGTTTTAATTTAATAATGAATATATAAATAGTAGTGAACATTATATATATTACAAATTAACTGTATTCTAATTTTATGATTGCGTCTGAATAAAATTCAACTAATTAAATTAATAAAAATTAAGCCATAATAAGATCCATTGAAAGAGGAGGTAGATCAAAAAAACTTAATACATATATAATAGTTTATTAGTAAAAATTAAGGAGATTTGAAAATGAAAAAAAGTATAGTTGGTATTTTAATAGCCACAATGCTATTAACGAGCTTTCCGGTAACCGCAATGGACACTAATAAAATCAGTTTAGACAATGCATCTTTTGAAAATGAAATCAATAAATTAGACACTCAGACATATAAAGCAGAGAGGACAAATGAAAAAGCAAGTGATGGAAGTTATTCTATCAAAGTTGGAAATGCGAAGCCGACAAAACCAGATGAGATTCCAATTTGGAAATTCAACTATGGTAAAGGTATGGTGGGAACAACAATAAGAAATGTTAAGCCAAATACTACATATACAATTAGTGTTGATTATTTGAATGAAACAGGTGTAGCAATGGCAACTGGAGTACTTGACATTCAAGGTTCTGAAGTATCTAATAGTTATTGGCATCAAGGCGCTCCATGGAAATTATCATCCAATATTGTTAAAAATAGTACATCTACTAATAAATGGGTTACAAATAAACATAAGATTACAACAAGCCCAAGAACAAATGAAATATATGTATTTGCATATACTCAATGGACAGGGAATGATAATGGATCTGGAGTATTTTATGTTGATAATATTAAAATAACAGCAGATACCACAAATTCTGTAACGGACAAAATATTCACGGAATATAATAGCGAAACTGCAAAAGATTTTCCTCAGGTAATTCCACCGGTTCAAAACTTCATTAAAAATTCAAAAGGTAGTAATTTTAATTTAAATACCAAACAGCAAGTATTTTCAGCCGATAAGTTTAGCTATGAAAAAACAAAATACTTGGCTGACTGCATGGTTAATAAAGGTATTATTGAGAAATACACAATAAATCAAATTAACAAGCCAACTGAAGGTCAAGGTATTATTGTTATTAAACAACCAATTAACTTTACTTTGCCCAATAAAGTTAAGAAACTGGATTGTGCGGTGGATGCTTATCAAATAGATATTGATAAAGATAAATTGATTGTTTATTCTGATAATATTGAGGGTATTCAAAACGGTACAATGACACTTTTACAAGCATTTACCCAACGTAAAGTAATACTACCAGGATCAGTACAAGATTATACTGATCAAAATGTTAGAGGCTTACAGGTAGACTCAGGAAGACGTTACTATTCCATAGAATGGTTAAAAGAGCAAATTGAGCAAATGGGCTATTATAAGCAAAACAAACTACAATTAAGACTAAAGGACAACGAAGGTATTCGTTATGATTCAAAAGTTGCACCTCATATGGTAGATAGAAAAGGTGGATTTTGGAATGAAAAAGAAATTGCAGAATTAGTTGAATATGCTGCCAAATTTAATATTGAAGTAATTCCCGAAATAGATTTTCCAGGGCATGCTGAACAAGAAGCTGCCTATTTTCCAGCTGATTGGAGATTATCAGAAAATTCAGGCGGGCTTGATTTTAGTAAACTAGAAGTTCGAAATTATATGTATAATGTTTATAAGGAAGCAGTTAAAATATTCAAAGCAAAAACTATTCATATTGGTGGAGATGAATATTTCCAAAGTAGAAATTTAGGTGATACAACTAAGCTATCTAATTGGGCAAAATCAGAAACAGGTGTTGACACTGCATCGCAATACGATGCAATTATTCTATTTTTCAACAAAGCCGCAGAAGAAATTAAAAATGAAAATCCAGATATAAATATTTTAGTATGGAATGATAATATGAAGCAGTTAAATGGAGCTGCAAAGCTTAATAAAAATATTATTATTGATTTCTGGGCCGGCGGTTTTTATGGTTCAATAACTCCGGATTCTACTGCAGATTTAGGCTACAATATTATGTCAAGTTCATCTGGTTTGTATCACGACTTATGGCCTGAGCAAGACGCAGGTAAATTAGATAGACCTCTACCAAAATCCCTATATGACTCATGGTCTCGCTATCATTACTCTTATGGAAGCAGTAATCCTGAAGGAGATAAGCTATTACAAACTGAACAGCAAAAAGCAGCATCTCTTGGACAAATGTTTCCAATTTGGGACGATGCACATGGTTATGTATCAGAATACATTTTAAGCAGAACACTAATGCCTAGATATGCCACTTTTGCATATAAGACATGGGGGGCAGAGTATAAAGCCAACACTCCATTTGAACAGTTTGAAAGATTATTATTTAAAATTGGTTCTCCTAGAAGTGATATGCGTAAACAAGTAGTTGTGAACTATACAAAAGCAGATTATATAAAAGTATTAAATAGTATTAAATTAGGTTTAATGGAAGAGATAGTTGAAAATGGAGATAGCAAAGAACTACGGGATTTTTATAATTTAGTTATTAAAATGATTAAAAGTCCTGATGACTCCATTGGAAAAGATGGTTTTTATACTAAAGCTATCAATGATTGTATTTATAAATTTGAAAATATAAACTATGATGCTCCAAAAGATCCTGTGACAGCACCAAGTTCAGAATCTAACTTGTCTAGCACAACTAGTATAACTTTAGACAAGAGCAAAGTTTGTATTGAGATAGGTAAAACAATCAAATTGAATGCTACTGTTTCTCCATCTAATACAACAGATTCACTGTCCTGGTTCACTTCTGATGAAAAAGTAGCTACCGTTAAAGACGGTGTTGTAACGGGTGTTAAAGAGGGTAAAGCCACAATAACTGTAAAATCAGGTGATCAAGTAGCAACTTGTGAAGTATCAGTAAAAGCAATGGCTAAAAACGTTTCTTCAAAGAATCCACAAACAGGAGATACTTCACTAATAATGCCATTTGTAGCTTTATCTTTATTTGCTGCGGTAATACTTATTGCTAGTAAAAAAAGAATTCAAACCAATAAGTAATTTGTGTAATATTAAACACAAATAAACTAGATTTATATAATAGTTAACTATAATTAAAAAATATGCTAATTATCAACCTCCTTGTTCATTATTTCTTGAGCAAGGAGGTTGATTGTTTAAAATAACACATTTTCCCCATTTTACAATAAAATTCTCTGTAAATCATCCGACGCTTGACATAAATAGCAAAACAACATATCCTTTAGTAAAGATTAAATTACATCATAAAGCATGTTGACGGCGGTTTGGCTAATGATTTACAAATAATAACATATACTAAAATAATGGGGATGATACAATGGATTTATCAAAACGAAACGCTCAGCAAATTGTAACTGAAATAAGCAGCATTATCGGAGAAAGTGTCAATATGATGAATGCTGATGGAATTATTATTGCAAGTACCGACAGTTCAAGAATAGGCACCTTTCATGAAGCAGCAAAAAAAGTCGTTGACGAACAACTAAACGAATTAGTGATACATGGAGATGATGACTATGTTGGTACAAAATCCGGCACTAATCTGCCAGTTGTTTTAAATAACGAAATCATAGGAGTGGTTGGCGTTACAGGTCCATACCAGCAAGTCGTTAAATACGGACAGATTATTAAAAAAATGACTGAAATTTTGTTACTTGAACGCTCCTATCGTGAACAAAAAGAGTTAAATGAAAATATCAGAAATCGTTTTGTGGAAGAATGGATATGTATTGACTTAAAAAATGTGAATCATTCCATGGCAACACGTGGATTATCTTTAGGTATAGATATTACGATACAACGAAGAATAATGGTTATGTCTCCAATTACGATTGACGAACGAGACATTGCATCAACTCAGAAAAATTTTGACTATGCTTGTAAAATAATCAACCGTATTCTTTCAGAAGATAAAAACAACATTATGCTGAAAACCGCAACCAATATTGTTTGTGCAGTAAGTAATTGCAACGACAAAGCTATTTATCAATTGGCGACTCGAATTAAAAATGAAGTGGAGCAAAAAAATAATATTGTTCTTGGTATCGGTATTGATACTCAAATCAGTAGTTATGCATTTATTCACAGCTCATACTTAAAAGCTATGAAAGCATTACAAGCATGTTTAAGAACACAAGAAAAAGAAATACGATTTTATGACAATATCAATATGGAGCTGTTTGCCAGTGAAATTCCTGAAATGGTGAAAGAGGAATATATCCGTAAAATATTTAAAGGCTATTCTTTAAAAGAAATTGCGCAATGGGTTATTTTATTAGAAACCTTTTATAAAGAAGAAGGCTCCATAACTGCTACATCAGAAAAACTATTTATTCATAAAAACACTCTTCAATACAAATTAAAAAGCCTAAAAGAAAAAACGGGGTATGATCCACGTTCTATTCATTACTCGTCGCTGTTTTATAATGCTATCTATTTCTACAGAGATATTCAACGAAACATAAACACATTTGGCAAAGTCGACAAATGATATGAATTAAATTTGCCCTTCATTGTTATGCATAACAAATTATAATCTATTTATCGTCTTTCAAAACATAGAATTCATAACTTAGTTTATAATATAATTATGTCATCAGATAATACTCTTATTAAATAAAAAATGAAGGGCGGTGTTTGAACATAATTGTAATTTGTCCGTTATCTGTTTCTATCGGACAAGCGTTATGTTCCTAATTATGCAAGGTGTAGGTTTAATTATATCTTTTGTAATTGCTATAATTGTTATGATTCTAGCAATATCAAAACTAAAAATCCATCCATTTCTTTCAATAATGGGAGTTTCCGTACTCTTAGGATTGGTAGCAGGTATTCCTCTTACAAATGTCACAAAAGCTGATGGAAAAGTAACATCAGGTTTAGCAACAGTCATTGGCGAAGGATTCAGCGGCACATTTACAAGCATCGGTATTGTAATAATTTTAGGTGCACTTATTGGAACAATCCTTGAAAAAACAGGTGCTGCATTTAAACTTGCAGACATGGTTATTAAATTAGTTGGCAAAAAACGTCCCGAACTAGCAATCTTGTTAATGGGTTGGGTTGTATCAATCCCGGTTTTCTGTGATAGTGGATTTGTTATTTTAAACCCTATCCGTAAAGCATTAGTAAAACGTACACGTACTTCAAGCGTTGCTATGACAATGGCATTAGCAGCAGGTCTATATATCTCTCACGTATTTATTCCTCCAACTCCGGGACCTATCGCTGCGGCAAACACCCTAGGCATTGGCGATAATTTGCTTTTAGTTATTGGAATGGGTACTCTTGTTTCAATATTCCCATTAATTGCCGGTTTCTTCTTTGCAAAATATATCGGCAAAAAAGTAAAATCAAAAGATGAAGCTGATAGCGGCGAAATCACTAAAACTTATGAAGAGCTCGTTGCTGAATACGGAAAACTTCCAAATGGATTTATCTCTCTAGCTCCAATTATTGTACCTATTTTGTTAATGGCTTGGTCTTCCATCGTTTCTATGGCAAAAATGGTTGGTATGTGGGCTGATAT
Organism: Paludicola sp. MB14-C6; assembly: GCF_030908625.1. Classification (GTDB taxonomy): domain Bacteria; phylum Bacillota; class Clostridia; order Oscillospirales; family Ruminococcaceae; genus Paludihabitans. The sequence continues at coordinate 2,648,136 of NZ_CP133133.1, read as the reverse complement.
CAGCAAGTTTTTAGGTACTCCAATTATTGCTTTAGCAGTTGGCACCATTTTTGGCGTGATCCTTTTGGCTTCTTCTAAAAAAATGAGCGATTTCTATGAAATCACAAATGATACCTTAAAAGTAGTTGGTCCTATTCTATTTGTAACAGCAGCAGGCGGTGTATTAGGAAAAGTAATTTCCGTTTCTGGCCTAGTAGGATTTATTACAGAAAACGCAACCATACTCCAAACAATTGGTATTTTCTTCCCATTTATTTTAGCTGCAATTTTGAAGACAGCACAAGGTTCATCAACTGTTGCACTAACTACAACCGCAGGCATACTTGCTCCTTTAATGGGTGTTTTAGGTTTATCAACTCCTATCATGGCTACATTAACTGTAATGGCTATAGCTGCCGGTGCAATGACAGTTTCACACGCAAACGATTCCTATTTCTGGGTTGTTACTAATTTTGGTGAAATGGAACCGCAACAAGGCTATAAAACGCAAACTATGATGACCTTAGTATTAGGTTTGGCTTCTATGGCAGGCGTATTTATCTTGTCACTTATCCTTAAATAATTTTCTTTAGGTTTTACAATGCTTATAAATGGGATGGTATTGCATACCGTCCCATTTATAATAATCAAATGATGTGGAGGCATTCAATGAAAAAAATTGTTCTTATTCCCGACTCATTTAAAGGCACAATGAGCTCAGGCGAAATTTGCGACATCATGGAGAAATCAATCAAAAAAACATATCCATCAGCTCAAATCATTTCAATTCCTGTTGCAGATGGCGGTGAAGGAAGTGTTGATGCGTTTCTTTGTGCAGTAGGCGGCGAAAAAAAGAAGGTTATTGTAAAAGGTCCTTATTTTGAGGATGTCGAAGCTTTTTATGGTGTTATTGATAATGGTGAAACAGCAATTATCGAGATGGCGGCTTGCGCAGGATTACCACTTGTAGGTGATAATAAAAATCCGAAAGCAACAACAACTTATGGTGTTGGACAGCTTATATTATCAGCATTAGAACAAGGTTGCAAAAAAATTATTATGGGACTTGGCGGAAGTGCAACAAATGATGCCGGTACAGGTGCAGCAGCGGCTTTGGGAATTAAGTTTACTGATAGTAACAATAAAGAATTTATACCAGTTGGCGGTACACTAAAAAATATTGCACATATTGACATGACCGAGTTAGACAATCGTCTCAAATCTGTACAATTCATTACCATGTGTGATATCGACAATCCACTTTTTGGAGAATCCGGTGCAGCATTCATATTCGCACCTCAAAAGGGGGCAACTCCAAATGATGTGTTGGAACTGGATGATGGTTTAAAGCATATTTCCAATATAATAAAAAAAGATTTAAATAAAGACGTATCTGAGTTAAAAGGAGCTGGTGCCGCAGGCGGAATGGGCGGAGGAATGGTAGCATTTTTTAATTCCAAACTGCAAATGGGAATTGAAACCGTTCTTGACACAGTTAATTTTGACAGCCTTGCAAAAGATGCTGATATGGTTTTCAGTGGTGAAGGCAAGATTGATAGTCAATCCATCAGAGGTAAAGTTGTAATAGGTGTTGCAAAGCGTACAAAACTTTATGATATTCCTCTAGTTGCAATCGTTGGTGATATTGGTGATGATATTGAAGAAGCTTATGATAAAGGTGTAAGCGCAATATTCAGCATCAATCGTGTTGCAGTTGACTTTAAATATGCAAAACAAAGAGCAAAAGATGATCTATTCCACACAATGGATAACTTAATGCGATTTATTCATACCTTAAAAAAACAATGAAAGAAATAGTTTATAATAACTGTTGAAACGAGCGATAGAATAACCATCGCTCGTTCAGCTTGTAAAAAACGAAAACGCAAGTAAAAACTGAATTTCTAAAGAAATTCACTTGCGAAAATTGTTTTTTCAAAAATGACATATAACAAAATATAAGTTTTTTTCAAATGGCAATTGCGTGGAACAATTGCTGGTCGCATAACGATTCTACAAGAAATGATCTAGGGGAGCAAATAAAGAATAATATAGTACAAGCTTTACCTTTATCAATTTCGTACTAACTAAGACATGATGTCATATCAAAAACAATTTTGAAAAACAAAGCATTTTTTATCCATGCTTTTTGGGGCGATTGCCAAAAAGCATGGTCAGGCTTGGGCGGATAGCCCAATATTAATATAATCAAGAATCAACCTGATATCATGCAAATATTAACTAAAATTTACTTTTTCTTCAGTATGAACGAGCGATAGAATAACCATCGCTCGTTTTGTTTTTCATTTGTTTATGTTCCCGTTTGAAATTACAATTATACCTTATATCTCTCCACTCTTTTCTTTTATCGGAAGAATAGAGCCAACATCAATAAGTTCTTTTCCGGTTCCGTTGATTATTGTAATATCTCTTTCTTCTAAAAACTGTTTGATTGAGTAATAATCGGGATGTGTCTTGCTGTCGCCTGTAAAATACATCGTATTCTTATTCGTCTTAAACCCACACCCACCGATAAAGCCATAATCATATCCATCCAATCGAATATGACCTGGCTGTATTAACAGTACTTCTATTCCCATTCGTTCTGCTACAGCTTTTATATTAGAATCCGAAGTGATGATTGCATTTTCATTTACTACTAATGTGGAACATTTTGCGTAGCCTTGTTTGGTATTAACTTTATTTTCTTGTGGGATTTCGTTCGATATATTACTATCTGTATATTCAAAATTGGATATAACCCATTTTCCTATACTTACAGCATTTAAAGCGATATCGTAAGGATATTTTGGTTGCAGCCTATTATTAGTATGTATTACTTGAAAGCCAAGTTTTGCCAGCTGACAAGTAAGTTCTTTTGTATATGGATAAAGAATGATTCGGCTACCACCCAAATGATAGCAAATAATATCCGCATGACATGAAATAGGAGTTTGTACATCATAACAAGGTGTTACGATAAGTGGAATGATATTCATAGCTTTTAAATCTTCTAATACCGATTGATATTGCCCCGAAACAACACAATAAGTTACATTAGAATGAGGTAGATTTGCATTTTTAACAAATCCCATTAAACCTGCTCCTATCTATGCTAAAATCGTAGGGCATCCACCGGCTTTAATTTTGCAGCTTTACTTGCAGGATATACACCGAAGCTAATTCCAATCAACATGCAGAATCCAATACAAAACAGAATGGTCTTTACGTTGATATATAGCGGGATTTTAAGAATCCAAGCTCCTAATGCGCCAATCGAGATGCCTATACCTGCTCCAATTATACTACCGGCTAAGGATAATAGCAAAGCTTCTACTAAAAATTCAAGTAAAATCGTGCTTTTTCTTGCACCAATTGATTTCTTAATACCAATCTCTCTCGTTCGTTCATTTACCGTAACAAGCATTACTGTCATAATAGAAAGCCCTGCAACAATAATGGAAATACTGCCTATAGCTGCTAATATCAACGTTACCATATCCAACATACCATTTAATTTGTCTTTTTGTGCATTGATACTTTCTACCTTTATTGTAGTTGCTTTTTCGGTTACTTGTATTAAATCATGGATAATGCTATTAGTTGCAATCGCCTCATCTTTTGTCTCATCAAGCTTTGCAACAATTTGTGTGATACCGATGTTTTGAGAATAAGCAGTCACCGTTGTATAAGGAACATATAGAAATGTGGGAACGATATCACCCATTAAACCTTGTAATATATTTCCTCCTGTACTGACAACGCCAATCACCGTAAATTCAAAGGGCTGTGCTTCAATATAGATATTTAACTTTTTACCTACAATATTACTTCTTTTATAATTTGCCTTTGCAAATGCTTCGTCTACAATACAAACTTTTGCGTTATCTTTGATATCTGTTTTATTTACCAATCTTCCGTATTTTAACTGCATTGATATAATATCTTCCGCATTAGAATCAATTCCCCAAACAACACATTTTGATTTATTGGAACGCACCTGAACGTTGGTATATCGAGTCATCAACGGTGAGGCTGCCTCTACATAATTGTTTTCTTGCACTTTACTTAATTCTTTTTGACCAAAATCAACAGTTCCGTTCGCATCAGTTGCGTGAATATATACTCCGCTAACTCCCATACTGTTCAGTTCATTATTGACCGTTCTCTTTCCCATATCTCCAATCATAGATATAATGACTACCGACAACACACCTATACTTATTCCCATTATCGTAAGGGTAGAGCGCATTTTTTTACGCAAAATATTTTTTAAGCTGCTCATAATACAATCTAACATGGGTGGTGTATCGTCCCTTCTTGAAACAAATTATTTTTTTACGATTTTTACTAATCCTCTATCTCTTTTTATGTCATTCGCATTTTTTACAATAGCTTGATCAAATAAGGATGGTGATAATATCTCTATTCCATCCCCTAATTCTCTTCCTGTTTCGATATAGCAACGCTCAGCGTGTGAATTTCTAATTACATACACATACTCTTTATTTTTAGCATCCTGTAGAACAGCTTCATACGGAATGATGTGTACAACTTCTTTATCCGCATTATGAATGACACCGTTAACCGTATAGCCTGGTCGCAATTTATCATAATTCTCAGCTAAGTCTACATATATTCCAACAACAGTAGCTTGCGTAGTTCCTACCAACGTTTTAGTGGCTGTTGGAAATACTCGTTCCACTTTTCCAACATACTTAACATCTTTGGTTGCATTTGCCTTAAACACAACGGTATCGCCGACTTTTACCTTATCAATGTCCGATTCATTAACAGACATTTTCACTCGGTTTTCATCCGCTTGAATAATTGTTACAACAGAAGTATTCGGGGTTGAAATTGCCCCTTCTACTAATGAAATTGATGTAATAGTACCCGAAATAGGAGCGGTCATTTCAGTAGGAATATAATCTTTAATTATTTTTTCGTCAACATTAAGTTTTCCGATTGCGTCAACATATTCTTTTGGTATAAAATTCGCCATATTCGCTAATTGCAATAATGCGTTTTTGGTGGCGTCTGTATCTATTTCAGCAATAACATCGCCCGCATTTACCTTATCACCTATTCTGAAATTAACTTTACTTGGAACCAACGGAAGATTGGCAAAAATATCTTTTTTGCTTTTCTCCTCAACAAACCCGTTCACATAGATATCATCTGTATAATTAGCTTGTGATACCGTTGTTACTTCAACCGGTATAACCGAATTTGTAATAAAAACAGGAATAAACAAAGCTAAAATAAACATAGGAATTGCAACCGCTTGCATAATAACGTATTTTTTCATAAAAACCTCCGATGCACATTAAAAGTTGATGCAATATGGCTGACTGCACATTGCAAAAATAGTCTGCTTATTTTTTGTTGTCATTTCGAAAAATTATAATACTAGTGTTGCTGATTTAGCTACTTTTATTTATATAAAAAAGAAAAATCTTTTGCAATTTTTAGAATATTTCATTATGGGAAAAACAAACTAATAAAAATTAAGTTGGCTATCAAATTAGATTTTTTTGGATTTAAGGAGGAGCAACCCATGAATTTGATTACTTGTAAAGAGGATTGTTTATATCAAAAAGAAGGTTATTGCAAGCTGAACGTAGCTGCACCAATTAGCTCAGTTAAGGTAAATGGGTGCAATTATTATAAAAAGCGTTGTAAAAGTACTAAAAAATCACAAGAAAATATCAATTATAATTAGTCAAGTAATTTTCCTTTATTAGATTGACATTCATTCCGATGCGAATTATAATAAGATTGACAATAAATTATTTGGAGGTAACGGAATGATAAAATTTGGTACTGGCGGATTCAGAGCAATTATTGGTGACGATTTCACCAAGGCTAACATTGACCTTTTAACTCAAGCTACTGTAAATAAAATAATAAAAGAAAATGCACAAGACAAGCCTTTCATAGTTGGCTACGATCGTCGTTTTCTTTCAGATACTGCCGCAAAATGGGTTTGCGAAGTATTAGCCGGCAACGGTATTCAAACACAATTTATCAACTATGATGCACCTACTCCAATCATTATGTATGTTGTTGAAAATTCCGGCGCAAAATACGGTATGGCTGTTACTGCCAGCCATAACCCTGCTGAATACAACGGTATAAAGGTATTTACAGAAGGTGGACGTGACGCTACAGAAGTTGTTACAAACGAAATTGAAGCCGAAATTGCAAAAATTTCAATAAACGACGTGAAATACATGGATTACGATGAAGCAATTGCAAAAGGAATCGTTACAATTATTAACCCTAAGAATGAGTATATTGATAGCATTCTTTCTGTTATTGATATTGAAAAAGTAAAATCCAGAAACCTAAAAGTTTTACTTGATCCTATGTATGGTGTATCAAGAACTTCTCTGCAAACAATACTTTTAACTTGCCGTTGCGAAGTTGACGTTATCAATGACCGTCACGATGCATTATTTGGCGGTAGACTTCCTTCTCCTTCTGCAAAAACGTTGAAACGTCTTTCTCAACTCGTTGTTGAAGATGGTTATGATTTAGGAATTGCAACCGATGGTGATGCTGACCGTATTGGATTGATTGATGCAAAAGGTAACTTTATACATCCAAATGATATTCTGGTTCTTCTTTACTACTACTTAACACAATACAAAGGTTGGTCCGGCCCTGCAGTTAGAAACATTGCTACTACTCATCTTTTAGACAAGCTTGCTAAAAGCTTCTCTCAACAATGCTATGAAGTACCGGTTGGTTTTAAACACATATCTTCTAAAATGGAAGAAACAAATGCTCTAATCGGCGGCGAAAGCTCAGGCGGTTTAACTGTTAGAGGACATATCAGAGGTAAAGACGGTATTTATGCTGCTTCTCTTCTCGTTGAAATGCTTTGCGTAATTGGAAAGCCATTAACTGAAATATTAGATGACATTAAAGCACAATTTGGTCAACACGAAATGACTGAATTTGATTGTCGATTCAGCCATGAAAAGAAAGCCGAATTGCAACATCTTTTATTCCAAGAGAAAAAGCTTCCTGAATTCCCTATTGAAGTTGAAAAAGTATCTTACATGGATGGTTGTAAGGTCTACTTTAAAAATGGCGGTTGGATAATCTGTCGTTTCTCCGGTACAGAACCTGTAATTCGTGTGTTCTGTGAACAAGCTACAATGGAACAAGCTAGCACAATTACAAAAGTGATGCTTGATTTCTTAGGTTTATAATTTCCTATAAAAAATGCGTTAAAGAAGAAATTCTTTAACGCATTTTTTGTAGGACTATTGCATCTCTTTGAACGTAGTTTGGATTTCTTTATACAATACTTCAAGTGAATCTTGTCTATGGTTAAACTGATGTCGTACTTTATTATCATACACCTCAAAACTACCATAAAAGGGAAAGCTGTATCCATCATCAGTTTTATTTAAGAACATAATATATTCACTACCCTCTTGTAAATAGCCGTAATTATTCAATGAGTATTCTATATAGCCAAAGGTTCTTTCAAACCATGACATATTTTGATACCAACTTGGTTCTTCTACATACTTACTATATTTCATGAATTTTTTACAAGGATAATATCTGCTCAGTGTCTGAAAGTTAATTTCTTCGTTTCTTTTTATATTGCCTTTAATTACTTCTGTGCAGCGAAAGCTCACATTACTTTGACAACTCACATCGTTATCCTTAAAATAATATCCCGATATTTTTTCTACTTTACCTCGCACTATAGTGTCTGTATTTTTTACAATTGTTGAAACTAAGTTAGGATTTCCATTCCAACTAAAATACATCGTTTGATTAAACTGATACACCACTCGTTTTTCTTTATCACAAGAAGTGAGCAAACAAACGCACATGTTCAATATTAGAAAAATTCCAATACCTTTTTTCATATTATCACTCAGCTTTCAATCAAATGCACTTGATACTAATATATACGAAAATAAATTTGATTTGCATTCATTATTCTTACAAATCATTACAAATTTGTTTTATGCATTGTAAAACGTGAATATATTTCATATAATGAACTTAGATATTTAGAAAAGAAGGAATTGATTTGTTATCATCTATCTACAAGAAGTTAATCTGTTTGTGTTGTCTTATTTTTGTTGCTATTTTTTATATGATCGGTTGCCATAACTTAAAAGATACTATGGTTTCCTCTTCTAGTCAAGATATGGAATCCAGCCAAAACTCATCTAAAACAACAAACAGCTTAACAGCAGAATCAATTAACTCCAGTAATGCAGTTTCAAGCGAAATGCCATTAATGGTAAACGATATACTTGGGGTTTCCCCGAAAATACAAGGAGATAAATGGGATAACATGCAAAAGATGCGGAATGATGCAAAAACGAAAGCAACACAACACCCACAAACCGTTTATTTAAACGATCAACCCAAAAGTAACAAAGTTTATCTAACATTTGATGATGGTCCTGATACTAAGATTACCCCAAAAGTTATTCAAGTTTTGGATCAATATAAAGTAAAAGGTAACTTTTTCTTCTTGGGAAGCGAGATTGCCAAGAATCCGAACACAGTAAAGCTTGCAAATGAAAGTGGCCATTATATTGGAGTACATGGTTATCATCATGTTCATCTTCCGAAGTTAACAAAACAAGAGATTCTTGACCAATTTATCAAAACCCAAAATCAAATTACTGAATTAACAGGGCAACAGCCGAACTGCATTCGCCCTCCTTATGGTGATATTGATGAAAACGTAATAGATGTTTATCAAGAGAACAAGGTAAAAATAATCATTTGGTCGATTGATACATTAGATTGGTCATTAAAAGAGCCTACTGCAATTGCAAAAAATGTAACCGATAACCTACGGGCAGGTGATATTATTTTAATGCACTCTTCCAGTGGACAGCAATCCACTGTAGATGCTTTACCTACAATTATTGAAGCTATTCAAGCCAAGGGGTATAAAATAGATACGTTAAATCATTTGGAGTAGGGCGACATTGCGCAGCAATGTCATTAACTCAAGAAAATTTATAGTTATTTACTCTATCCGTCACACCGTTAGCGTGCCACCTTTCTCTAAGAGGAAGGCTTTGTCTTGGCTACCTCTAAGAGGGAGCTGGCGAGCAACGCGAGACTGAGAGAGTTCATAGCGCTGGAACTAGCCCTTAAGTTAATGACATTGCAAGGATGCCGCACCCTACAATTACAGTCTAATTTTAACGATATCGCCATCTTCACTATCGACTTCAACTAAATACATCTTGGGAAAATCTTTTTTACATTGTTTGATTGTAGCAAATATCTTTCTAATCTGTGCTTCAGTCATTTGAAAATTTTTATTTGCCTTGTTAATATAATGTGCAACAATGCGAGCAGTTAATCTGTTTAGCAGTAATGCATTTGGGAGTAATAATGAGATATTACAATCTTCTGATTTTACTTTTATTTTCATAGTAATCTCTCCTACTCAACAAAAATATCTACTTTCTCACCATCGGCTCCTTCAACTTCTACTATTTTACCCATTACGCCGCAGTCGATTGCTTTCATGATGGCTTCAAAGTCAATGTTTTTTAGTGCTGCACTTCCCGAAAAATCGGGCATCTGCATTCCGATTTCTAATCCCATTTTAATAAGAGGAACAGGTAAATTTACTTTTACATTATTTCCTTCGCCATCATGAACTAAAACACGAACCATCATTTTGTTAACGTCTTTTCGTTCCACTTCGGTGACCATTCTTGCTTCATGTGCTTTTTCTCCACGCAATAATTCATCAATTGATACATTAAAGTATTCTGCTAATTGGGGTAACATCATAATATCGGGACATGAGATATCATTTTCCCATTTGGATACTGCTTGAGACGATACACCCATTTCTTCTGCAAGTTGGTCTTGTGTGATACCACGTTGCTTTCTTAATTCTGATATTTTCTTTCCTAATGAAGTTGTCATTTTATTTCCACCTTTCAATTCTGTTGTAGCTACCATTCCATTATCGAATAAAAGCTACCAGATTGGAACATCTTATCAGTTGAACTACGAAACCTACAGTTGTTTTTTATACAACCAAAGGTTGAATTGCAAAAAATCTATAAAAAATTGCTATTCCACTCATGGAAGAATAGCAATTATTATGAAGTAATTTTATTGTAGCATAAAGCAACAAAACTGGCAATCACGTATATTCTGTTTTATTTATAATCGTTACAAGCTTTTATATATGCAACTAGGTTTTCAACAGGCACTTCCGGTTCCAACAAATGAGTAGGTGCTACCATTAGTCCACCTTTTTCCCCAGCTATATCAAGATTTTTAAATACTTCTCTGCGCACTTCATCCGGTGTACCAAAAGGCATTGTTGTTTGTGTTCCGATTGTTCCATGAAAAGAAATCGCATTTCCATATATTGCATGAATTTTTGCAAAGTCCATACACTCCGGTTGTACTGGGTTTAAAACATCAATACCTACGTCAATCAAATCTGGGATAAACGGCTCCACATAACCGCAAGAATGATAAAAGAAAATGATATCGTTGTTAATTGCTTTTGCTGAATCAATCACCTTTTTTAATCTTGGTTTTAACCAATCTGAATATAAGGTTTTACTCATTAATATGGAATGTTGCATTCCAATATCATCACCTAAAAAGATAATATCAGCGCCTGCTTTTGCATATCCTTCTGCACGAAGAATGGCGTTATCGGTTACCTTATCCAGTAACACAGTTGCCATTTCATCATCACTCATCATGTCCATCATCAAGTTTTCCATGCCACGCATATACCAAGCTGTTTCCCATATAGTACATTGCATTCCGCCCATTGCACATATTCCATTTGCATGGGCTTTTTTCACCTGCTCATATTGCAAATCAAGCGTAGCTTGAGAATAATCCAAAAATGGATAAGCTAGAATTTGCTCGACACTATCAAAGTTTGCCATTGGGTGGAGCATTTTTGTCATATGAAATGCCGCCGCACTTCCAGGTTCATGCCCAACACCATACTCATCAATTGCCGTTCCTTCTTTTAATGGAAATGTATAATAAGGGTTGAAAACACTTCTATCCACTGGTTTCGGTGCAATCCCATCAACATAATTCCATGGCGATGTAAAGTCAATATCCATATCATGTTCTTGCATATATTGGTTGAACGCTTTTTCTAATGAAGGACACATTGAAAACTCTACAGGTACTTTTTGATAACCTTGTCGTTTTACTAAAGATAGTAAATTATCTCTTTTATTCATTGCTATTCCCCTTTTTTGATATTATTTTGAATACATCAGTAGTACAAATACATTTATTTTGGTATAATCATATCATAAGCCAAGCACTATTAAAATGTAATTTCACAATAATATCATGTATTATTTGGGACGATTTTGAAAGGTATAATGCAAATGAAAGTAGATAAAAAGTATTATCAAAACTTCGGGGTAAGTAAATGTATTGTAGGCACAAAAGCCGATAAAAACAATTTGGTTTCTTGCGGATTGCTACATAAAACAGGAGATTTTTGTATTCAAGAAAACGTTGATTTTGATTACTATGGTGCGCTATATATTATTGACGGTACAGGAGAATATGTCGATGCCGTTACAAATGAGCGTATAAAACTTTACCCAGGCTGTATCGTGCAACGTATGCCACACCAAATTCATCACACATACGTTAAAGATGACGGAAATTGGTTGGAGTTTTACTTTTGCATTGATGCAAAAGTATTCAAGCTCTTAAGTGAATATAAGCTAATCACTAAAGAGCCTGTTTTTTTCATTGGTGAGGATATTACGATTTTTCAGTATTTGTTGCAATTCATGGATCGTGTTGATAATACAAAAGAGAATCAAATTGGCGATTTAATGATTGAGTTTCAAAGACTGCTATTATATATCAACCAGTTAGCCAATACCGTTAATGATGATTCTAATTTGGATTATATATGTCAACTCATTCAACAAAATTTGAAGATTGGAGCAAATTTACCAACCGTTTTTCAAGATAATAATCTATCCTATGAATCTATTCGCAAACAATTTAAGCAGAAAATGGGCTGCTCCATTTCAGATTATCGAATCAACCAAAGAATTAACCAAAGTAAAACAATGTTGTTGCAACATCGTTGTGTAAAGCAAGTGGCAATTGATTTAGGCTATTTTGATGAATATGCATTTAGCAAGCAATTCAAAAAATACGTTGGAGTTTCGCCAAGAGAATTTATTAGGACATGGTCACATTATGCATAAACATCACTATCGTTTTCGATTCCAATTGTTTTTTGAAAGTTAATTAAATAGCTTCCCTTATATTCCAACTTGCCGCTATCGTTTACACGAATAGAATTGTAAAAGCCTTCAGTTACAAAAAGTTTTACCGTTTTATGCTGCATTTCAAAGGTTACGATATATTTTGTTTTCTCAATTGCATAGCCCTTTATAATAGAGTATTCTTGAAAAGTATCGTCGCTTTTACTAACTACTGTTGCATATGCATATTTTGATTTACCATAGCGTTTCCATACCATTTTTATAATGACAATGATCCAAATAGCAGTAAAAAAGAAATATAATAAAAAACCCAAGATGCCCATGATAGAAACTACTCCTTATTCACTAATATAAAAGATTAGTTGAATTTGATAAGAATTACTTGGCTTTGTTACAGTCGATACGACTCTGAAATAAGTATTATTGATTGTATCGTCGTCAGCCGCTGAACCTGTTTCTTGATCATTTTCATAAGACTGATAATCTTTTACGCTCCTTGCATATGCGTTTTTAATGATAGCTTGTATTCGTTCATTCAGAATTAGGAAATGATAAAGCTCTGTTTTATATAGCGCCTTGCAAATTGGCAAATCATCAATTGATTTTGTTGAAAATTGATAAGTAAACTCATTTTTGCTGAGTGGTTCATTTGCTTCAAACTTTTCTCGTTCACTTCGCTCTGCTTCAGATTCTTGAATTTCAGCTTTATATTGTAAATAATCGTCTTCAAAAAATTCTTCACCATATTCTTCATAAAGCTCATCATAAATATCTTCTTCATATTCTTTATTTTCTTCTAGCGTTTCATCTATTTCAATCGTTTGAGGATTTGCTACATGCAATGCTTTATCATACATTTTGGTTAAATGATCGTCGTTCTCGTATGTCATATATTCTGATACAATACTCTGATTAACTGGATTCGTATTACCTTTCAGCATTGGACAAATTGATTCGACAAAGGAAATAAGAGTTAAATAATAATAAGGAAAGAAAAGCACTTCCATTATCATTAATATTATATTCATTGAATAAATCAATATTGTATTATCGGCATAATATTGGATGCAATATGGAATGAAAAAGGCAATACCTAATAGAATAAAGGATAAATTTAATGTAATTAGCTTAAAAATGTTCCCTTTCATATAGATAAACGAATATTTCAATATATGCATAAGTGGCATTGTAGGCTCATTTACCAATATGTATTCACTAAGGAACAAATGAAAGAACAAATAGATTAACCCAATTAAAATTACTAAGCTGACAAACGAAAAACCATAAACCAGTCGACTATGCTTTATAAGCTCAAACAACATTCGATTACACGCAGGAAATAAAATGAGTAGGTTTATCAATAAAGAAATACAAAACGCTTTTCTTAAATATTTTAGATTTGAAAAGAATAAAACAATATTCCAATAACGAAATGGCTCTCCCCTTTTAATTTGAAACAAGATATAAAAATAGCCCAAATCAAAGATTGAGGTTATAATAGGAATACACAGCTGAATTATCGTTCTTGTTGGATCGGAAATTAACATTGCTGCAAAGTCTAGTGCCCAGTTTATAGCAACATAGATAGCTGTAATAGTGAGTAATTTTTTTGTATTCTGCTTATAACATTGCTTTGCTTCATTTTTCAACTCAGTTGTCATATCGTCACCTTTTTCAATATATTTTACCAATATTATACTATAAAATTCTTACAATGTATATGGTTAATTTGTAATTTATAGAAAAACTGAAAGTGCAAGAAAATAATGAATATTAGAAGAATTTCACTTGCGAAAATTGTTTAAAAAAAAATGACATATAACAATATATGAGTTTTTAGCAAATGTTAATTGCTGGTCGCATAACGATTTTACAATAAATGATCTAGGGCAGCAAATAAAGAATAATATAGCACAAGCTTTACCTTTATCAATTTCGAGCAAACTAATGCGCGATGTCATATAAAAAACAATTGGGAGATTTTGGTATACAAAAAACCTCATTCCTTATCGGAATGAGGTTTAAAAAATTATACTAAATGTCTAATTAAAGTTTCTTTGTCACCAGCTAGTAAATCAATTACTGGGATTTCAATCATAGTGTATGCCCCACTTTGTTGTTTAAAAGTAGCTCTCGCACAGTTTACTAAATTTTGTGCTGTTAGTGCAGGGTTATTGATTTTCATATTAAACTCGAATAATTGATTTTGTGTTGTTCCGGAAACACCTTTGCGTGTCATTGTAACGCCATGTCCCATATCTAGTAATTGAGAAACATCGTCTACAACTGTTACATGAGTTTCATCGTTTACAAAGTAAGCATCCGCTTTAATTCTTGCACTTACATCTTCTTCTGTATAACCATCTTGCAATTCGATATATACCATTCTACGATGAATTCCAGTACCAAGAGGAATTGTCATTGATAGTGCCGCTTTTACACCTTCAACAGCTTTTACCGCTACTGTGTGGCCCATACTCATACCAGGTCCGAAGTTAGTATAAGAAATGCCCTTTGGTGCACAGCTTTCCATTAATGTACGAACAACAGAGTCAGAACCAGGATCCCAACCAGCAGCAATAACTGCTACCGTATTATTTGCTTTTGCAACTTTATCAAGATCAACTTTTAAGTCATAGATTGTTTGATGAATATCATAACTATCTACAGTATTAATTCCTTGGGATAAGTATTTTGCTGCAACTTTAGGCACTGTTCTGGTTGGTGTACAAAGAATTGCTACATCAGGTTTTACGCTTAAATTTTTTACATCATCAACGATTTCAACCCCAACAAGCTCTTTTGGGCATTCGCCGCTTACACTTCTTCTTACAATTCCTACAAGCTCAACGTCTTCAGAAGCAGAAATTGCTTCAAATACGGATTTTCCGATATTACCATAGCCAACAATACAAGCTTTTATCATAAAAAAACAACTCCATTCATTTCTTTTTCAATAGAAATAGTATAACATAGCAACGTTAGTTTTGCAAGAGATTTTTCTAATCTTGCAAAAAATTTTCTAAAAACGCATGTTTTACATCAATTTTAAAGCATAAATGGTTCACACAATATTTTTTCTTGCAAAATCACATCACTTCTATTGCTATCCAAAATTTCACAATATTATAAATATTGATAGCAATGATAACTAGCATTAAGATTCGAAAAAAGAAATCTACTTGCTTTTGCGTTAACTTTTTTACAATCTTACTTCCGACTAAAGCTCCTGAAATACCACCGATAATCATAGTAATTAGTACAAAAGTACGAAAGGTTGGTACATTATTGGTTCCCAATGTAAATACCAAGCTTGTAATTTGCGATAATAGTATAATATAAATTGAGTTCAATGCTGCAGTTTTTGGAGCCATAGAGAAAAAGAAATATAAAATAGCAATATTAATTGGTCCTCCGCCAATTCCCAAGAATGATGAAATTAAGCCCAAAGCCAAACCTGAAATCAAGCAAAATAATTTATTATAAATATCATATGCTTTTATCTTATCTTTAAAAGTAACATAGAAAAAAACACCGATTGTCATAATAATCAACACAATAGCTTGTATCAAACCAACAATGTTTTCGTTCCCTACTGCTGTCTTTATAAAATCAAATAAATATTTTCCAAGCAAGCCTCCTCCGGCAGCTCCTATGCCTAAAAAGGTGGTTCGTTTCAAATCAAGCGTTGCGCCCGATTTGCGATTACGAAACAGCGAAACAATTGCCATGGATAATACCGTACATCCCGATAAAAAGCTGATTGTGGAAACGGATAGTGTTCCGGTTGCATCTAGCACGGGTTTAATAATGACGCCGCCGCCTATACCACTGATTGCTCCTATTGTAGAAGCTAAAAAACTAATAAAAAAATACAAAATACTCAAAACAATACCCTCATTAAACTTATTTATGGTTTTATTGTAACCAATCTGAAAATCAATGTCAAACGAATTTACAATTTATAGATTGTTCGTATAATCTATATGTGGTAATATGAATAAGTAAACACAATACTTGAATATACACTAGTAAGATAAATCTCAATACAGTAAGCGAGGTAGTAGCAATGAAAAAAATTTTTTCAATGAACATACCCGATATTGGGTTAAGTCAGTTATTCTTATCCCAATCTAAACTTGATGCGATTGAGAAATGGTTCAAGACGGATTTATCAAACTTTGACCCACTTCCTGTGCATGACTTTGAAGGGGATGGAACGCTAACCTTAACAGACGGTCATTCTCGATTATTTATTGCTTGGAAAAACAAGCTTTCACAAGTTCCTGTCTATATTGATAATGATGAGCTTATTGCCACTGTTACCGCGCATAAACTATATACTAAATGTATAAAGATATGTAAACAAAACAAACTGCATGATATATCTACTTTGAAAAACCGCATTTTAAATGACGAAGAGTATCAAACGCAATGGCTCGACTTTTGCGAACACTTAGCAATGGAGGAAGACTAAATGCGCACAGAACAAGAAATGTATGACTTGATACTAAGTGTTGCCCGAGAAAACGATCGTATTCGTGGAGTATATTTAAACGGCTCACGTGCAAATCCGAATGCTAAAAAAGATTGCCTTCAAGATTTTGATATTGTATATATTGTAACAGGCCTTGAACCTTTTTTAAAAAATCCAAAATGGATTGATATTTTTGGAGAGCGAGTAATTATGCAAACTCCCGAAGCTATGAACGTATTTCCACCTTCTATGAAAGGGAGATTTCCTTATTTAATACAGCTTATGGATGGAAATCGTATTGATTTATGTTTAATTCCGATTTCCCAAAAAGAACAGTATATTAGTGAAGACAAGATGACAATACTGCTATTAGATAAAGATGAGCCGCAACGTAAATTATCGAAATCCACAGATGAAGACTATTGGATAAAGCCGCCAACACAAGACGAGTTTTCCGAATACTGCAATGAATTCTGGTGGGTTTCTACTTATGTTGCCAAGGGATTATGGCGAAATGAAATTTTATATGCGACCGAACATTTAAATGGTATTTGTCGTAGTATGCTATTACACATACTCTCTTGGAAAGCTGGTCTTAAAACCAATTTCAAAGTAAGTGTTGGCAAATGCGGTAAGTATTTAGAACAATATATTAAAAAAGAGGAATGGGATGCTTTCATTCATTCTTTTGGAAATGGTGATGTTGAGCAAACATGGGATGCTCTTTTTACCGTTTGTAACCTCTTTAGTAAGAATGCAAGAATGATTGCTTTTCATTTTAATTTTAATTATGATGTGAAAGAAGAAGAAAAAGTAATTACTTATTTAAATCAACTGAGGGCATTGCCAAAAGACGCAACTTCATTTTAATCCTAACAGTTACAATATTACATTAGAAGGGATAGTGATTATATTATGTCAAAAACAGCACTTGTTTTAGGCGGAGGCGGTTCTCGTGGCTCTTTTCAAATAGGAGTATGGCAAGCACTAAACGAGCTTGATATCAATATTGATATTGTAACTGGAACTTCTGTTGGTGCTTTAAATGCTGCACTCATTGCTATGAATGATTATGATAATGCATTCAACTTATGGAAGCAAATTAAAACCTCAATGGTACTTGCTGTTGACATTGATGAATCGTTATCCACACAAAAGCAAACAAAAGCCATGATACGCCAGTTTATCTCTGACTATGCAAAACAAGGCGGAACGGATGCTTACCCTTTAAAGGAACTACTCAATCAATATGTAAATGAAGAAATAATACGTAATTCCCCAATTGAATGTGGTTTTATTATGGTTGACAAAAAATCATTAAAACCAAAGCAGCTTTATAAAGAGGATATAAAAGAAGGGCAAATGGCTGACTATTTACTTGCTAGCTCTTCCCTTTTTCCCGCTATTAAAAGCTGTAATATAGAAGGAATTGAATATATAGATGGTGGATATTATGATAATCTTCCGGTTGAATTGGCGTTAAATAAGGGAGCAGAACATGTAATCGCAGTTGACCTAGAAGCAATTGGAATGGTAAGAAAACAAGCAATTGCAAAAGCAGAAAACTTAACTATGATTCGGAGTTATTGGAATCTTGGCCCTATTTTAGTATTTGATAATAAGACAAATGTTCGTAACATTCGTCTGGGCTATTTAGACACAATGAAGGCATTTCATGTGTTCGACGGTGTAGCTTATACTTTTATCAAAAATCAAATTCCTGCTATGACTAAAAAAAGAAAAGAGCTTATTCATCAATTAAATGATATTCTACAGCTTACTTTTACCAATAATAATCATACCGGTAAAGAAGAGTTGTTTCATTTAAAAATACAAACTCACTTAACAAATAAATATGGAAAAGAAATGAACGGAAGACACACCACATTTATTAGGGCTTGTATGGAGGAAGCCGCAGAGTTATTCGAGCTGGATTACTTGAAAATATATTCGGTTGATATATTCGAACAAAAGCTTAATGAAATGATTAACAAGGTTGAAGTTCCTTACTATAATGAGCAAGATATGAAAAAGCCAAGAAAATATAACGCTGCATTGGCGTTATTGGATAAAAAAGCGAGAACTGTTTATCTTGCAATTATGATGAAAAAAGCAATGTATGAGCATAAAAAATTAGATGCGCTGGCTTTAGCATTTTTTGTTACAGACGAATTTTTAGCAGCATACTACATTGCATTAATGGATTAGATTATAAAATGAATTGAGGTTATTATGTCAAGAATACTCATAGACGCAGATGGATGCCCTGTCGTTGATATTACAATTAAAGTTGCAAAAGAATTCTCCATAGAAGTAATGATACTTTGTGATACTTCACACTTCTTTGAACGAAATGGTGCAACTACAATTACCGTATCAAAAGGCGCTGACAGTGTTGACTTTAAACTGGCAAACATGATTGAAAAAGGCGATATTGTGGTTACTCAGGATTACGGGCTTGCTGCAATGTGTCTTGCAAAAAACGCTTTGGTTTTAAATCAAAACGGTATGCAATACACCAACGATAATATTGATGCTTTGCTTTTGGCTCGCCATACTGCAAAGAAAATCCGCAATAGCGGTGGAAGATTAAAAGGAAACAAAAAGCGAACAGAAGATCAAAATGAAGCATTTGAGAAAGCGTTGAGAGGGATAATAGCGAGTAGAAATATATAATGTCATAGATGGTTTATTGAATTTGAAATGGGGGTATGTTTCTATGAAAGAAATGTACTGTAGAAAATCGTTTTACTTTTTTATAGGTATAATTGTGATAGCAATTGCGTGTATAATAGCAATTCACTATTCTGTTGCAAATATAAAAATTTCTCCCGATGGAAAATATAAAACATCATATAATAAATATACTGATACTATAACAATAACAAACCTAAGTAATAATGTGAAATGCTATGTTAATGATGGTGGGAGTTGTAATTATTCCTGGTCGAAAGATAGTAAGTGCCTCATAATCAATTACAAGGATGAAAGATGTGATATGTTAGATATGCAAAAGAATTCGTGTGTGTCAATATCCTAACAAGGTGGAAAGACGAGTTTCTTTATAATATGAGACTCCCGAAAATTTTGTGTAAAAGTGAATAAGGTACTTCCAATCAGACAAGAATTAAGATAATAAATTCAAGTATGAAAGGAAGTATTTTTTTATGGAAAAGCAACCGAAAGAGTTATTAAAAGAGTATGTGAACAGCCAAAACTTCACAAGCACAACAGAGGTTATGCAGGCAATGAAAGAGATGTTCAAAGATGTTCTTCAGCAAGTTATGGATAGTGAATTAGACGAAGAATTGGGTTACCAAAAAAGTCAAAGAATAGCGAACGATGACGGAAAAAGCATGTCGAAAAATTATCGAAATGGATATTCAAAGAAAACAGTTAAAACACAACTTGGCGAAGTGGATATTAATGTTCCTCGTGATAGAAACGGTGAATTTGAACCACAAATTATTGGTAAATATAATCGTAATGCTGACGGGATGGAAGAAAAAATTATTGCACTTTACTCTTGTGGCATGTCTCAACGAGATATTGCTGAACAAGTAAAAAATCTTTATGATGTAGAAATTTCAGATGGACTAGTAAGCAAGATAACAGAAAAAATAATGCCGGAAGTAACAGCATGGCAAAACCGTCCACTAGATAGTGTATACCCATTTGTGTTCATGGATGCAATACACTACAAAGTAAAAGAAAACAATCAGTTTGTAACGAAAGCAGCATATGTGGTTTTAGGAATTACACTTGAAGGAAATAAAGATATATTGGGCATTTGGATTGGAGAAAACGAGAGCTCAAAATTCTGGTTGAGCGTTATGAATGACTTGAAATCAAGGGGTTTGCAAGATGTATACCTATTTTGTGTTGACGGTTTAAAAGGTTTTAAAGAAGCAATCAATGCAGCATATCCCAAAGCGCACATTCAACGTTGTATTATACATCAAATTCGATATTCAACACGATATGTAGGATACAAAGATATCAAGAAGTTAATGGCAGATCTAAAACTAGTATATCAAGCTGTTACAGAGGAAGAAGCATTGAATAATCTAATATCATTCAAAGAAAAATGGGGTAAAAGTTATCCTTCTTGCATAAAGAGTTGGGAGGATAACTGGGATATACTATCAACCTTTTTTGCATATCCAACTGATGTAAGGAAAATAATATACACAACTAATATTATTGAGGGATTAAACAGGCAGTTCAGACAAATAACCAAGAATAAACCATCATTTCAAAATGATGATAGTTTAAAAAGGATACTGTATTTAGCTTCAAAAAAAATTGTCGAACGATGGACACAACGTTGTCGAAATTGGGACGTTGTTTTAAACCAATTAAACATCATGTTTTCGGACAGAATCGCTGGATGATTCTATGTTCATCCGCCAAAATTTAATGACAAAAGGGGCATGCCCCTTTTGTCATTAAATAAACTTGTTTCAACTAACCTATACACTATGTCAATTACTATTTTGTTCCTATTTCTTGTTCTGATTGTTTTTATATTTACACAAAATTCTTGGTATACCCTATAATTTATTGAACATTCACTAACGCGGATATCTTATCACATTTTATACCCAATCAAAAACTTATCATTGTAACGCTCAAACAATCATATTATTGTATGAGGTGATGGTGATGAATAAGGTTATTAAAATGAGTTGCAAAAATAACGTTATATATATTGCTCTACTTATTTTAGGGTTATTTGTTGGGCTTTTGTGCTATAGTCAAAACAACACCAATAATTTTAAAGTCACGCAAAACACCTATAAAACAGAATCTGATTGCAACACTGTAATAGTTAAAACATATTTAAAAGCAATACAAAATGCTTCGAATGATTTTTATAGTGACTATTTTACAATAACGCCAACGGTAGATTTTCACCGTATAACTGTGAAACAAATATTATCTCAGCATACCACAAGCATCATTGTATTTACTAGTGAACCATTTATTGGTCCACATGATACTGTTGGCATTGATGAAATTTCATTTTATGCATATGAAACAGGGGAAGTAAAACTAAAAGAATTCAAACATATAGTCAGTTATTCTGTACCACAAAATTTAAAAGATATTGTGAAGAAGCCTATCCCAGGTGATTATGAATAAAAACAAAGCTCTCTCCCCTTTTCTTTTCCATTTACAGAAATACAATTATATGTTATAATAGCGATATTGGACTTTTATAAATCGCAATGGCTTTTGTTTTCTATTTTTGTTGAAAAAATAGCTCAACATACAAACAAATAAAGTGATAGCCCTTGACATTTATTCGAGAATTATATATAATAGATAGGCATAGCGATAGAGGTGTAAATATGATTATTGAGTTAAAACAAGTTTTCGATATTATTGGCGAGTCTTTTTCATTTGATTATGCGTTGGATTTGTCCGATTACGAACTATTTAACGATCATCCATTTACATCCCCAGTGAATGTAAAAGGTGAGGTTTCGAATAAGGCCGGCATCGTATTATTGCAATATACTGCTGACTTTACTTTAAAACTCCATTGTGACAGATGCTTAGAGGTTTTTGACCGTGACTTTCATTTTGCTTTTGAGCAAATTTTAGTGACTGAGCTAAATACTGACAATGATGAGTACTTTGTAGTTGAGGATAATCGTCTAAATTTAGATGAATTGTGTGTTTCTGATATCCTTTTGAATCTACCATCAAAACTACTTTGTAAACCTGATTGTAAAGGTTTATGTCCTAAATGTGGCGTGAATTTAAACCAAAAGAGTTGTCTATGCAAAAAAAATGAAGTTGATCCGAGACTAGCGGTTTTAAGTCAGTTATTAGTTGATGACCAAGACTAAGAGGCTTTGATTAGCTACTAGAATAGACCTAAAGTATAAAAGGAGGTGCTCATTGTGGCTGTACCAAAGAGAAAGGTATCCAAAGCAAGAAGAGATAAAAGACGTGCTAGCGTATGGAAGCTAGATATGCCTGCATTTTCTAAATGCACACAATGCGGTGAGTTGAAAGCTCCACATAAAGTATGTGGTAATTGTGGTTATTATAAAGGCGTTCAAGTTATTAAAAAAGAAGCATAATTGCAAAATGCTTCTGGCTTGCGCAACCTTTAGTTAACAATTCGCTTGTTTTGTATTGAAAGACTGTCGCCATTGTTTTTGGCGGCAGTTTTTTAGTAAGTGCATCTTATTTCATTTACGAACTTTAACATAATATTAAATCATTAATACCATAATAATATTGTAATTCTTTTAACAGATTTCAGATTGGAGGGCACTATGAGTGTTATCATTACCGGAATCACTCCAAAAAGTATAGCGGAAAAAAAGAAGCTTTGTATCGACGATACCATTGTTTCCATTAACGATAATGAAATACATGATATTTTAGACTATGACTTTTATTCTGCTGACGAAAAGCTTTCCATTGAAGTAATCAAAGCAAATGGTAGGCATAAAAAAATTAAAATAAACAAACCCGAATATGAAGATATTGGCGTTCAATTTAGTACCTATTTAATGGACAAACAGCATAGCTGCACCAACAAATGTGTTTTTTGCTTTGTTGACCAGCTGCCTTGCGGAATGAGAGAAAGCTTATACTTCAAAGATGATGATGAACGACTTTCCTTTTTATTCGGTAATTATATTACCTTAACCAATATGAAGCCTGAAGAAATAGACCGAATTATTAAAATGCACATCAGCCCAATTAACATTTCTGTGCATACAACCAACCCCGAGCTTCGTATAAAAATGATGAAAAACCGTTTTGCCGGGGATGTTTTAAAATATATTGAAACCCTTGCAAAAGCTAATATAAAAATCAATACCCAATTGGTGCTTTGTCGTAACTTAAATGACAAAGATGAGCTAACCAAAAGCTTAAATGATTTATCGAAACTATACCCTAGCGTACAAACCATAGCTTGTGTTCCGGTTGGAATTACAAAATATCGCCAAAACCTAGCGGAATTACAAACTTACGATCAACAGTCTGCTAGCGAAACGATTGATTTAATTGAAGCATTCAACCATGAATTTTATCAAAAACATGGTACAAGAATTGCTTATCCGGCAGATGAATTTTATATAAAAGCCAAACGCCCTATTCCCGATGCGGAATATTATGAAGATTTTGCTCAACTCGACAATGGTGTTGGCGTAATTGCTTTACAAAAGCAAGAATTTCAATCTGCTTTAGAGGATATAGACGAATCAAATCAATCAAGAAAAATCACCGTTGCTACAGGCGTGGATGCAAGACCTTTTATTCAAAACCTTGTTGACGAACTTAAGAAAAAATGGCATAATTTAGAGTGTAATGTAATCGCAATTGAAAATGAATTCTTCGGTAAAACAATTACTGTAGCAGGATTGGTTACCGGCTCGGATTTAATAAACCAACTAAAAGGAATTGACCTTGGCGAGCAGTTAATTCTGCCTACTTGTATGCTTCGTCATGAGCAAGATATGTTTTTAGATGATGTTACATTGGAACAAGTAAAAGAAGCTTTGCATATTCCGATTGTTTTAACCGAAAATGATGGATATGAGGTGCTTGATGCACTGATTGGAAATAAAGAACCGGTAATTTAACCGATACCAAACTGACCAATATGATTTATGCTAATTCCCATTTAAAAATATAATGAGTTGTTTGAAATGAAATTAGTATTAGTAGAAATATGGAGGACATATAAATATGGCAAAACCTGTTGTCGCAATTGTCGGCAGACCTAATGTAGGAAAATCTACATTATTCAACAAATTAGTGGGGCAAAGAATTTCTATTGTTGAAGATACTCCTGGTGTAACACGTGATAGAATTTTTTCAGAATGTGAATGGCTGAATCGTCGCTTTCTTTTAGTAGATACAGGCGGTATTGAGCCATCTTCCGATGACGTAATATTATCCCAAATGAAGCAGCAAGCTGAAATTGCAATTGAAAATGCAGACGTTACTATTCTTGTTGTAGATGTAAAAAGCGGTGTTACTGCAACGGACCAAGATGTTGCTTCTATGCTTCAAAAGAGTGGAAAACCCGTTATTGTTTGCGTAAACAAATGTGATAACGTTGGTAGTCCACCTGCTGATTTTTACGAATTCTATAACCTCGGTTTAGGCGAAATCTACCCTGTTTCCAGTGTGCATGGTCATGGAACAGGTGATTTATTAGATGCTGTTTTCGCTCATATTCAAGAAGATACGCAAGATGATTATAACGAAGATTACATCAAAGTTGCAATTATCGGTAAACCAAACGTAGGTAAATCTTCTTTGATTAACAAAATTTCCGGTGAAAACCGTATGATTGTCTCTAATATTGCAGGCACAACCCGTGATGCTGTTGATACTATCATAGAAAATGATTATGGAAAATATGTATTTATCGATACAGCTGGTATTCGCAAGCGTTCTAAGGTACTTGAGAAAATCGAGCACTACAGCGTATTGCGTGCATATATGGCAATTGAACGTGCAGATGTATGCGTAATGATGATTGACGCTACAGAAGGATTTACAGAGCAAGATTCAAAAATTGCAGGCTATGCACATGAGCAAGGAAAGGCTTGTATTATCGCTGTTAACAAATGGGATGCGATTGAAAAAGACGATAAAACAATGAAAGAATTTGAAACCAAGCTTTCTATTGATTTTAGTTTCATGTCTTATGCACCATTTGTATTCATTTCCGCTCAAACCGGTCAACGTATCAATAAACTATACGAAATGATTAACCTTGTAGCACATAACAATGCAATTCGTATTTCTACAGGTAAATTAAATGATTTATTAAGCTATATTACAGCAAGAGTTCAACCACCATCCGATAAAGGAAAGCGTTTAAAAATTTACTACATGACACAAGCATCCACAAAGCCACCAACATTTGTTTGCTTTTGTAATAAAGCTGAGCTGTTCCATTTTTCTTATGTTCGCTATATTGAAAATCAAATCAGAGAAACGTTCCAGCTAACTGGAACACCAATTCATTTTGTTATCAGACAACGTGAAGAATAAGAAACCTTTTATTAACTAAACACAAATTTTGGAGGCTTTTATATGGCTTGGACGTTACCTGTTATTCTTTGCACAATTGGCGCTACAGTTGTTGCTTATTTACTTGGTAGTTGTAATTTTGCAATTATTATCACAAAACTATTTGCCAATGACGATATTCGAAACCATGGAAGCGGAAATGCCGGTTTAACGAATGTATTGCGTACACTTGGAAAAGGACCTGCATTACTTACCTTAATTGGTGATTTTTCAAAAGGAATTCTTTCTGTTATTTTAGTGCGATTACTGTTACACTATATTGCAGGAGTTAACGATTTTTATGTTGCTGATTACATTGTTGCAATTGCGGCATTACTTGGACACAACTTCCCTCTTTATTATGGATTTAGAGGTGGTAAGGGTATTTTAGTATCCTTTGGAGCAGTAATGATTTTATCGCCGATTGCCGGAACAATTTGCTTTATTGGCTTTTTATTAGCTGTTATATTTACCAAATATGTTTCTTTTGGCTCTATTGTAGCATGTATTCTATTTCCTATTACAACGCAGCTATTTTATTATCTAAAAACATCTACTTTTAGCTTAACACAGTTGATCTTAGCATTGTGTATTTCTGCGCTTATTATCTTTATGCATCGCTCTAATATATCACGCTTGCTTCATGGCAAGGAAAGCAAACTATCTTTTAAAAGAAAATAAACAATATAAGGGATGATTAAAATGGCAAACATCATGGTACTTGGCGCAGGAGGATTCGGTATTTCTCTTGCGGTTACCTTAAACAAATACGGTCATAATGTATGCATGTGGTCTGCTGTTCCAAGTGAAATCGAAGAAATTCGTTTACATGGTGAAAACAGAAAGCTGCTACCCGGAATTGCAGTTGATTTCTCAATCGAACTGACTACTGCTATAGAAAAAGCAAAGGATTGCGAGTTAATTATCTTTGCAGTAGCATCAAAATTCGTTCGTGAAGTAGCGCTTAAAGTAAAGCCATATGTAACTAGAGACACGATTCTTGTAAACGTAGCAAAAGGCTTTGAAGAATCTACAATGCTTCATCTTTCTCAAGTGATTCAAAGTGAATTACCTAATAATGATGTTGTTGTACTTTCCGGCCCATCTCATGCTGAAGAGATTGCAAGAGGTGTTCCTACTACAATTGTTGCTGCTTGTAAAAATAGAGCTAGTGCACAATATGTACAAGATGTTATGATGAACACTAACCTTAGAGTTTATGTGAACGACGATATCCTAGGCGTTGAGCTTGGCGGTGCATTAAAAAATATTATTGCAGTATGCGCGGGTATTTGCGATGGCATGAACTTAGGCGATAACACAAAGGCTGCTTTAATGACAAGAGGGCTTGCAGAAATTGCACGTTTAGGTACTGCAATGGGTGCACAAAGCGAAACCTTTACGGGACTTACCGGTGTAGGTGACTTAATTGTTACTTGTATGAGTATGCATTCTCGTAATCGCCGTTGCGGAATCTTTATTGGGCAGGGTTTGTCCTCTGAAGATGCGATTGCTCGTGTTGGCATGACGGTTGAAGGATGTGCTGCAACCAAGGTTGCATATCAGCTCAGTAAAAAATACAATGTGGATATGCCGATTGTTGCCGCTATTTATAGTGTACTTTATGAAAATAAGGATATTCAAGAAGCCGTTCGTGATTTAATGGGAAGACCGAAACGTCATGAAAGTGAACATATTTGGATGTCAGAGAAATCAAAACCACTAGTGAACTAGTGGTTTGCTCAGACCCTAGAAGGGTCAACTCGTGCTGACCCCTCAAAGGGGTGCTGAAAGTTTGTCATCGCATCACAATTACAGGCAGCCACTATAAGTGGCTGTTTGTTTTTTGCCCTATTTCACTTGATTACCCGTAAACGGGTCCGTATATTCTTTAAATGAAATTTGGTCTTTTGCATAATCTTCTTCTAATTGGTTTCGAATGTACTCTGCTATTTTCTTTTCATTTTTTCCTACTGTATCTACAAAATAACCTCTACACCAAAAATTTCGTGATCCATATTTATATTTTAAATTTGCATGCCTATCGAATATCATCAGTGCACTCTTACTCTTGAGTGTTCCTACAAACTGTGATATACTCATATACGGTGGAATACTTACTAACATGTGTATGTGATCTACACATGCCTCCGCTTCTATTAT
Organism: Paludicola sp. MB14-C6; assembly: GCF_030908625.1. Taxonomy (GTDB): domain Bacteria; phylum Bacillota; class Clostridia; order Oscillospirales; family Ruminococcaceae; genus Paludihabitans. Next base: position 2,620,194 of record NZ_CP133133.1, on the reverse strand, counting down.
TTCCACTTTCATTTCTGTGCATAATTTTCGAAATATTTCACCTACATCTCTTCGCAAATCTTTATAAATTATTTTTCTTCTATATTTTGGTGCAAACACTATATGGTATTCGCACCTATAACTTGAATGTGCTGTCTGTTTTACTTCATTTTTCATTGCTTAATTCCTCCTTGTTATCTTTGTGATACGGTCGCCAAACCGTCACTATTTTAACATGGAGGTTTTATTTTTGCCAAGGCTTTTTTACCTACCCCTGGTAGAACCAGGGGTTTTATTAAGCCTAAAGGCAACAAAAAGATGAAGGAGATTACGATGCGTAATCTCCTTTTTGGATTTTATATCTCGTTTTCAAAAAAGCCTTAACCCCTGCCTCCTTTTCCAAAGGAGGTGGCACGCCGTGCGTGACAGAGGATTTTACAAACAAACTTTTCTTATTATATATTTTTCTGCATAAACCTAATCCTCAGTCTGCTTTGCAGCCAGCTCCACCCAAGGGGGAGCCTTAAATAACACAAACGAAAATCCCTGTATTTTCATACAGGGATTACAGTTATAAGTTATTCGCTTACGTAAGGTAAAAGAGCTACGTGTCTTGCACGTTTGATTGCTGTTGTTAGTTCACGTTGGTGACGAGCACAAGTACCTGTTACACGTCTTGGAACGATTTTAGCTCTTTCAGAAACAAATCTTCTTAGTTTAGCAACATCTTTATAATCAATAAATTCAGCTTTGTCTACGCAGAAAGCACAAACTTTTTTACGTGGTCTTCTTGCACCTGGACGTCCGCCTTTATCATTTCTATCAAAAGAACGATTATTTCTCTCCATTTTCAATTACCTCCTTATTTAATTAGGCTTAGAATGGTAAATCGCTATCGTCTGTATCAATTTCTTCAAAATCTCCGATTGAGAATCCTGTTCCTTTTGCAGGTTCAGGAAAACTTTCCGGTGTTGGGAAATTGTTTGAAGGCTTTGAAGCTCCCGCATCACTTTGTTTACTATCAGCAAAGTAAGCTTGATCTACAACTACTTCAAATGCAGTACGTTTATTACCATTTTTGTCTTCATAGCTTCTTGTTTGAATACTACCTTCTAATGCAATCATTCTGCCCTTTGAAAAATATCGACTAATAAATTCTGCAGTTTGTCTCCAAGCAACGATATTAATAAAATCAGCTTGACGACTACCGGTTGATTTATCAGCAAAATTTCTTTCAACAGCAATGGAAAAACTCGTTACAGATACTCCGCTAGGAGTTGATTTTAATTCAGGATCTGCTGTTAATCTTCCCATAAGAATAACTCTGTTTAACATAAGTCATCCTCCTCTTATTTGCCAGGTTTAGTAGTGATTAAAGAACGAAGAACACCATCAGTGATTTTTAATACACGGTCTAGCTCAGCTGGGAAGCTTGGGTTAGCAGTGAAATTATACAAAGTATAAAAACCTTCTGTTTCGTAGTTGATAGCATAAGCTAGTCTACGTTTGCCCCACTCATCAACAGACTCGATTGCACCGTTTGCAGCGATAAGCTCATTAACTTTTTCGTTAACCGCTTTAATGCCGTCTTCACCTAATTTTGTACTTAGGACGATAATTGCCTCGTATTTCTCTTGTAGTTTAGCCATTTGTAAAGCACCTCCTTTTGGACTTTGGGCCCTATGTTAAGCATAGAGCAAGGATGTCCCAAATGAAATCATTCGGGTGGTCGTAAACATACGACAAATTAACGTTTTTAAACGCAAAACCGCATACTAATCACGCTAATACATATTAGTATATCAGAATTCGATTTCTCTGTCAAGACAATTCCTATACATCTCAAAAAGTAATGTTTTGCACAATATAAAAGCGCCATAAGCAGGCTTATAGCACTTTTTAATATTCAGAGAAATCAAATTTTTAGATATATGGCAATGCAATAAAAGTAAGAACAAATGAACCAACTAAATATATCATCAATAATGTAAACAATAACTTTACTGCTACAGAGCCCTTTTGTGTTAGCGTTTTTACGTAAACTTCTTCGCTTTGTCCTTGCGTTTCTTCTTTTATTTTTGCAATTTTTTTGTAAGTATGCTTTTTATATAATTTATTAGCCATAAATCCACAAAATAAGCGTACACTCATACTAATTAAGCTTGTTATCAAGCCTATCGTTGTTAGCGAATCGGTATTCACAATGGTTGTGTCTAACGTTCCGATTGAGTTAATCATGGCGATAGCGCTTATCACATCTGGAATGGAACAAAATATATTAATTAAAATCAATAAAATTCCGATGCCGTACATCTTTCTATATAAGAAATATATACCGGAAAAAAAGAAAGCCGCCCAGTTAACAGTTGTTATCTTCCCTTTTGATGAAGCTAAATACTTAAAGCGTGGTAAAAAATAATGGGAGTTTCTTCCCACAAAAATCGCTAAATCCTTCGCTGCAACTCCATCAATCTCTTCGTCGGGTGAGACACCGCCGAATGGTGATATAAAAGGGTTTAGTGGCATTCCAGGAGGAGTAAATCCTCCGCCAAAAGGTGGCATTTGACCAAATGGTTGTTTCAAATTATCGTTTTCTTCCGTTTGATCACTTAATCGGTTGCCACAAACTTGACAAAAGATTCCTTCAGGAGGATTGAGAGTTCCACAACGAGAGCAGCGAAACTCGGAGTGTCCATCGAATTTGGAATCAAAAGTTTCTTTTATAGGTGGCTTCCATTCTTCATTTTTTTCATGAAGGTCTTGGAAGATACATTGTTGATTTATTTTATAACACTCTAAATGATATGGTGCACCACAATCTGGACATACAACAACTGCACTGCCATCATCAAGCGGTTTTCCACAAATTGGGCAATCAATATGTGCGTATCTGTTCATTAACACAAGCTACCTTTCCTTAGTTTCATTACTATAAATTATACACTTTGATTTATAGAATAGCAAATACCAATCTGTGAATTTTTTAAAAATTGTAAAATAAATTTGTTTACAGTTCACCATTCTAACGATATGATTAATATAATCAATTGCCAAATCTATTTCTAGCGTATTTGATATTGGCTTTTATAAAGGAGATCCATTATGACCAAAAAAGAACGTGCTGCTATTGCTGTAGAACGACTAAAACAATTATATCTGGAAGCTACTTGCTCCCTTGAATATCATAAAGAGAAACCCTATGAACTGCTCATTGCGACTAGACTTTCCGCTCAATGTACAGATGCAAGAGTCAATATTGTTACCAAAGATTTATTTCAAGAATATCCAACTCTACAATCTTTTGCTGATGCCGATATTCAAGATATTGAACGTCTTATTCACTCTTGTGGATTTTACAGAACAAAAGCACAGGATATTGTTAATATGTCCAAAAGCCTGATTGCAGATTATGATAGTATTTTACCCGATACAATTGAAGAACTTACCAAGCTATCGGGTGTTGGACGAAAAACAGCTAATTTAATCGTTGGCGATATTTACGGTAAGCCCTCCATTGTTACAGACACGCATTGTATTCGCATTTGTGGAAGAATTGGGCTTACTTCAAGCAAAGATCCTAAGAAAACCGAAGATGAATTACGCAAAATACTCGATCCAAAGGAATCGGGAAACTTTTGTCATAGACTTGTCCATTTTGGACGTGAAACCTGCTCCGCTCGCTCACCAAAATGCATGGAATGTAAGTTGAATGACATATGCAAAGAAGGCATCAAAAAACTGAAAATATAAAGTAAACGCCAATCCGAATTGAAGGATTGGCGTTTCAGCATGTAGAGAAATTCAAAGCGCAAGGAAAGATGAATATCAAAAGAAATTTACTTGCGAAAATTGTTTTTTCGAAAATGACATGGAGTAGAAAAGACGACTTAATCAAATATTAACCGCGTGGAACAATTGCTGTTCGCATAACAGTTTTACAGAAAATTATCTAAGGGAGTAAATAAATAATAATATAGCACAAGCTTAATCTTAACAACTTTATACAAGTATAGGCGCGATGTTATATTAAAAACAATTTTGAGAAATAAAGCGTTTTTTCTCTATGCTTTTTGGGGTGATTGCCAAAAAGCATAGTCAGGTTTGGGCGGATAGCCCAATAACTTCATAGCAATAACTAAATTGAAATCTCCCAAATATAAAATTATAAATCTTAATGGAAAGTTTTAAACGCCAATCCGAATTCAAGGATTGGCGTTTTGTTAAAAATTATATCTCCGACCGGAAGAACTTTCAATATCAATTTTAAAAAATACAGCATCTTGCTCATTCATACATTTTTCCATATATCTTCTGGTTTCCTTTTCTCGCCTTAAAAGTAAATCATATATATAAGCTTGTTCATTTTCATCAGCTATCTTAATAGCACACCCCGTTAAATGAACGGAGTCATAGCAATAAGCGTTCATCATAGGCTGTCTTCGCATTAAGAGTATGTCTACTGCATTATTCCCTTTTAAAATATGAATTGTTTCACTGTTTTCACTCGCCGCCATGTAAATTACCAAACGCTTATCGTGATATGTATATGCATACATCATAGCATTTACACTAGGCACGCCTTGCTCAGAAGCTAACGCAAGATAACAAAAGCCATCGGATTGTATGTTTTGCAAAATTTGTTCATAACTTAATTCCTGATAACAAGAATGATTCATCTTCATACCTCCCATTTGATTCACTCACTCTATGTTATGCATGTCTTGAAAAATATATGATGATTCCAACAAAAATCAAATTAAAATCTATTGCTTTTACTAATCTGGATTGTGCTATCTTTCGTAAAATTCAAGTTGCGAGTATTTAAAATATATTTTTCTGAAAACTATAAATTGACAACATTTTCCATATAAATATTATACAATAAAGTTAGAAATAAAGGATCTAATCTAATTATCTTTATTTGTTTCGGGTAACTATTTACACACACCTATCGTTCAACAACCAACACATTTTATACAAGTAAAGGAGAGCTTATTATGAAAAAAAAATTACTCAGCATCATTATTACGTGTTGTCTTCTAATCTGCATAGCTCCAATTACCACACAAAATGTTAGTGCAACCACCCAACCGGTTTCCGCTATATTTGGTGGTGGTCCTTTCTACCAAGGTGGTCAATCCGTAATGAACGATCTAAGAGCATCAGGCTTCAATACCGTTATCATTTGGTCTATCCATGTTAACGCAAATGGTGATTTAGTATTAAATGATTCTCTTGTTTGTTCTGGTGGTAACTATGTAGGACAGCAAGCTTGGGTTACACAATGGGCAACACTAAAGACTGCTCCTACTTCTGTAAATCGTATTGAAGTAAGTATTGGTGCATGGGGATGTCGTGATTTTGAAAATATTAGAGATCTTATAAACTCTCAAGGAACAGGAAGCAGTAGTATTCTATATAGAAACTTCCAAGCATTAAAAGCAGCAACAGGCGCTGATGCTGTTAACTATGATGATGAATCTTGTTATGACGTTGCTTCTTCTGTACAATTTGGACAAATGTGTAATACTCTTGGTTATAAGGTTGCATTATGCCCTTATACCAACGATTATTACTGGTCCAGCGTAAAAAATCAATTGGGTACTTCTATTGTTGACCGTGTATATTTACAATGCTATGCAGGCGGTTCAAGCAACTCTCCTTCAGCATGGAAAGGCTATATGGGAATGGATGTCATTCCTGGTTTATGGTGCTTAAACAGCTCTAGCGGCGGTGATACTGCAAGTTCTGTTCAATCACAACTAACCAACTGGTCAAGTTCTTCCGTAGGCGGATTCATGTGGCTCTATGATGACATGATGCAGCTTTCCAGCCCAAATGCAACTGCTGATTATGCAGCAGCAATTAACAACGCTTTCTCTTCTACACCACCGGTAGGCAATAACTTAGCTTTAAATGCTACTGCTACTGCTAATCAATATGTAAGTGGAGAAACTCCTGCAAAAGCTGTCGATGGTTCTGTTATTAACAATAGTAAATGGTGCTCAACATCCACTACTGATAAATGGCTCAAACTTGATTTAGGTCAAACTCGCACAATCAGCAGATGGGTTGTAAAACATGCCGGTGCAGGTGGCGAATCTGCCCAATGGAACACGAAGAATTTCAAACTACAAAAGAGTACAAACGGTACATCTTGGACTGATGTTGATGTAGTAACCAACAATACTGCAAGCACAACCAATCGAACCGTAACCGCATTTAGTGCAAGATATGTAAGACTTTATATTACTACCGCAACTCAAACTACAGATAAAGCAGCTAGAATTTATGAGATTGAATTATATAACTAACAAGATATAACAATACAAAATTTGAATTCAAATGAAATAAAATCTCATGAATACAAAAAAACAAGTTTTTAAATACATTATTGACCACCATGATAATGTGGTCATGTATCACCCAATTGTAAAAATCAAATGATGTTTTAAATGTGTGTGTAAATATACTGACTAAATAACCCAAGGTTTCATCAAACTCATAATAGGAATTTGATGAAACCTTTACTTTATGATTTTAGTATAAGACAGCATAAAAAAAGAATGGGACGATGTCGTTCCATTCTTTTTCATACATATTATAATAAATTATCTGCAAAGTTCTACTGCTGCATCAGCTGCGGAAGCTGCATCAGGAGTATATTTATCTGCACCGATTTGTTGACAAAATGCATCTGTAATTGGTGCACCACCAACCATAATTTTAACTTTTTCACGAATTCCTGCTTTATCTGCAGCATCAACTACTTCTTTCATAACGCCCATTGTAGTTGTTAACAACGCAGAACAGCAAATGATTTGACAGTCTTGTTCAATTGCAGTTTTAACGTAAGTATCTGCATCAACGTCTGTTCCTAAATCGATAACTTCTAAGCCTTTGCCTTCCATCATCATTTTAACAAGGTTCTTACCGATATCGTGTAAGTCTCCTTTTACAGTACCAATACATACTTTACCTTTTGATTCAACGCCTGAATCAGCTAGTAAAGGTTTTAATAATTCAACGCCTGCATTCATTGCACGAGCTGCAATTAAAACTTCAGGAACGTAAACTTCATTTTTCTTAAATTTTTCTCCAATGATACCCATTCCATCTAAAAGACCATTTTCTAGAATTTCTTTTGCGTTAATGCCTTGTTCAATTGCTTGTGAAACAAGCTCTTTTACCATCTTTGCTTTACCTTTTTGTAGGTTCTCAGAAATTTCAACTAAAATACTCATCTTATTTCCCTCTCAGTTCTTCGTTAATTTTTGATTTTCCCTCTGGATTCTTTATACTTACCTGGTGTAACACCGGTTAGTTTCTTAAAAACTTTACTGAAGTAGCTTTGATCTTCGAAGCCGACTAAACCTGATACATCTACTAATCGAATATTTTCATTCATAAGCAGCTGTTTGCTTTTATCTATTCTTACTTTATTTAAATATGCATTAAAATTCATTTCCATCTCATCTTTAAACACTTTGCTAAAATAAGATGGTGATAAAAATACATACGAAGCAACATCTTCTAAAGTAATCTTTTTTGCAAAGTTGCGACGAATATAGTCAACAGATTTACGAATAATATCCACATGTTTAACATCAGTAAAACGGAAAACATAATCAGTTAAATTATTCATAATTTCAACAAGCCACAAACACAGCTCATCAATACTCTTTAAATGGTTAATCTCTTCAAAATAGCCACAATTCAAGGTGAAAATATGTTCCGCATCCGCACCACCTTCTACAGCTGCACGAGATAATAAAACAAGTAATTCAAACACTCTTGCTCGAATGACTTCAAATTTTCCGCCTGAATAAAAGAAGATATAACCCAATAAATCATTCAGTAGTTGGTTTGCTTCCGCTTTATTTCCATCGATAATTGCTGAAATCAATTCATTTTCTTTTTCAAAAGGATATGCAACATCCTCTTCAACATATTGTGCTTTTAAGGAACGGAGCATGTCACCGATATGGCCTTGAATTTCATCTGAATTTTTGGTTTTCAACATGTCGTTACAAATCTTTATATTATTTACAAATCCAATGGACATAAATAATAAAGTAGATAGTTTTGTAACCTTTTCCGGCGCCATATATGGAACTGGCTCTAACAGATTTACAATATTTTCAATTTTACTTTGCGGTATCTTTAATAAGTCTAATAGATCATATTTAATGTAATCTTCTTGATCTACCATTAAAAAAGGACCTGCTTTGGCATACGCCACCGCACCTTCTGTTGACATAATCGGCGAAATAATGAAATTAAATCCGGCAGGACAAAAATAAATATACTTTCCACCAAATCGTTGCGCTTGCAGCATACCATATAAATGAACATCATCACATTCAATAGCATTCTTGGTTGTCTGATGCACAAGATTTTTTACTTTACAGTTTTCACAGCTAAAGCCATAGGTTGCATAGCATTCGCCATCAAATCCTACGATGGCGGTTCCTAGACCCGTAGCTTCGCTAAAAGCAGAAATACATTCTTGCGCCATTTCTAAATTAAAACAATCTGTTTGATTGAAACTCATTTTCCACCTCATTATCGAAATCTTTCATTCCGATGTCTAAATCATAGCATAATCGATAAGCAAAATATCATATTATCTTGCACTTTTTTGTAATTATTTATCATTTCGTATTGTTTTTTTAATTAAAATCGTAATATTTTTTTATTCATCTTGTATCATTATTATTTTTACTTTTTTTTCTTGCTTTAAT